>CAXSEE010000055.1:14709-21996 GCA_964235615.1 uncultured Acetobacteraceae bacterium | reverse complement strand
GGGCCGCCGGAGTTGCCCGGGTTGATCGGCGCGTCGAGCTGCAGGAAGTCGTCGAACGGTCCCGCGCCGATGTCCCGCGAGCGCGCCGAGACGATGCCCGCGGTGACCGACGAGCCCAGTCCGAACGGGTTGCCCGCGGCCAGGATCCAGTCGCCGACCTCGACTTTCCGGCTGTCGCCCCAGGTCACGAAGGCCAGCGGTCTGGCCGGCTTCACCGCGATCACCGCGATGTCGGTGAGCTCGTCGGCGCCGATCAGCCGAGCCGGCAGCTCGGTCCCGTCGGAGAAGGAGACGGTGATGCGGTCGGCATTCTCGACTACGTGGTTGTTGGTGACGATGATCCCCGACGGATCGATCACGAAGCCGGATCCGGCTCCCAGCATCTGCTCGGGCCGCTTGCGCATGCGGTCCTTGAACGGCTTCTCGAACGGCGTGCCGCGCAAGGCTTGCGGTATCCTCGACTGGGGTGTCCTAGCCTGGGGCACCCTGGCCTTCGGGGCGGGCGCATCCTCCTCGACATCCTGGGTCACCGCGATGTTGACCACCGCCGGCACCACCTTTCGCACCAGTGGGGCAAAGCTCAGCGGACCCGTGCGCACCAGCGCCGGTACCGTCGGCAGCGTGGAGAGCATGTCGTTCTGGCCGGCCGGATCCTGCGCATCGGCGGCGGGCGTCCAGCCTATCACCAGCGTGACAAACAACAGCATCCGGCCGGCGCGTTGCGTCATGCGGATGCTTCCTCCAGGCGGCTCGCCGGCATGATCCTAGAGCAGCCTCGACAGGATTGGTATGGCCCGGAGGTCCCAAACGACTGATAAGGCTCTCATACAACGCCAGCACGTTCAGGCGGCGCCGGGATTTTCGGGCCAGTCATGCCTGGGGTAGCGTCCGCGCAGCTCGCGCCGGGTCTCGATCCACGCACCCTGCCAGAAGCTCGCGAGATCCCCGGTGATGGCGGCCGGACGTCCTGCCGGCGACAGCAGGGCGAGCCGCAGCTTGACCCGGCCGCGTGCCAGCACCGGGGTCTGGCGCAGACCGTAGAAGGCCTGTGCCCGTGCCGAAGCCTGCGGCACCGGACCGGTATAGTCGACCGACGCCCGGCCGCCGGGCAGCGCCAGGTGGGTCGGCAGCTCCCGGTCGATCAGGGCGGCCTGTGCGGCATCCAGCCGGGCGTGCAGCAACCCCAGCAGGTCCAGCGTCGCGAGATCGGACAGGCGCGTCATGCCGCCGGTGGCCGGAGCCAGCCAGTCGGCCACGCTGCCGGAAAGGGCCGCATCGGACAGGTCGGGCAGGGACGCATCCAGCCCCGCCTCGCGCGCCAGGGCCACGCGAGCCTGGAACTGGCAGGCGGCATCGCTCCAGGTCAGCGCCGTGCGCAGCTTGCCCGCGGCCTCGTCGGCGAGCAGCCGCGCGGTCTGCCGCGGGTCCGCGGTCAGGGTGCGGTCGCGCAGCACCAGCACGCCGAGCCGCAACCGCCTGCGGCTGATCACCGAGCCGCTGACAGGGTCGAGCGCCACTTCGACCTGCTCGGTGGTGCGCGCCAGCAGCGACGCCGGCAGCGCCTCCGGATCGAGCCTCGCTGCAAGGCGGATCTGCGGCGCCGCCTTGACCTGCAGGCTGGCCGCGACCAGCAGCGGCGCGTCGGCGAGGTCGTCGCTGCGCGCCAGCCTGGCGCTGCCGCCGCCGGACATGCGGAACGCGCCCGGCTCCCCGCGACGCTGGGCGATGCGGTCGGGGAAGGCGGCGGCGAGCAGGGCCGCGGCATCCCCGGCAGCCGGCGCGTGCGTGCCGAGGCGGTGGCGGTAATTGCGGGCGGCCTGCCGGATACGGGCCAGCGCCCCCCGGTCCGCAAGCGGATGGTCGCCGCCCGCGAGCAGTGCCAGGCGCAGGCCGACGTCCGCCGGAGGGTCGACCGGCCCACCGCCGGAGGCACCCAGTCTTCTGCCAGAGGCATGGGGCCGCAGCGGATCGCGTTCCTCGAGCAGGGCGGCGAGATCGGCGGCAAGGGCGGCCTCGGCCGGATCGCGGGCGGCCAGCATCATCGCCGCCAGGCGCGGATGCGCTCCGAGCTCGGCCATCCTAATCCCCGACGCGGTGATGGTGCCGTCGCCGTCCAGCGCGCCGAGATCCCGCAGCAACGAACGCGCGGCCTCGTAGGCGCCGTTCGGCGGCGGGTCCGGCAACGGCAGGTCGGCGGGCTGGGTCCCCATCGTCGCGGCCCAGGCGCTGGCATCGAGGCAGAAGCCCGCCAGCTCGGCATCGAGGATCTCGGGCCGGTCATGCACCGCCATGCCGCGTCCGGTCGCTTCCGTCCAGAGCCGGATGGCCAGGCCGGGTCCCTCCCGTCCAGCCCGTCCGCTGCGCTGCGTCGCGGTCGCCCGGCTGATGCGCATGGTCTCCAGCCGGGACAGCCCGCTGCCGGCATCGAGCCTCGGCGCCCGGCGATAGCCGCCGTCGACGACGATCCGCACGCCCGGGACGGTCAGCGAGGTCTCCGCGATCGAGGTCGCCAGCACCACCCGACGCCGGCGCCCGGGAGACGCCGGACGCAGCACGTGATCCTGCTCGGCCGGCGGCAGCTCGCCATGCAGCGGCAGGATCTCGGCGTCGAGGCCATCGAGGCTTGACGCGGTCCGCCGGATCTCGCCGACGCCGGGCAGGAAGGCGAGGATGTCCCCGTCCGGCGCGGCACCGTCGCCAAAGATCGTGCGTATGGCCCTGGCCGTCATCTCCGGCAGGTCGCGGATCGCCAGCGGATCGCGTGCGGCATGGCGGATCTCGACCGCGAACAGCCGTCCGGCGCTCTCGATCACCGGCCCGTCCAGCGTGCGCGCCAGCGTCGGGCTGTCTGCCGTCGCCGACATCGCCAGCAGCCGCAGCTCCGGGCGCAGGGTGCGCTGCAGGTCGAGGCAGAAGGCCAGCGCTAGGTCGGCGTCCAGGCTGCGCTCGTGGATCTCGTCGAAGATGACGCAGCCGATGCCGTCCAGGGTCGGGTCGGAGAGCAGGCGGCGCACCAGCAGCCCTTCGGTCACCACCTCGATGCGTGTCCGCGCCGAGACGGCGGCGTCGAGACGGGTGCGGAACCCGACCAGCCCGCCGGCCTCCTGGCCGATCAGCGATGCCATGCGATGCGCCGCGGCACGCGCGGCAAGACGCCGCGGCTCCAGCATGACGATGCGCTGCTCGCCCAGCCAGGCGGCGCCGTGCAGGGCGAGCGGCACCAGCGTGGTCTTGCCGGCGCCGGGAGGAGCCACCAGCACGGCGTTCGGACGCTTCGAAAGGGCGTCGAGCAGGGCGGGCAGCACCTCGGCCACTGGAAGGCCGGACATCGCGCCGGAGAGGAGGGGGAGCAGATCTGAAGCCATTGTGTGGGTGTATGGCCCCGCAGGCCCGCGCGGAAGGCCGCCCGGTTGTGCTATAGCGCGCGAATGATCCGTTTCCATGCTGCCGCCATGCTGCGATTCGTCCTTCCGTTGCTCGCTGTCGCCGTGCCGGCAGCCGCGGCGGAGAGCAACCTGGTCACGACCGATCATGACACGGCGAGCCTGGTCAGCGAGACCGACCAGTTCACGCCGGGACATGACCTCAGGCTCGGCCTGCGGCTACGGCTGGCGCCGGGATGGCACAGCTACTGGTCCAATCCCGGCGATGCCGGAGAGGCTCCGACGCTCGCGGTCAGCGCGTCCGGCGCCGCCACCGGCCATAGCGGCGCGATCGACTGGCCGGCGCCGCGCCGGCTGCCGGACGGCCCGCTGATGAGCTACGGCTACACCGGCGACGTCGTGCTGCCGGTGACGTTCCATCCGGACCAGCAGGGCACCACCCCCGCCGGGGCTTTGCATCTGTCGGCGACGGCGGACTGGCTCGCCTGCGCCAATGTGTGCGTTCCAGAGCATGGGGTGTTCCGGCTGGACTTGCTCCCAGTCCAGCCAACGGGGGGAGCAGGCCTGTCGCCGCAGGCGCCGCTGTTCGAGCTTGCCCAGGCGCGTCATCCGCTGTCGTCGCCGTTTCCGGCGGTCCTGACGCCCGGTGGCGTGCTGCAGTTGTCCGGCACAGGTCTGGGTCCGCAGTCGGTGCGGGATGCCTGGTTCTTTCCATCGGCTCCCGGGCTGATCGACCAGGTGGCGGCGCAGAAGGTCTCGGTCACGGCGGGGCACGTGGCGATCCGGCTGCATCCCCTGGCGCCCCTGGCGCATCTCGACGGGCTGGTGGTGCTGCGTGACCCGGCCGGCAACGAGAGTTTTCTGAGCATCGGCGCGCCTTGGGGAAAGCTTTCTCCTGCCGCCACCGGATGGTCGGCGCTGCCGCGGCTGCTGCTGTTCGCCCTGCTCGGCGGGATCGTGCTGAACCTGATGCCCTGCGTGTTCCCAGTGCTGGCCATGAAGGCCCTGGCGCTAAGCCGGATGTCCGGCGCCACCCGCTCGGCGACCCGTCGCAGCGCCGCCTTCTATACCGGCGGCGTGCTGGTGGCCTTCGCCGCCCTCGGCGCATTGACCTTGGTCCTGCGCATGGCCGACGCGACGGTCGGCTGGGGCTTCCAGTTCCAATCCGCCGTCTTCGTGGCCGGCACCTGCTGGCTGCTGTTCGCGGTCGGTCTCAACCTTTCCGGCCTGTTCGAGATCGGCGCCGGGGTGACCGGGCTCGGCCAGGGACTGGCGTCGCGCAAGAGCAACGGCGGCGACTTCGCAACCGGGCTGCTGGCCGTCCTGGTCGCCACTCCCTGCACCGCGCCGTTCCTCGGCGTCGCCGTCGCCGGCGCGTTCTCCGCACCCCCGGCCGCCGGCATGGCGGTGTTCCTGGCGATGGGGCTGGGCTTGGCGCTACCCTACATCCTGCTCGCGCTGGTGCCTGGCTTCGCGGCACTCCTGCCCCGTCCGGGCAACTGGATGCTGGTGCTGCGCCAGGCCCTGTCGTTCCCGATCTTCGCCTCCTGCGCCTGGCTCGCCTGGGTGACCTCGATCGAGGGCGGCGACCAGGCGATCCTGGTGCTGGCCTCGGGCATGGTGCTGCTGGCCCTCGGCGGATGGCTGCTCGGCCTGTCGCAGCGCCTGGCCGGAAACCGTTTCGGATGTATCGGCGGCGCGCTCGCCTGCACCCTGGCCGCGCTGGCGTTGCTGCCGGGTCTCGCCGGAGCCAGGCCGGCACCGGGTGCGGCACTTGCCGGCGCCAATACCGAAGCCTTCAGCAGCACCCGCCTGGCAGCCCTGCGCGCCGAGGGCAGGCCGGTGTTCGTCGACATGACCGCGGCCTGGTGCGTGACCTGCCTCGTGAACGAGCGGATCGCCTTGTCGCCGGCGTCGGTCCAGGCGGCCTTCACGGCCCATCACGTCGCCTATCTGAAAGGCGACTGGACTCGCAGGAACGCCCAGATCTCGGACTTCCTGCGCGAGCATGGCCGGGACGGCGTGCCGTTCTATGTCTATTACCCATCCGGCGGCGAGGGCAGGGTGCTGCCGCAGATCCTGACCGCCGACCGCATGCTGCATGAGATCGCGAGCCCGCTATAGCCCCTGCCAAGTAGCGTAATGACCAGAGGTTAACCAGGCGGGTCATCGAAGGTCGAAACTCATGCTCCTCGTCAATATCATCCAGGCTCACAAACGCACTTTCATCGGCCTGGTCACGGGCCTGGTCGCCTACTGGCTGATCGGGCCGCCGCTCGGGATGCCGCTGCATGGCGCCCCGCGCGTGATCGCCGCCTGGGACATCGGCAGCCTGGTGTTCCTGTTGCTGTGCGCGCTGTGGTTCACCACCACGCCGCCGTCCCGGATGCCCGCCAATGCGGATGCGCAACAGGAGGGCGAGTGGTCCGTCTTCGCCATCACCCTGGTCGGTGTCAGCGTCAGCTTCGGGGCCATCATCGTCGGCTTCGGCGGCGGCAAGGATCTCTCGGAGCATGTGCGCGCGCTGCATGTGGCGCTGGTGGCGCTTACCCTGCTGGTCTCCTGGGTGGTGATGCAGGCCACCTTCGCCATGCGCTACGCCCACGAGTATTACCAGCGCAGCGATGGCGTGAAGATCGACGGCGGTCTGCAGTTCCCGTCGGACGACCAGCCCGACTACTGGGACTTCACCTATTTCTCGGTCGTGCTCGGCATGACCTTCCAGGTCTCGGACGTGCAGATCACCTCGCGCAAGCTGCGTCGCGTGGCCACCATGCACGGCTTCCTCGGTTTCGTGTTCAACACCGTGATCATCGCCGTGACGGTCAATATTGCCTCGGGCTTCCTGTCATAGCTGATGGCTTCAATAACTGTTGGCCGCAGGGGCGCCTGCCGCGGGAGGCGTCCCGACGGGTGGTTGCAGGAAGCCGGGAGGCGGCGAACGCGGCGTGGCTGCCGGATCCTGAAGGGTTGCCCCAGTACCGCTGTCCGGCACGGCTCCAGCTGCCGCATCCGGGACCGCCTGCTGTGGTGGCGCGAGCGGCACCGGTCCGATGACTGGAACGGCGCCGACGGGCGTGGTTCCCACCGGGGTTCCACCGCCTGTCGTGCCGGTTCCGGGGGGGCTTGCTTCCGGTGCGCCGGGTTCCGGTGCGCTGGTTCCGGGGGGCTGCAGCGTCTGCTGTTCGACGGTGCCGGCGACGGGAGCACCGGAGGCATCGACGAGCCAGTCCCGCAACGAGCGCTGGACCTGATATTCCAGCTCGACATTCATGTCCTGCATCATCTGCCGGGTCAGGCCGTAGAGCTCGGCGCGGGTGCCATCGTCAGGCGTCGCGGCGCCAGGGACGAACTTCCGCAAGACATGCGCTTCCGCATAGCCGGCATGGCCGCCATCGGCGGTGAGGATGTCGAGATGCACCGCGAGATGGCCATCCATCGCGCCGCCGCCGGTGCCGACGATCGAGGCCTGGTCGATGGTGAAGACGGCGCTGGAGGAGTTCCCCGCCGCCACCAGCCGGTCATGGGCCATCTGCTGCAGCGCCTGGTCCGGCGGTACCGGCGCGGTCGGGCCAAGATCGTTCGGGTCCGCACCCTGTGCCGCATGGTCCTCGATCGTGAGGGTGCCGACGTTCAGCCGCAGCTTGGTGAGATAGCTGTAGTCCGGTGGCGCGAAATCCGGCGTGGGCTGGCCGCCGCCGCCACAGGCCGCGAGCAGCAGGCAGGCGCCGAGTGCCGCCGAGGCGAGCCAGATGGTCGGGCTGGGCATCAAGGATTTCCCAATCCGACGAGGCGCTTCCACCATCCAGGGTGTTGCGCCCCAGGATGTTGCGCCACATCGATCGCCGCAGGCGCCGGCGATCCGTCGCGAGGCGGGGAAGGCGGGTCATCGACAAGCGACGGC
>CAXSEE010000055.1:0-14609 GCA_964235615.1 uncultured Acetobacteraceae bacterium | reverse complement strand
TCGTCCGCGTGCATCCGCACGACTTCGTCCGCGTGCATCCGCACGACCCGCCCAGTGTGGCAGGCATAATAGCTCAGCAGCGTCGTCATCACTTCGGCGCCGGACAGGCCATCACGGGCGGCGAAGACCGTGTTCATCACCGGAACATACAGCGCCGGGCTGCCGTCCTGCTGGAACAGGAGATAGAGCGTCATCTGTCCGGCCGGATCGCGGAACCGGTAGACCTGGCTGATCGAGCCGGCGCCAAGCTCGAAACGCTCCTGGGCTGCGAGCAGGGTGGCGTCGAACGGCGACGCCAGCATGAGCAGGTTCGCATTCGCATCCGGCCCAGGTTGCGGTATCGCCACGTCGAGGCTGTGACGCAGCAGCGATGTCGAGAGCTGCGTGCCGTCTGCCGTGTAATGCGCGCTGACCCCCTCGAGCCGTTGCGCCATCACAACATCTGGAGGCGACAGCGACGTGTCGACGACGAAACCGATCACCTCGCGCACGAATATCGGGTTGATGCCGTCGAAGGCGCGGGAGGATGCCGCCACATCTGGCTGCGGCGCGCATAACGTCTCGTCGTAGATGTCGCGCAACAGCGGGGAGATGCCGGACACCACCTCGGCGGCCTGACCCTGGTTGAAATGCTGCGGCGTGTTGGCAACGAAGTCCAGCTCGTCGCTCAGATACCAGACCGCATCCAGTTCCGGCGGCCCGTCATGGTGCAGCTCCAGAAGATGGAACGGCGGCAGGCCGGTCTGCAAGCCCAGGGCATGCCAGCCGGGATTGAAGACCTCGACCGGACGACGGTCCAACGTGATGGGATAGCTGATCCCGTCGCTGTCGGTGACCTGATACATTCCGTCTCGATACGAAATCGCCCAGCAAGGCACACCGCGTCTCCCTTTCTTGGCCCGTCAGACGCTACAAACCCCGCGTCCGCGGCACAAGCGGCCTCTCTGGCGGAGCCGGTAGCGTTTCAGGACCCTTTGACACTTTCGCGCGGAAACCGGAAATCCAGTTTGCAGAACTCGCAGGTCATGACGATGTCCTCGTCGACCATCATGTGGTCGAGGTCTTCCGCGGGGAAACCTTCCAATATCCCGGCCAGCCGCGCCCGTGAGCAGCGGCAGCCGTAGGCCAGGGCGCGCGGCATGTCCGCACTCAGGCCCTCGGTATGGAACAGCCGGTAGAGCAGGTCCTCGGCCGGCAACTGGTCGTCGAGCAGCTCGTCGTCGCTGAGCGTGGTGGCCAGGATCACGGCGGTGCGCCAGCCTTCGTTCGCCGCCTCGCTGGGCTCCTCGAACGGCGCGAACTCGTCATCGTCATCGGGCACGATGCCGCCCTGGTGGGCGATCCGCTCGAGGATCAGCGCCGACGCCCGCCAACCGGCCTCGGTCTTGCGGCAGGCGAGCCGGACCGCGCAGGCATGCTGCTCGGAAGTCTCGAAATAATGCTGCGCCATCGCGGACAGCGTGTCGCCCTCGATGGCGACGATGCCCTGGTGGCGCTCCCGGTCGCCGCCCTGGTCCACGGTAAAGGCGAGGTAGCCGCCGCCAAGCAGGGTCGCGGCGTTCGGCTGCGAATCGATCCGTTCCAGCTCGGCCATGCGGTCGGCATCGGTGCGGGCGTAGAAGCGCAGCGCGCCGGCGTCGGTGCAGTCCGCCAGCAGCATCGGCACCGGCCCGTCACCCTTGGCCTGGAGGCTGAAGGAGCCGCGGAATTTCAGCGCCGAGGATAGCCCGGCGACCAGGGCAAGGGCTTCCCCCGCCAGCCGGGTGACCGGATCCGGGTTGTCATGACGCGACAGCAGGGCGTCCGCGAGCGGGCCGAGCCGAACCAGGCGGCCGCGCACCGGGCGGCCCTCCAGGAAGAAGGGCGTGATCCCGCGCGGCACCACGATATCGGGTACGTCGGGACGGTTGGCATCGAGAAAGGCAGGGGTATCGACCATGCCGTCAAAGATAGGCAACGGGGGAGCAGATCGCCATAGAGGGCGCGAATTGCTCCCGAACATGGAGCTCTCGATCGGGTTGACGATCTTTATCTAACGATGTATCTTAAGATATGTTGAAAAATATAGAGCATCACCCTTGTCTCCTTCCGGAGCGGACGACGGCCGCGATTGCTGGTGCGCGATCATGAGGGAACCCCATCGGATCGCCATCGTCGGGGCCGGGCCGACAGGGCTGACGCTGGCCCGTATCCTTCAGGTCAATGGTTTGGCCGCGACAGTCTTCGAAGCGGAGGAGTCGCCGTTCGTCCGGTCGCAGGGCGGCACGCTGGACCTCCATCCGGACTCCGGGCAAATGGCCCTGCGGCACGCCGGCTTGGAAGCCGAGTTCCGCACCATCGCCCGCCACGAAGACCAGGGCATGCGCTTCTGCGACAAGGCGGGCCAGCTCCTATCGCAGAAACCCGTTGGCGCCGATGGCGATAGCCCCGAGGTGGATCGCGCCGAGTTGCGGCGGATGCTCCTGGACTCGCTCCAGCCCGGCACGGTGAATTGGGCGCACAAGGTGCGCTCCGTGCGGCCTCTGACCGGCGGCCAGTACGAGATCCTGTGCGAGGCCGGCGGAGGTGGGATCTTCGATCTCGTCGTTGGCGCCGATGGCGCCTGGTCCCGGGTTCGTCCGCTCGTCTCCATGTCCAAGCCGATCTACAGCGGTGTCACCTTCGTCATCATCTCGATCGACGACGTGGACAGGCAGCACCCCGACATCGCCTCGCTCGTCGGCCATGGCAGCATGTTTGCCCTGGGCGACAACAAGGCGCTGATGGCCCAGCGCAACGCCCATGCCCGCATCGGGGTCTATGTGGCACTGCGCGTAGAGGAAGGTTGGGCGGCATCCGGTGAACTG
Organism: uncultured Acetobacteraceae bacterium; assembly: GCA_964235615.1. Taxonomy (GTDB): domain Bacteria; phylum Pseudomonadota; class Alphaproteobacteria; order Acetobacterales; family Acetobacteraceae; genus Lichenicoccus. The sequence continues at coordinate 11,763 of CAXSEE010000055.1, read as the reverse complement.
GACCTCTCCTCGCCGACCGCGACGAGACGATGCCTGTTGGCCCAGTTTCCGGATTGGTCGCCTCGCCTTCTCACTATGATCGAGAGCTGTTCCGACGACATAATGCCGAAGCCGATCTACGCGCTCCCGGTTGGCGAACGGTGGCACAACCGGCCGGGCATCACGCTGATCGGCGATGCAGCTCACCTGATGTCGCCTTTTTCCGGGCAGGGCGTGAACCTGGGCCTGTGGGACGCGGCGGACCTGGCAAGCGCCATACTCACCGACGACTGGCGTCATGCCGTTGCACTTCACGAGCAGACCATGTTCGACCGTGCAAAGCCCGCAAGCGAGATATCGGGCTCCGCCATCGCTCACGTCATCTCAGAGGACGCTCCGCACCGCGTGCTGGAATGGATAAAAGGGCGGCAAAGAATGACCGGCGCTACGGCTCAGGCATGACAAGCTCATCTCGACTTCCAGCCGCCTCGCTGGATTGGAAGGTGATGGGGCCGATCTTTGCGATCGTTGCCATCGACGCTACGGGCTTCGGCGTCATCTTCCCGCTCCTGCCGTTCTATTCGGAACATTTCGGCGCGACGCCGCTGCTGGTCGGGGTGTTGCTGGCCTCCTATTCGCTCTGCCAGTTCATCGCCGCGCCCTGGATCGGCCGGCTGTCGGATCGCGTCGGCCGCAAGCCGATCCTGATCGCCAGCCAAATCGGCACGCTCGCCGGCTTCATCCTGCTCGCAAGCGCCCATAGCCTGGCACTGGTGTTCCTCGCCAGGATCATCGACGGCTTGACCGCCGGAAATCTGTCGGTCGCCTTCGCCTGCGCCGTAGACGGCAGCACGCCGGCAACGCGCAAGCAAGCGGTCGGCGTCGTCAGCGCCGCGATCGGCATCGGGTTCATGGTCGGGCCGGCGCTGGCCGGTCTGTTTGCCCCCTTCTCCATCGCAGCGCCGGTCTGGGTGGCGGCCGGTCTCTCCGCCGGGTCCATCGTTGCGACGACGCTGTTGCTGCCAAACCAAACGAAGCTGGCCGCAGCGTCGGTCATCCGGCAACCGGCCCGGGCGATGCTCACGAACGCCACCGTGCCCGTGCTTGGGCTCTTGCTGCTGTTCTACATGGCGTTCAGCATGTTCATGTCGCAACTGGCACTCGTCCTCGCGGCGCGCTTCCAGTGGCAAGGCAAGCCGTTGGACGCGCATGATGTGGGGCTCGTCTTCACGGCCCTTGGTGCGACCAACATCTTCGCCCAACTCGTGCTGATGAAGCGGGTGGCGCCGCTGCTGTCCGATCGTATGCTCGCGATGCTTGGGTTCGGTGTGCTTGCCCTTGGCTACGGCATGATCGGGTCGACCCACAGCACAGCTGTCCTTGGGTTGGCGGTCGTCGTGTCGAGTCTCGGTGCCTCGTTCGTGCGGCCGACCCTCGTCAGCGCGCTGTCCACCAGGTCGCCTCCTGGACAGCAGGGAGCGATGCAAGGGGTGAACACCTCGCTCATGGCTGGTGCGGGAGTTACAGGGCCGCTCTTTGCCGGCTTGCTCATCGGCCGGCAGTTCTATGGCGGTTGGACCGCAGCCATCGCAGGACTTGCCGCTGCCGGCGCGCTTGCCGCGCTGGTCGCCCTCGGGAGACAGGTCGAACCGGCAGCGTCTGCCGCCGGCGGGCGCGGGCCGCGGCACTTGCCCGGGCGGGTCAGCTCCGCAAACTCCCGAGAGTAGCCTTGCCCGGCAGGCACCAAGCGCCGGACTTGAGTCTACTAGATACGGGCGCTGATCTCCGCCTCCAGGGCTTCGAGCTTCTGCTCGATCACGCGCGCCTGTTCCGCGGCGACACCTTCATGCTCGACCAGGGCGGTCAGCAGGCGCTTTCGGCAGCGATCATGCGCCTCGTCGATGTCGCCGGTGCGTCCGGCGCCGGCGAGGCAGTCCAGATAGGCGTTGCGGTGACCGCGCAGGCTGGGACGATTGGGCAGGCCGCAGTCGGGGTCGGTCAGGATCTCGTCCACGCCGACCTCGACCCAGCCCGGCGCTGCGGGGACATCCTCGGTGGTGGAAGGGACGGCGTTGGGCGGCTCAGCCATGATGGGCGTCGATGCGCGCGAGTTGGGTCCAGTCCTCGCCGCCGAGCACCCATGCCAGCAGCCCCTTCTGGGCATGCAGCCGGTTCTCGGCCTCGTCGAACACCACCGACCAGCGTCCGTCGATCACCTCGCTGGTGACTTCTTCGCCGCGATGCGCCGGCAGGCAATGCATGAACAGGGCATCAGGTGCCGCCCGTGCCATCAGGGCGGCATCGACGCGATACGGCTCCAGCGCTCCGGTCCAGTCCTCGGTCGGATCGTCGGACATCGACATCCACGCGTCGGTCACCACGCATCGGGCGCCGGCGACGGCTTCCGCGGCACTCGCCGTCAGTATTACCGCGCCTGGCGAATCGCCTGCGACCGGCTCCTGCGTCTCCGCCCAATCCAGCAGTTCCGGTTCCGGGACCAGGCCCGGGGGTGCTGCGATGCGCAGGGTGAAGCCGAAGCGCATGGCCGCCTCGATCCAGGAGGCGGCGACATTGTTGCCGTCGCCGCACCAGGCCACCGTCTGTCCGGCGATCGGGCCGCGATGCTCCTCGAAGGTGAGGATGTCGGCCAGGATCTGGACCGGGTGCGAACTCGCGGTCAGCCCGTTGATGATCGGGATGCTGCTGTGCTCGACCATCTCGTGCAGCTTGCGTGGGTCATCGGTGCGGAGCACCAGCGCGTCGAGGAAGCGCGACAGCACCCGCGCCGTGTCCGGAATGCTCTCGCCGCGCCCGAGCTGGGTGTCTCGCGACGACAGCATGATCACTTCGCCGCCAAGCTGCCGCATCGCCACCTCGAACGACACCCTGGTGCGGGTGGACGGCTTTTCCATCATCAGCCCCAGCGTGCGGCCGGCCAGCGGACGCCGGGGATGCAGCGGGAAGGCGCGGCCCTGCTGCGCCCGCTTCATGCTGGCCGAGACGTCGAGGATCGCGCGAAGGGTGGCCGTGTCGAGGTCGCGCAGGTCGAGATAATGCCGCAGCTCCGGGTTCATGCCAGGCTTCTGGATCACGATGGCCTCGCCGGCTTTTCCCGGGCATGGTCCAGCACGCGCGCCGCCGCCAGGCCGAGCCGGCGCACCGCCTCGGCGGCATCGTCCTCGCCGGCGACCAGCGGGGGGACCAGCCGCAGCACGTTCTCCCCGGCCGCCACCACCAGCAGCCCCTCCTCGATGCATGCGGCCTGCAGGGCAGTGTTGGGCAGCACGCAGGCCAGGCCGATCATCAGCCCACGGCCGCGCACGGCGCTGAACGCCTCCGGATGGGCCTCGATCAGCCCGCGCAACCCGTCCGCCAGGACCTCTCCGGTGCGGCTGACCCGGTCGAGGAAACCGGGTGCGAGAAGGATGTCGAGCACGGCGTTGCCGGCGGCACAGGCCAGCGGGCTGCCGCCGAAGGTGGTGCCGTGCGAGCCCGGCGTCAGATGCCGCGCCACCTCCTCGGTGGCCAGGATGGCGCCCAGCGGAAACCCGCCGCCGATGCCCTTGGCCGTCGAGACCACATCCGGCCGCACCTCGGCCCACTCGTGGGCGAACAGCCGGCCGGTGCGCCCCATGCCGCTCTGGACTTCGTCGAAGCCGAGGAACAGGCCGTATTCGTCGCAGGTGCTGCGCAGCTCGCGCAGGAAGCGCGGCTCGGCCATGCGGACGCCGCCCTCGCCCTGGATCGGTTCCACAACGATGGCCGCGGTCTGCGGCGTGATGGCGTCGCGCACCGCGTTGAGGTTGTTCAGCGGCACATGGTCGAAGCCCTCGACCGGAGGCCCGAAGCCCTCGAGGTATTTCGCACTTCCGGTCGCCGACAGCATCGCCAGCGTGCGTCCGTGGAAGGCGCCGTTGAAACAGAGGACGCGGGTGCGCTCGGGCCGCCCGGTGGCATACATGGCGCGGCGCATCATCTTGACCATGCCCTCGTTGGCTTCCGCCCCCGAGTTGCAGAAGAACACGCTGTCGGCGAACGAGGCCTCGACCAGCCGCGCGGCCAGGCGCTCGGCCTGCGGCACGCGATACAGGTTGGAGACATGCATCACCTTCGCCGCCTGCTCGGCGATGGCGGCGACCAGATGCGGATGGCCGTGGCCCATCGAGGAGGTGGCGATGCCGGCCCCGAAATCGAGAAAACGTCGCCCGTCCGACGTGTACAGCCAGGCGCCTTGGCCACGCTCGAAAGCGAGGTCCGCACGGTTGTAGGTCGGCATCAGCGAGGGGATCATGGATCGAGGGTCCTGAAGCGGCGAAACTGGCATGACCGCCGCCTGCCGACGACCGCCGGCTCAACTCCGCCGCACAGTCACGCCGACAGTCCCATGATGGCGTGGCCGCTCTCGCGAAGTCAAACCTTGGGCAGAGTGAAAACGGGGCTCGAGGGGGCGCGGCACTATTTATGTTGCGGCACCGGGGCATGATTGCGATACGCTGGCCGGAGGCTAGAGCCTCGGGGTAGGCATCCCGGCGGTTCGTCGCCATAATGGCGCTTCGGTGCTTCTTGCCTTAACGGTCGAGCAGATGGGTCGTCGCTACGGTGGCCTCCGAAATCGGGAGATAGGCCATGCCGAACGGCACGGTTAAGTGGTTCAATGCGACCAAGGGCTACGGCTTCATTCAGCCCGCAGACGGATCGAGCGACGTGTTCGTGCATATCTCGGCGGTCGAGCGCGCGGGGCTGCAGAGCCTGAACGATGGTCAGGCGGTCACCTTTGATCTGGAAAGCGGCCAGAAAGGCCGGGTGTCCGCAGTGAATCTCAAGATCGCCTGAAGGAGGACGAATGACCTTCAAGGTCAATTACGGGTTTCAGAAAGCCGAACGCAACCGCGCCAAGCTCGCCAAGAAAGAAGCCAAGCGACGTGAGAAGGAAGGAGCCCCAGATTCCGTGAAGGACGACGCGGCGGCGCCGGACGACGTGACGACGGATGCTTCTGGTGGAGAAGAGAGCCCTAGCTGAAGCTTTGGCTTACCTGGAGCTTTGGAACCTAATCCGGTGATGGCCTTCGTCCCACGGTAGGGACGGAGGTCATTGATCGTTAGGACGCGCGCGTTCAGGCCGCCTTCATCGTCGCCGTCAGACGATCGAGCACAGCGGTCTTATCGCTGCCCTCGACCACGGCGATCTCGGCACCGAACCTGTCTAGCGCCAATTCGAACAACTTGCGCTCGCTGAAGCTGCCTTCAAGGTTGTCGACGTGACGTTGCAGGTCACGCACGACTTCCGCCACCTGCAGCAGGTCGCCGGAATTGATCCGCGCCTGGATCTCGACCGCGCGTCGCGCCCACAGCGCCTTGCTGATGCGTGGCTTGCCGCGAATGACCGCCATCGCCTTCTCGACGATCTCCTTGCTGGCGATCTTGCGCAGGCCTGACGCCCGGGCGCGGGCCAGCGGGATGCGCAAGGTCATCTGGTTGTCGGAGAACGACACCTGGATGACTTCCAGCTTGTGGCCGGCGATCTCCTCGAGGCCGATCCGGTCGATGCGGCCGACGCCGTGGGCGGCATAGACCACCGCGTCACCCTCGTTGAAGGGATCGTCATCGACGAACTTTTCGTGTCCTGCGGTATTCGCGGCGGCCTTGCGGACCTGGGCCTCTGTCATCGCGGTCCTGGTTGCCGGTTTAAAGACGTTCATGACTGGCCTCCCGCCATAGTGGCATGACGTGGAAAGCAGTGCCGCATCGTCATCCCCCGCAATGTGGCGCGCACGCCACGACTTCAAATCGAGCCCAGTATCGCATAAATTAGTTGGACCGCATATGGTGGTGAAACCGCAATGCAGCAACAGCATCAGCCCGATGCCGGCCTGAAGGCTTGGCGATGCTGGTAAGTCGAAACAAGACAAAGGGTTAGTAAGATTTTCAAAGACCATAAGTTCAGCGAGCGCCAGCGCGCTTCCGCTGATGCCAAAACCGCTCTGCTGGCGAAGTTCAAGACCAGGCCGGCCGTGGATGATCCCGAGGTGCTGGCGCGTCAGGCCGAGCGCAAGGCCATCGCCGACGCCCGTGAAATCCGCATGGCAGAGCGGCGCAAGCAGCGTGAGGAAGAGGCTGCCCGTCTAGCCGCCGAGCAAGCTGCCGCGCTGGTCGCCGAAGCCGCGCGCAACGCCGAACTGGAGGCCGCCGCGAAGGAGGCGTCCCGTCAGGAGGCCCTGGCAAAACTCGAGCAGAAGGCGGCCCGGGACAAGCGCTATGCTGCCCGCAAGGCACGCCGCTAACGGCCTCGCGTGCCCGCGCCGCCCCGCGTATCAGCGCCGCCCCGTGTGCCTGCACCAGATGTGACCACGGCCGGGCTACGGGAAGCCGCCATGGCTTACCTGGCCCGGTTCGCCGCCAGCGAGGTCGGCCTGACCCGTGTGCTGGATCGGCGCATCCAGCGCTGGGCGAGATACGCCAGCGAAGCGGGCGCTGATCCCGACGAGGTCCGGCAGCATCGGCAGCAGGCCCGTGAGGCCGTGCGCGTGGTCGTGTCGGACATGATGCGGCTCAAGCTGGTCGACGACACGATGTTCGCCGACGGACGGGCGCGTGCCCTGTCACGCGGGGGCCGGTCGCGCCGGGCGATCGCCGCCCACCTGGCCAGTCGCGGCATCGACGCGGAGCGGATCGCCGGAGCGCTCCTCCACGCCCAGTCCGGCGTGCTCGACGACGTGGCGCAGGCTGAGCTCGCAGCCGCCCTGCTACAGGCGCGCAAGCGGCGGATCGGCCCGTTCGGCGTGCAGCCCGGTGATGGCGACTCGGCCGAGGCCGAAGAGGGGGCACGACAGCGCGCGCTGGCAGCCCTGGCGCGGGCCGGATTCTCCCATGACATCGCCCGCAACGCGCTCGAGACGGATCTGGAGACTGCCGAGACGCTGATTGCCCGGCTGCGCGGCGGCTGACGCATACGATCCTGAACGATTAGGCCCGGAAGCGTATGCGCAGGCAAGATGCAGACAAGGCTTGCATGGCTGGGCGCATGGCGCCATCTGCTCCACAGCGATGAATGACGTTCGCCCTCGGGCTGGAAAGCAGGGGACGGGGCATCTGGGCGGAGAGAGGGTATCATGGGTGGCTTGAGCATCTGGCATTGGCTGATCGTGCTTGCGGTCGTTCTGCTGCTGTTCGGTGGCAGCGGCAAAATCAGCACGCTGATGGGTGACTTCGCCAAGGGCATGAAGTCGTTCAAGAAAAACATGGCCGACGACGAGTCCATGGAGGCTCAGGCCCACACGTCGGCGCCGCATCCAGCTCCGGGCAGCCTCGCCTCTCCCACGGTCACCCAGCCGGCAGCACCTGTGCAGGAGCCGGTTCGGCACGGCTGAGCGCCGGCATTCGGACCGGACCGGGCTGGATCATACCAGGTTGGACCAGGCCTGGAACGAAGCCGCCGATGAGATCGTGGCGGCCGGACGACGGCTGGACAAGCATGGCTGGGTCCCGGCCACGTCCGGCAATATCAGCCGGCGCCTGGAAGACGGCCGTATCGCCATCACCCGCAGTGGCGGACACAAGGGATTCCTGACCCGTGCCAGCGTGATCGAGGTGGATACCGGGGGACGGGCCACGCTGACGCAGGATCGTCCCAGCGCCGAGACCCTGCTGCATTGCCAGCTCTATGGCGCGTTCCCGGCTGCGCGCGCCGTCGTGCATGGCCATTCGGTCGCGGCGACGGTGCTGTCGATGGTCGAGCCCGGCCGCGCGCTGACCTTCACCGGCTACGAGCTGATCAAGGTGTTCGAGGGGCAGACGACGCATGAGGCCGAGCTGAGCCTGCCGATCCTGGACAACGACCAGGACATCCCGCGTCTCTGCCGCATGATTTCCCCGATGTTGCCGGCCATGACGATGGGCTACCTCATTCGCGGCCACGGCGTGTATGTTTGGGGACCCTCGGTGGATCTGGCCATGGCGAGGTTCGAGGGACTGGAGTTCCTTCTCGCCTGCGCCCTTGAGCGGAGAAAGCTGGGATCATGAGCCGACTGACCGTATTCGAAGACGACGTCCCGGACACGCCGGTGCTGCGGACCGAGGATCCGGAGCATATCGCCGCCGAACTCGGCCGCATCGGGGTGCGCTTCGAGCGTTGGGAAAGCCCGGTGCAGCTTTCGCCGCAGGACAGTCCCGAGGTCATCCTTGCCGCCTATCGTCCGCATCTCGATCGTCTGATGGGCGAGAGCGGCGCCGGCACCGCGGACGTGATCAAGATGGACGCATCAACCCCGAACATCGCCGCGATCCGGGAGAAATTCCTCTCCGAGCACACCCATACCGAGGACGAGGTCAGGTTCTTCGTGCATGGCCAGGGCAGCTTCATCCTGCATGTGGATGGCCGGGTCTATGATGCCCATTGCACGGCCGGCGACCTGATCGCGGTGCCGAACGGCATCCCGCACTGGTTCGACGCAGGCGTCACCCCGTTCGTGACCGCCTTGCGCGTGTTCACCGACACCACCGGCTGGGTTGCCCATTACACGGGCTCGTCGATCAGCGAGCGCTTCGTCGCTGCCTGAGCTCTCCATGGAACCGGATCTTCGGAGCAGTCACGTGGCACAGAGCCCGCTCGTGGTGCTGATCGATATCGAGGGCACCACCACGCCGATCGCCTTCGTGCATCGCGTGCTGTTCCCCTATGCCCGTGCCGCGCTGCCGAGCCTGATACATGACCGGGCGCATGAGCCGCAGGTCGCGGCGGCCCTGGCTGCGGTGCGTGCGGCAGCCCCGGACGTCGATCCGCTGAAACAGTGCCTCGCCTGGATGGATGACGACGCCAAGGTCACGCCGCTGAAGACCTTGCAGGGCCTGGCCTGGCGGGACGGCTATGAGAGTGGCGCCCTGGTCGGTGAGCTGTATGACGATGTGGCACCCGCGTTGCGCGCCTGGCATGCGGCCGGCCTCCAGCTCGCGATCTATTCCTCCGGTTCGGAGGCGGCGCAGCGGCTGATCTTCGGCCATACGCCGCAGGGCGACCTGACGCCGTTGTTCGCCCGGTTCCTGGATACCGCGATCGGCGGCAAGCGCGAGGCCGCGAGCTACCAAGCGGCGGCTGGGCTGCTCGGACTGCCGGCGGGCAGGATCCTGTTCCTCTCCGATGTCGTGGCCGAGCTCGATGCCGCCGCCGCCGCCGGCCTGCTCACCTGCCAGCTGGTACGCCCTGCCGATGCGACGGTGGCGGGGACGCAGCATCCGGTCGCGCCGGACTTCCCGAGCGTAGCTGCCCGCTTCGGCCTGCCCCCCTGTCTCGGCGTCTGCCTGTGACCAAAATATACACCGACTGGCGGAACATCCCCGCGGCGGCGCGCGGAGCGATCGCCGCCCTGGGCAATTTCGACGGCGTGCATCTGGGTCACGCGCATCTGCTGCGTACTCTGCACGCCGCGCGGCCGGACGCGGAACTCGGAGTGGTGACCTTCGAGCCGCATCCGCGCGAGCTGTTCCGGCCCGATGACGCGCCCTTCCGCCTCAGCCTGTCGGCCGAGCGCCATGCCGCCCTGGCCGCTCTCGGCGTCGCCTGCATCTTCGAGATCACGTTCGACGAGGCCTTCTCGCGGCTCAGTGCCGAGCGCTTCGTGCATGAGGTGCTGCACGAGGCGCTGGGCCTGCGTCATCTCGCTTGCGGCCCCGACTTTGCCTTCGGCCATCGTCGCGGCGGCGATGTCACGACCCTTGCCGCGCAGGCGGAGGGGCTCGGCATCGGCCTCACCGTGGTGCCGCCACTCGCGGACAGCGGCGGCCCGTTATCGTCCAGCCGCATACGGCGCGCGTTGCTGGACGGCTATCCGGAACGCGCCACCGAGGAGCTCGGCCGTCCCTGGGCGGTGCGCGGCATCGTCGAGCATGGCGACAAGCGCGGCAGGACGATCGGCTTCCCGACCGCCAACATCCCGCTCGGCCGGCATCTGGAACCGGCACGAGGGGTCTACCCGGTCACGGTGCGGCTGCCGGATGGCGAGGCCCATCCGGGCGTCGCCAACATCGGCCGCCGCCCGACCATCGAGGCCGGACTGGAAAGCCGGCTCGAAGTGCATCTGTTCGACTTCGAGGGCGATCTTTACGGCCAGGAGCTGTCGGTCGCGCTGCACACCCTGCTCCGTGCCGAGAAGCGCTTCAACGGCCTCGACGAGTTGCGCGAGCAGATCGCCCGCGACTCCCAGCAGGCGCGGGACTATCTGCGGCAACGGCTCGGCGGCTGAGGCGGCACGGGTTCATATCCGACCCATACCTGCTAAAGTGGCCCGATGACCGAGACCGATTACCGCGATACCGTCTTCCTGCCGAAGACGTCGTTTCCGATGCGCGGCGACCTGCCGAAGCGGGAGCCGGCGATACTGGCGCACTGGGCCGCGACCGGGCTCGACCGGCAGATCGGCGCGGCCGGGGCCGGGCGTCCGCGTTTCACCCTGCATGACGGGCCGCCCTACGCCAACGGCAATCTGCATATCGGCCATGCTCTGAACAAGATCCTGAAGGACGTGATCAACCGCGCGCACCGCATGGCCGGCTTCGCGGTGCGTTACGTGCCGGGCTGGGACTGCCACGGCCTGCCGATCGAGTGGCGCATCGAGGAGGAATACCGCAAGGCCGGACGCGACAAGGACCAGGTGCCGATCCTGCAGTTCCGCGCCGAGTGCCGCGCCTACGCGCAGAAATGGCTCGACATCCAGGCCGTGGAGTTCCAGCGGCTCGGCGTGCAGGGCGACTGGGCGCATCGCTACGCGACGATGGACTTCGGCTCGGAGGCGGCGATCGCCGGGGAGATCGGCAAGTTCCTGCTCAACGGCTCGCTGTATCGCGGCCTGCGCCCGGTGATGTGGAGCCCGGTCGAGAAGACCGCCCTGGCCGAAGCCGAGATCGAGTATCACGACCATACCAGCACCACGATCTGGGTAGGCTTCCCGGTGCTGGTCGATCCGACCCCCGGGCGGCTGCTCGACGGCGTCCAGGTGCTGATCTGGACCACCACGCCCTGGACCATGCCGGGCAACCGCGCCATCGCCTATGGTCCCGAGATCAGCTACGTGGTCATGCAGGTGGGCGCGGTCGGCGAACTGGCCCTGGCCCGCCCTGGGATGCGCCTGCTGGTGGCCGCAGACCTGGCCGACAGCGTCGCCGCCGCCCTGCATGTCGACCGCTTCGAGATCCTTCACACCCTGCCGGGTGCTGCCTTGGCCGGCACGATCTGCGCGCATCCGCTTCGCGGCCAGGGCTATGACCATGAGGTGCCGCTGCTGGGCGGGGAGTTCGTCACCACCGAGCAGGGCTCCGGCCTGGTGCACATGGCGCCGGGACATGGCGAGGACGACTTCGCGCTGACCACCGCCCACGGCATCGCCGTGCCGGAGACCGTTCTCGACGACGGCCGCTACGCCGAAAGTGTGCCGCTGTTCGCCGGCATCCACGTGTTCAAGGCCGCCGATCCGGTCTGCGTGGCACTGGCCAAGGCGACGCTGGCGGGCTCGGGCGGCCTGCTGGCGCGCGGCACCCTGGTGCATTCCTACCCGCATTCCTGGCGCTCGCGGGCGCCGGTGATCTATCGCGCGACGCCGCAATGGTTCATCCGCATGGACGGCGAGACCAACTTGCGCACGAGGGCGCTCGCCGCGCTGGAGAGCGTCGCCTTCGTGCCCGCGCAGGCCCGCCGCCGGCTGACCTCGATGGTAGCCCAACGTCCGGACTGGTGCATCTCGCGCCAGCGCGCCTGGGGCGTGCCGATCGCGGTGTTCGTCGAGCGCGCCACCGGCG
>CAXSEE010000054.1:0-22021 GCA_964235615.1 uncultured Acetobacteraceae bacterium | reverse complement strand
AAGGCGTTGCGCCCGACGATCGCCTTGTTCGGCTGCACGTCGAACCCGGTGATGGTCGACAGCATGCGCGAGAGCCGTAGCAGCTTCGAGGTGACGATGTTGTTCCGGAACGGCAACACGTCGGGGCGCGTGCGCAGCGCCATGACGATCTCTTCCAGGGCGGCGTTGCCGGCACGCTCGCCGATGCCGTTGATGGTGCATTCGATCTGACGGACGCCGGCATGCAGCGAAGCGATCGTGTTGGCCACCGCGAGGCCGAGATCGTTATGGTTATGGGCCGAGAAGATCACGCCGTCCGCACCGGGCACGCGCTCGCGCAGCATCGTGAAGATCGCCGCCATATCCTCGGGAGTCGCATAGCCGACGGTGTCGGGAATGTTGATGGTGTTGGCCCCGGCGCGGATCGCTGCCTCGACGCAGCGGCACAGGAAATCCGGCTCGGTGCGGCTGCCGTCCTCGGCGGACCATTCCACGTCGTCGGTATGCTGGCGCGCGGCCTGGTTGCCGGTGGTGATCAGCTCGAGCACCGTCTCGGGCTCCATGCGCAGCTTGTATTTCATGTGCAGCGGCGAGGTGGAGATGAAGTGGTGGATACGCCTGCGCTCGGCCGGCCGGATCGCCTCCGCGGCCCGGGCGATGTCGTCGCGGCCTCCGGTGCGGGCCAGCCCGCAGATCACCGGCCCACGCACCTGCTTCGCGATCTCGTTCACGCTCTCGAAATCGCCACCCGAGGCCACCGGGAAACCGGCCTCGATCACATCCACGCCGAGCTCGGCCAGGGCCTCGGCCATGCGCAGCTTCTCGTTCAGGTTCATCGAGAAGCCGGGCGACTGCTCGCCGTCGCGCAAGGTGGTGTCGAACAGGATGACCCGATCCGCCTCGATGCGGCCGAAGCTGGGGTGGTCGATACTCATTTACTGATATCCTCGTCTCGCTCGATGCGACTCTCTAACTTCGACATGCCGGTCATGATGACCGGCGGCAGACCCCTGGGCGTTACCGGTGCCGAGGCAGCGGGCGGTCGCTCAGGGGCACATAAGTCGAAGCAGCGCGCCGGACGAAGCAAGGGCGCGAACTGGCGCGCAGGCTTCCGGACGGTTCGCGGGACGAGACATTTCGCTACATTACCATCAGGTGCAGGACATGCAACCGCTTCCCTCCCAGGCCGCTTGCGCGTCTTCATCCAATGTCCCTGGAGCTGGACCCATGCGCCCCATCTGTTCATCGATCCGGGCCTGTTCGCCGATCCGGCGCCGCTCGATCCGATCTTCGGCGGCAGCATTGCTCGCGACGCTGTCGATCGCGGCCTGTGCCGGGCCGCCTGCCAGTCCGACCATCGTGGCCTCGCCCGGCCCAGGCAAGACCTTCCCGCAGTTCCTCCAGGACGATGACCGCTGCCGGCAGTATTCGGCCGCCGCCGACAAAGGCGTCACGCCGCAGCAGAGCGCCGCGAGCAGCGCCATCGGCAGTGCGGCAACCGGCACAGTGCTGGGTGCGGCGGCGGGCGCGCTGATCGGTGTCGCGGCCGGGTCGGCGGGCGTCGGAGCCGCCATCGGCGCGGGCAGCGGATTGCTGCTCGGTTCCGCGATCGGCGCCGGCCACGTCGCCCAGGCTTCGGCGGGATCGCCGCAATCGGTCTATAACCGCGTCTATGCCCAGTGCATGGCCGCCGCCGGTGAGGGTGTCATCCCGCCGCAGCCGCTGGCCGCGGTGCCCGATGGTTACGGTCCTACTGCGGCTTACGGATATGGTTCGAGATGATGGACCGGCACCTCAGCCGGCGAGACGGGTGAAGCCGGCACCGGCAAAATAGCCGTCGATCGCGTGGGCCATGGCGCTGGCCACCAGCGTGCGATGGCTGGCCTGACGCAATGCCGCCTCGTCAGCCAGGTTCGACATGAACCCCATCTCGACCAGCACGCTCGGGATGTCGGCGGCCTTCAGCACCACGAAGGCGGCGTGGCGGTCGGGATTGGTCAGCAGCCCGACATGCGGCCGGAACGCGCTCACGACGCCGCGCGCCATGCGCGCCGAGCCCAGGCGCGTTTCCTGCCGCACCAGGCTGGCAAGGATGCGCTGCACTTCCGGCGAGACGCTGCGCACATGCGGGCCGCCATAGCGGTCGGCGCTGTTCTCGGTCCGCGCCAGCGAGGCGGTCTGCGCGTCCGAGGCATCCTCCGAGAGGGTATAGACGCTGGCCCCCCGCACGCCGCGGTCATGCAGCGCGTCGGCGTGCATCGAGACGAACAGGGCTGCCTGCCTGCCCTGGGCGATGGCGACGCGGTCCTCCAGGGGGATGAACACGTCGGTGTCCCGGCTCAGCATCACCCGGTAGCGCCCGGTTGCCAGCAGCTGGCGCCGCAGCTCGGTGGCCGCGGCGATGGCGATGTGCTTCTCGTAGGTGCCGGAGACCCCGATCGCGCCAGGATCCTTGCCGCCATGTCCGGGATCGAGCATCACCAGCGGCAACGGCGGCAGGATCTTCCGCGCCACATGAGGCGCTGCCAGCGACGGATGGCGATGCCGCGCAAAGGCAACGGCGGGGATTACGGCCGCAAGACCGGACAGGACCATCGCCCGCATCAGGGGGCGACGCCTCAACTCCGCGGCGTCAGTCAGTGACTTGTCCATGCGAACCATGACCTCGTTGGTTGGCAGTAGTTCGGGCTGATTGACAACAGCTTGCATGAAGGCGCCGCTTGCGAAAGACGGTGTCTTACGTCACTATCATGAATTGTGATGGTGCGTTCTCGTCCCATCCGGCATTTTGCCGTCAGCACGCAGTGCGAGCCGAGCTTTTCCATGCCATCGGCCTGGAACGAGATCTCAGGCGCGTTCGCGGGGTGCCTCAGCTTGTGCCGCGTCATGGGTCCGGTTGCGATACCGGTCCGGATCATGGCGACATGAGCCGCCCAGACAGGAACCGGATGACCTCCATTCGCCGCTCGACCAGCAAGACGCAACGCCTCTCGGGTTACTCCCGCAGATGCCGCGCGGACAGGCAGCAGGCGGGGGCGACGGGCGGGCTTCATCTACCCCTTGACCATCTTAGTGCCGCAGCGTGCGGCCTCGCCAGCCATCGATGGTTCGGCAGAGGCGCCCTCGCGGTCCATCGGAGTTCTTCCCTTCATGTCCAAACGTATGCTGATCGACACGACACACGCGGAGGAAACCCGTGTCGTCGTACTGGATGGTAACCGCCTCGAAGATTACGATGTCGAGACGTCAGCGAAGAAGCAGCTCAAAGGCAACATCTATCTCGCGAAGGTCGTCCGCGTAGAGCCCAGCCTGCAGGCGGCCTTCGTCGAGTATGGCGGCAACCGCCACGGCTTCCTCGCCTTCAGCGAGATCCATCCCGATTATTACCAGATCCCGGTAGCAGACCGCGAGCGGCTGATCGCCCTCCAGGAGGAGGAGGCGCGCGCCGAAGACGCGCGAGAGGAAGCCCGGGAAGCAGCGGCCGAACAGGTCCGCGCGGACGATGCCAGGGAAGACGCCAGGGAAGATGCCAGCGACGAAGCAGTCGTGCAGGCCGCCGATGCGGACGCCACCGATGAAGGCGGCGACGAGCCGCACGATGCCGGGCACTCGGTCGCCGCTCTCGCATCCCCCGATGACGGCCAGTCTAGGATGGAGCCGGCCTACTCCGAGGCCCCCGCCTATCCCGAGACCGCCGAGTATCAGCACGCGGAAGACACCGGCTATGACAGCCAGCCCGAGCCGGCTCCGGAGACGGTCGGCGGCGAGAACGACAGCAGCGACGACAGCCGCACCTCCCAGCAGAGCTCGCGTTTCCTGCGCCAGTACAAGATCCAGGAAGTCATCCGCCGCCGGCAGATCCTGCTGATCCAGGTCGTCAAGGAGGAGCGCGGCAACAAGGGTGCCGCGCTCACCACCTACATCTCGCTCGCCGGACGTTTCTGCGTGCTGATGCCGAACTCGCTGCGCGGCGGCGGCGTCTCGCGCAAGATCACCTCGGCGGCCGACCGCAAGCGCCTCAAGGAGATCACCACCGAGCTCGAGATCCCGCGCGGCATGGCGATGATCGTACGCACCGCCGGTGCCCAGCGTCCGCGACCCGAGATCCGGCGCGACTGCGAATATCTGCTCCGGCTTTGGGACGACATACGCGAGCAGACCTTGCGCGCGATGGCGCCGGCGCTGATCAACGAGGAAGCCAACCTCATCAAGCGCGCCATACGCGATGTCTACACGCGCGACATCGAGGAGATCACGGTCGACGGCGAGACCGGCTGGAAGGCGGCGCGCGAGTTCATGCGCAACCTGATGCCCGCCCATGCCCAGAAGGTCATGATGTGGCGCGACCAGGGCCAGCCTTTGTTCTCCTTCTACCAGGTCGAGCATCACCTCGACGCCATGCTGCAGCCGACCGTGCAGCTCCGCTCCGGCGGCTATCTGGTGATCAACCAGACCGAGGCCCTGGTCGCCATCGACGTGAACTCGGGCCGCTCGACACGCGAGCGCGGCATCGAGGAGACCGCGCTGCGCACCAACCTCGAAGCCGCCGACGAGGTCGCCCGGCAGTTGCGCCTGCGCGACCTCGCCGGCCTGATCGTCATCGACTTCATCGACATGGAAGCGCGCCGGCATAACGCCATGGTCGAGCGCCGGCTGAAGGACGCGCTGAAGAACGACCGCGCCCGCATCCAGCTCGGCACGATCAGCCATTTCGGCCTGATGGAGATGTCTCGCCAGCGCCTGCGCCCGTCGATCGCCGAGAGCTCGTTCGTGGCCTGCGTGCATTGCGCCGGCACCGGCTTCGTGCGCGGCACCGACAGCGCCGCCCTGCATGTGCTGCGCGCGATCGAGGAGGAAGGCGGCAAGCAGCGCGCCGCCGAGATCCTGGTCCATGCCGCCAGCGCCGTGACGCTGTATGTGCTGAACCACAAGCGGGTCTGGCTCGCCGAGATCGAGCAGCGCCATCGCATGACGGTGAACTTCGCCACCGACGACAGCCTGATCCCGCCGGAAGTGCGTATCGCGGCTGTCCGGCCCCAAGTGGCCGCTCCGGTGTTGGCCGCGCCGCTCGTGGCCCAGTCAGCACTTCCGACCATGCCGATGGCAGAGGTGGCCGCCGAGCGGCACCTGCCCGCGAACGGCGTGATCACGCATGGCATTGCCACCGATCCGTTCGAGGCCGAGGAAGCCGAGGAGGAGTTTCAAGACGCGCCCGATGTCGTCGAGGCACCGGGTCCGGACATGCTGCAGGACAACCTGCCGGCTGCAGCCGCCGAGACCGGCGAAGATGAGCATAAGCGCAAGCGCCGCCGCCGCCGCCGCCGCGGTGGCCGTCGTGACGACGCTAGTGGGAGCGCTACTCCAACCCTGCTGCCTCAGGATGCGGAGCAGCCGGATGTCGAGCACGCTGGCATCTTTGCCCAATCTCCCGAGGAAGCGCGGGCGAATGTCGCTCCCGAGGGAGCGCGGGCGAATGTCGCTCCCGAGGGAGCGCGGGCGAATGTAGTGCCGTTGCATGCGGCACCTCCCAATCCAACGCGGCAGGCTCGCGAGTCCGTCGATGATGACGCCGACGGCGAGTTGCCGCTGGAGACAGGGGGTCAGTCGCGGGGTGAAGTGCCGCTTTCGGAAGAGCAGGGCATGGCGCCGCGCAAGCGTGGTCGTCGTGGTGGCGCCCGTGGCCGCAAGCCGCGCGAACAGGATCGCGACCAGGACGAGCCCGCCAGGCCGGCGGACGAGGTCCAGCTCCAGTCCGACCGCGTGCCGGCCTATGACGGGCCGACCCCGGCCGATCCGTTCGGAGGTGGTTACGACATCTTCGACCTGATCGAGCAGGATGGCGATCTGCCTCCGGAAAAGGCGATCGAGGCAGCGGCGCCTGAACCGGCTGCCGAAACGGCCGAGTTGCCGCTCGAAGCCACTTCCGAGCCGGCGGTAGCCGAGCCCGAGCCTGAGCCCGTAGCGGAGCCGGAAGCAACCGCCGCCAAGCCAAAACGCAAGCGCGCCGCCTCCCCCCGCGCCAAAGCAGTGGTCGAGGCAGCAGCCAAGCCGGCGGCGGTTCCCAAGAAGGCGCCACGCATGACCAAGGCCAGGAAAGCCGAACTCGCGGCTGCCGAGGCGCTACCGGAACCGGCTCCGGATGAGCCGACCTCACCCGAGCCGGGTCCGCCCGAGCCAGGTCCAAGTGAGCCGACCCCCAACGAGACGATCCAGGAGCGTCCCGGCAATGTGGTGCAGCCGATGCTGATCGATAATCTCGAAGCGCCTGCCGCGCGCCGTACCGGCTGGTGGAAACGTTGAGCCGCTTCTGACGGGACCAGGGGATCCGGACGGGACCCGTCGCCCTCGTCCGGATCCCCGCTCGCCGCTGTCTGTTGCAGTCCGTTCGTGGCTCCGACACGATCACGCCATGAAACCGATTCTCATCGCCTGCTGCCTGTCGCTGCTCAGCCTCGATGCGCGCGGCGACCCCTCGGACGCGGCACGTCATGCCGCCGCCGTGTTCGACAGTCTCGCCAGCCAGCCGGCCCGGCTGCGCATGCTGATGCGCGACCTGCCGAAGGGTGCCGACCTGCACAACCATCTCTCCGGCGCCATCTATGCCGAGAGCTATCTCGACTGGGCGCGGGAGAAGGGCCTGTGCCTCAACGTCACCACACACGCGCTGGGACCCGCACCCTGCTCCGCCGGCAGCGTGAGCACTACCGATGCCCTGGCCCATGTACCGGGCCTGTATGACGCCACCATCGACGCCTTCTCGATGCGCGCCTACACGCCAACCCCGGGCGATGCTTCCGGACACGACCATTTCTTCAACAGCTTCGAAAAGTTCGATCCCGCCAGCCATGACCGTGCCGGCGAGATGCTGGCGGAGGCCGCCAATCGCGCTGCCGGCGATCATGTCCTGTATCTGGAGCTGATGCATTACCCGCTGATGCGCGAGTCCGCCGGCCTCGGCCTGGCCCATCCCTGGCATGGCGAGGATTTCGCCCATGATCTCGACGAGATACGCGCCGGCATCCCTGCCCTGGTCAGGCAAGCGAAGACCCAAACCAACCTCGCCGAGGCCAGGATGCGCGACGTGCTCCACTGCGGCACCCCCCAGGCGCAACCCGGCTGCACGGTCGAGATCCGCTACCTGACGCAGCTCATACGGGTGCTGCCGCCACAGGCGGTGTTCTCGCAGATGGCCTACAGCTACGCGCTGGTCCGCGCGGACCCACGCTTCCTCGGCGTCAACATCGTCGCACCGGAGGATAATCCGGTGGCGTTGCGGGACTACGGGCTGCACATGCGCGCCTTCCGCTATTTCTCCTCGCTCGACCCGTCGGTGAAGCTGACCCTGCATGCGGGCGAACTGAACGAAGGCCTGGTGCCGACGGAGGACCTGCGCTTCCACATACGCGACGCGATCGAGATCGCCGGCGCCCGCCGCATCGGCCACGGCGTCGATGTCACCTACGAGGATCACCCGCAGGCGCTGCTCGCCGAGATGGCCAGGCGCCATGTTATGGTCGAGATCAACCTGACCAGCAACGACGAGATCCTCGGCGTGAAGGGAGCGGATCACCCGTTCAACGCCTACCGCGCCGCGGGCGTCCCGCTGGCGCTCTCGACTGATGACGAAGGAGTGTCGCGCATCGACATGACCCACGAGTATCTGCGCGCGACGAAGACCTACGGGCTGCACTACACGGACCTCAAGCAGCTCTCGCGCAACTCCCTGACCTACTCCTTCCTGCCGGGAGACAGCCTCTGGAGCCTGTCCAACGGCCAGGTCACGCAAGCCTGCGCCAGCGTAGCACCTGGCTCCAAGACGACCGGCCCCTGCGCCGACTTCCTCGCCCATAGCGAGAAGGCACACCTGCAGTGGCAGCTGGAAGCCGATTTCAACGAATTCGAGCAGAAGCTGGCTACGCAGTAACCTCAACCGGGTTACGCTCTGGGCAACCAGTCGAGCATGCCCATCGCCGCGGCACGGCCAGTGGCGATGCTGGCCTGCAGCAGGTAGCCGCCGGTCGGCGCCTCCCAATCGAGCATCTCGCCTGCAGCGAACACGCCCGGCAATGCCCTCAGCATGAGATGCTCGTCGACCGCCTCGTGCCGGATACCGCCCGCGGTCGAGATGGCCCGATCGAGACTGTCGGTCCCGGTCAGCGTCACCGGCAAGGACTTGACCAGCGCCGCCAATGCGGCGGGATCACGCGGAGGAGGCATCCCGCCATCCGCCCGCTCGCGCAACAGCCCGACCGCCTCGGGCGGCAGCGCCAGCGCCTTGCGCAGCGTGTTCGACAGGCTCTCGCGGCCACGCACCCGCGAGAGCCGGCTCGCCACCAGAAGCTCGTCCTGGTCCGGACGAAGATCGATCCGCAATGTCGCCCGTCCATCCCGGTCGATCGCGTCGCGCAACGCCGCCGAGAGCGGATAGAGCGCGCCACCTTCGAGACCGGCCGCAGTCAGCATCACGTCGCCGCGCGAGGCCACGCCGGCATGGTGAAGGGCCACGTTCTTCAGCGGCCGTCCCGCGAAACGCTCCCCGAACAGCTCCGACCAGTTGGCCAGCATGCCGCAGTTGGCCGGCCGGAATGGCGCCAGCGCCACGCCGTGTGCCGCGAGTGCTGTGGTCCACTCCCCATCCGAGCCGAGCCTGCGCCAGCTCGCACCGCCCATTGCCAGCAGCACCGCCGCCGGCCTGCTATCCGTTCCGTCCTCGAACCGCAGCGCTCCCGCCTCGTCCCAGCCGGTCCATCTGGACCCGGTCCGCAGCATGACCCCGCGCGACTGCAGCCGCGCCAGCCATGCCCGCAGCAGGCCGGACGCCTTCATCGCCTTGGGGAAGACCCGGCCACTGCTGCCCACAAACAGCTCCTGGCCCAGCCCGAGCGCCCATTCCTGCAGTGCCACCGGGGAGAATGCCTCGACCGCCGGCGTCAGCCAGGGCCGCATGACGCCGTAGCTCTCCAGGAACCTCTCCAGCGGCTCGGAATGGGTGAGGTTGAGGCCGCCCCGGCCGGCCATTAGCAGCTTGCGGCCCGGCGTTTTCATCCGCTCGTGCAAGGTGACCGCGCAGCCATGCCCGGAGAGGATCTCCGCCGCCGCAAGTCCGGCAGGCCCCGCCCCTATGACGGCAACAGGGATCGGATCGTTATGTTCCACGACGCCAGCTTCTCCCCTCTCCGCGCTGCCGATGCAACCCGGCCAGCCTCGGCAAGCCCAGTCCCGGAGACGTGAGCGAACCGCTCGTGCGCCATGCCGTTCCGCGCAGACATATCATCAATCAGGAAGCCCCCATGGCCACACAGAACCAGTACGACATGCAGGATCCGACCAAGCAGTATCCGATGCCGAAATTCGACGAACAGCCGCAATCCGCTCCGGGCCTGGCCTCCGAGATGGATCCCAAGCCGGACCATGGCGAGACCAGCTACAAGGGTTTCGGCCGGCTCGCCGGACGCCGCGCCCTCATCACCGGCGGCGACTCCGGCATCGGCCGCGCGGTCGCCATCGCCTTTGCCCGCGAGGGCGCGGACGTTGCGATCAACTACCTGTCCTCCGAGGAGAAGGACGCGGCCGAGGTAATGACCCTGATACGCGACGCAGGGCGAAAGGCCGTCGCACTGCCCGGCGATCTCAGCGACGAGGCATTCTCCATCGAGCTGGTGCGCCATGCCCATGAGGCCTTGTCGGGTCTGGACATACTGGTCAACGTGGCCGGCAAGCAGACGGCGGTGAAGGAGATCGCCGATCTGACCACCGAGCAGTTCGAGGCCACCTTCCGCACCAACGTCACGGCCATGTTCTGGCTGTGCAAGGCGGCGATCCCGCTGATGCCGCCCGGTGCGACGATCATCAACACCACCTCGATCCAGGGCTACCAGCCCTCGCCCACCCTGCTCGACTATGCTTCGACCAAGGCGGCGATCACCGCCTTCACCAAGGCGCTGGCAAAGCAGATCGCGAGCAAGGGCATACGCGTTAACGCCGTCGCACCCGGCCCGGTCTGGACTCCGCTGCAGCCGAGCGGCGGCCAGCCACAGGAGAATATCCCGTCCCTGGGCTCGCAGACGCCGATCGGCCGTCCGGGCCAGCCGGCCGAGCTTGCCTCGGTCTATGTCCACCTCGCGTCACAGGAATCCAGCTACGTGACAGCCGAGATCTACGGCGTCACCGGCGGCAACCACCTGCCCTGATTGGGGATTGAGCGCCAAGGTTTGGGGCCAAGGCCCCAGCCTTCATCTTGCTGTCCAACCACCATCGATCGGCAGCGACGCGCCCGTAAGCGTCGCCGCCGCATCCGAGCAAAGGAACACCACGAAGGCGCCGATCTGCTCGGCCGTGGTGAACTTCGTCATCGGCTGCTTCTCGCCGACGAACGCATCCGTCAATGCCTCGACCGTCGTGTTCTCGTTGCGGGCACGCGCCTCTAGCTGGGCCTGCACCAGCGGGGTCAACACCCAGCCCGGACAGATGGCGTTGACCGTGATCCCGCTATTGGCAAGCTCGATCGCCGTTACCTTGGTGATCCCGATGAGGCCATGCTTGGCAGCGACATAGGCCACCTTGTCAGGGCTGCCGACCAGCCCGTGCGCCGAAGCGATGTTGATCACCCTGCCCCAGCCTCGCCTGATCATCCCGGGAATGACCGCCTTGGTGGCATGGAAGGCGCCGGACAGGTTGATCCCGATGATCCGGTCCCACTGCTCGTCAGGAAAATCCTGCACCGGGGCGGTGAATTGCACGCCGGCGTTATTGACCAGGATATCCAGCGATCCGAGTTCGTCATGCGCATGCCGCACCATCGCCGCGACCTGGTCCGGCTTGCTGATATCGGCGGCGGAATAGCCGACCCGGACCCCGAAGCGTTCCACGATCCGCATCCGCAGGCGCTCGATCTCGCCCGCTTCGCCGAAGCCGTTCAGCAGCAGATCCGCACCTTGCCCGGCTAATGCGTGGGCAATGCCGAGGCCGATGCCGCTGGTCGATCCGGTGACCAGAGCGACCTTGCCGATGAGCTCCATGCCTGTTTCCTCAGTTCTCGAATCTTGCCAGACGTTCCGTCGCCTCGACCATGTCGGCTTCCGGTCCGCAATAGGACAGGCGCAGGAAGCGATGGCCACGCCCGGCGTCGAAATCGACACCCGGCGTCACCGCGACCGCGATCTCGTCCAGCATCTTGGCCGCAAAGCCTACACTGTCATGGCTTCGTTGCGAGATGTCCGCATAAATATAGAAGGCTCCCTGTGCTGGAGACAGGTCGGGGAAGCCCACAATGGGCAGGTTCGCCAGCAGATGCGCCCGGGCGCGCCGGTAGCGCTGCAGGTTGGCCTCGATCTCGTCGGTGCAGTCGAAGGCAGCCTCGGCGGCGATCTGGGAGATGTGCGGCGCGCTGATAAACAAATTCTGTTTCAGCCGCTCGGCCGAACGGCGCAGGTCCTCGGGCAATATCATCCAGCCGACCCGCCAGCCGGTCATGCTCCAGTATTTGGAGAAGCTGTGAATGACGATGGCGCTGTCGCTGAACGCAGCCGCGGTAGCCGGCGCCGCCTCCCAGTTCAGGCCGTGATAGATCTCGTCACTGATCAGCCGCACCCCGTGGCGGTGGCACCAGCGCGCCAGGGCCGCAAGCTCTGTCTCCTCCAGGGTGGTCCCGGCCGGGTTGCAGGGCGAGGCGACGATCAGCCCATCCGGCAGGCCGGCCGGCGTCTCCGCCAACGCCTCCAGCATGCCGATCGTCGGCTGGAAACGGGTCTCCGGCCCGGTCGGCAGCACCACCGGCCGCATGCCGAGGGCGACCAGGATATTCACGTAGGGCGGATAATAGGGGGTGGCGAGTGCGATGCGGTCGCCAGCGTCGAAGGCGGCCAGGAACGCCAGCAGGAACCCCCCCGAGGCTCCTGTCGTCACGGCGATGCCCGCGGGATCGATCGCGGCACCATAGAAGTCCGCGTAGTGGGCGGCGATGCGCGCGCGCAGGCTGCGCCGTCCGAAAGCCTCGGTATAGCCGAGCGGCTCGCCCGCGAGCAGCACGCGCGCGGCCGCATGGGCGGCACCTCGGGGTGCGCCGGTCCCGGGCTGTCCGACTTCCATCCGGATCACGCCGGGCGCTCCGGCGGGCAATGCCGCCTGACGCGCATTGGCTCGCGCGATCACATCCATCACCAGGAAGGGCTGGATCGCCCCCGCGGCGCCCCGCTTCAGCACCTGCTAGTTGCTGCCGATGGCGAGACCGGCGTTGCGCGGGTCGGTCGCCCCCTGGCAACTGGAGCTGTCGCCGGGCAGGCCGGCTGGGCACGAGACGACGTTGATGCGGCCCGTCGCCGTGACCGGACGGACCAGGGACGCGCTGTTCAGGGCATCGTGCATCCCGGCGGCCACCGCGGCGGCGGCGTCGTTCTGTCCGGAGCCGGCGACGGCGGCGCGGAAGGCGTGGCCGGAAGCCTTCCAGGCAATCGCGGCGGCCAGCAACGGCGCCGGCACACGGGCAGGCGACGCCCCCAGCACGATGCCGGTGTCGCCGGCGACGCGGCCGGTGCCGAACAGGTTATCCATGCTGATGGCGCAGGAGACCGCATTACCGGCGCGATCCAGCACGACGAAGCTGGTCGAGGCCGGCAGCCTTCCCAATGCCGCCGCCGTGCCCGGCGCGGCACTCAAGGCGTCCTGCCCGGCCTGGGTCAGGTTGGCGGCGTTGCCCGCACCCGGATGCTCGGCGCGCCAGGCGGCGGCGGCGGCATTCGAGATCCGGATGATATCCTGGTCATGGTTCTGCAGGCCGGCGAAGGCGGCGGCGGCAGCGAGGCCTCCATCCGCGGGCGGCGGCAGAAAGGCGATCCGCACCGATCCGTCCTCGAGCAGCAGCGGCCGTCGCGCGGTCGGCAACGCTGCCCGGATCGTCGGGATATCCAGGTCGCCCCCGGCCGCATCGGCGCCGGTCACCAGGTTGGCCGCCAGCGCGCCGGTATAGAGATCGGCCACGCCGAACGAGACGATGCGGTCCAGCGTATCGGCGAGCTGCGGCTGCACCAGCCTGTCTCCGGCTGACGGCACGGTATCGCCGCCGCCGCCGAAGATGGCGCGAGCCTGCGGATCAGCCAGCAGAGGTCCGCGGACCTGCGCCAGATCGTCGGCCAGGGCGCGCGAGACGGTGACGCCGCTGCGTGCCAGGGCGACTGCCGGCCGGGTCAGCTCGTCGAAGCCGACGCTGCCGTGACGCGTCTGCAACAGGAACATCCCGCGCGCCAGCATCGGCGCCGATGCTGGCCGATCGGCATCCCCCGCGCCTGCATTCCCGGTATGGGCAAGGGCCGCGCTCCCTCCGGCGACAGGCGTGAACAGGATCGCATCGGCCTCGGATTTCGAGCTGGCGTCGAACGCCAGGCAGGCACCGCCGGCGCCGAGCGAGGCACGCGACGGCAAGGTCACCGACAGGCTCATCCCGAGTGCAGCCGCGGCGTCGGCGGCATTTCCGCCTCTCGCCAGCACATCGCGCGCAACCAGTGCCGCACGTGGCTCGTCGGCGGCCACCTGACCTATGTAGCCGGTCAGATAGGGCGAGGACGGACCGGTCACCAGGGTCTTGACCTGCTCGACGCTGGCGCAACCGGCAAGCAGGCAGAGCCCAATCGTTGCGATAACCGTACGCGCAGCTGGCGCCGCCTGGTTCAGCCGCCGTTGCGTCAATATGCGCAAAGAATCATCCCCGTCGATAGCCGCAGCGGCTCAAGCCCCAACCCGAGCTGTGCGGCAGCCATTAGACGGCTTCGCACGACGCGGCAACTAGCGACGGCTGGCCTGTTCGCAAGGGCGGATTGCCATGCTAGAGGCGACCCATGCATCAGATCAGCAAAGCCGCCCTCGCGTTCAGCCTGCTCGTGTCGTCCGCCGAGGTAGCGCGTGCGGACAGCTTCACGCCGGAACAACGTCAGGAAATTATCGGCATCGTCCGCAACGCGCTGAAGACCGATCCCTCGATCCTCAGCGATGCGATCCTGTCGCTGCGGGCGCAGGCCGAGAAGACCCAGGCCGGCGACAGTGCCGCAGCCGTGCAGCGCAACCAGGCGCTGCTGTCCGGAACGCCGGGCGACTTCATTGCCGGCAATCCACGCGGGAATGTCACGCTGGTGGTGTTCTACGACCCGCGCTGCCCGTACTGCCGTAAGGCGCTGCCCGACCTGGATGCACTGGTTGCGGGTGACAACAAGCTGCGGCTGGTCGAGAAGCTGATCCCGATCCTGGGTCCGAACAGCCTGCTGGAATCCAAGGCCATTGCCGCCGCCGGACGTCAGAACCAGTATGCCTCGTTCCAGCACGCCCTGATGGGCGATCCCGGGAACCCTGGCATGGATCGTATCCAGACCCTCGCGAGGCAGCAGGGCCTTGATCTCGCGCGCCTGGACCAGGACATGTCCGATCCGAAGCTAGAGACCCGGCTGCACGCCGATGTCTCGCTCGCGCAGGCTCTCGGCATCAACGGCACACCGAGCTTCGTGGTCGGCGGCAAGGTGATTCAGGGCGCGGTCGGCCTGGACGAATTACGCCAGGCCGTGTCCGCGGCTCGCTCCGGCTGAACCCGTTCGCAGTTAAGCTGCCGCCACGCCGCCCTCGGGGTTGAGGCGATAGCCGCCGCCTTCCGTTACCAGCAGGCAAGCCTTGGCTGGATCGGGCTCGATCTTCTGCCGCAGCCGGTAGATATGCGTCTCCAGCGTGTGCGTGGTAACGGCGGCGTTGTAGCCCCAGACCTCGTTGAGCAGCACCTGGCGTGGCACCGGCCGGGTTCCGGCGCGATACAGGAACTTCAGGATCGCCGCTTCCTTCTCGGTCAGGCGGATGCGGCGGTTGCGTACCGCCTCCTGCAGCAGCTTGGCCGAGGGACGGAAGGTGTATGGCCCGATGGTGAAGACCGCATCCTCGCTATTCTCGAAGATGCGCATCTGCGCGCGCAGCCGGGCCAGCAACTCCGCGATCCGGAACGGCTTGGCCACGTAGTCGTTGGCGCCGGCATCGAGCCCGCGCACGACATCGGCCTCATCGTCCGAGCCCGTGAGCATGATGATCGGCATTCTCCGCCCCTGTCGGCGGAGGTCGGCGCAGAGATCGCGTCCGTCTCCGTCCGGCAAGGTGACGTCCAGGATCAGGGCGTCGAACCTGGCGCCGTTGCCCCCGATCTTCTGCCCTGCTTCCAGGATAGAGGACGCCTGTTCGACGGAAAATTCCGATTCGATCTGAAGCTGCTCGACCAGGGTGGCGCGCAGAGCATCGTCATCGTCGATAATAAGGATGGGGCGTTCACCCGCCATCTAAACCTCTTCCATTGAGCCGGCAGCACCAAGCTCGTTCACCAGACCGGACGACGACCCGCCAGATCCGAAGGCCCTCCGTGGGCAGCGATCTCACGGATGGTCTTGCTCACAACGCGGTGAAAGGGCATCACGCCGCCGAATGGTCATATCATTAAGCACACATTATCGTGAAGACTTCTCATTACACAAGCCCCTGGTCACGTAATAGAGAGTGGGACTCGTGGTAAGTTCGTATATTGTTCTCTTCATCATCATTCGGGCTCTTCACCATTATGATCACGCCGGCATGATCAGGACATGACGCAGGCCGTGCTGGAGCCGTTGTCACGCAGCACGGGATTGCTGCGGATCGGCGGCCGGGCGTTGCGTTGCGTTCTGGGCGAAGGCGGCATCAGCGCGCACAAGCAGGAGGGCGACAGCACCACCCCGTCCGGGCTGCTCCGCTTGCGCCGCGTGCTCTACCGGGCGGATCGCCATCCTCCACCCCGCTGCACCGGGCTGCCGCGTGAGCCGATCGCCCCGGATGACGGCTGGTGCGACGATCCTGCCCATCCCGACTATAACCTAGCCATCCGGCTGCTCCATCCTGGACGGCATGAGAAGCTATGGCGGGATGACGCCCTCTACGACCTGCTCGCAGTGCTCGGGCATAACGACGATCCGGTGCAGCGAGGCTACGGCTCGGCGATCTTCCTGCATGTCGCGCACGCCGACGAGCGCCCGACGCAAGGCTGCGTGGCGCTGCATCTGGCGGACCTGGACTGGGCGCTCGGGGCGGGCCTGACGGCGGTCGACATCCCCGCCCGCGGTTAGCACTCGGTCGCGGCGGCAAAAGCCTGGATCGAGCGGCCCCTACAAATAGGCGGCCACCGAGAAGAAGATGCCGCGTCCGGCCTGGACCCAGTAGAGCGCCTGGCCTTCGAGGTTCTGCCCGTCATAGCCGATCAGCGACTGGTGGTCGAACAGGTTGGTGACACTGACGCTGGTGCGGATGCGGTGGCCGAACAACGGCAGCAGGTAGCCCGCATTGAGGTCGACCTCGTTGTACGACTTGATCGGGAACTGGTCGGCCTGCCCGGCGAATGCCGTATCCAGCCCGTATTGAGGGCCGACCGACTTCAGTATGACGTTGCCGAACACCTCGTCCTTGTCGCGCATGACGTTGCCCTTGTCGTACAGCAGCGCCAGCGCCGCGGTGCGCCGGGGCGTCTGCGCGAGATTATTGCCGTTATTGCCGTAGTTGCTGTCGTTCAGCGATCCGTTGGCATAGGCGGCGAACCCGTGGCCGAGGGTCACGGTGGCTTCGACCTCGACCCCCTTGAAGGTGGCGCCGCCCTGGTTGAAGTAGGTCGTGATGCCGCCGACGGTGTTGCTCGAAATATAGTTGTGGAAGTCGATATCGTAGGCATCGACGCCGAGCTTGAGCCAGCGGCGCTGGAACACCGTGCCGACCTGGTAGCTCCAGGTGGTCGAGGGCTGCAGCGAGGTCGGCGCGGTGGTCGAGAATAAATTGAGCTCCGGCGTCAGGAAACCCTCGGCCGCCTGCGCGAACAGCGACCAGTCCTTCTGCACGCGCCAGTTCGCATCGAACGACGGCAGCGGCTTGTTGTAGGTTGCATGATCGTCGGCCGGGGCTCCGGTCAGGGTGACCGGGCCGTTGAGATAGCGCGTGACCGAGCTGTATTTGATGCCGCCGGTGATCGTCACGTTGCTGGCGGGGCGCCAGACATATTCCGCATACGGCTGCGCGGTGGTCAGCGACGCGAAATACTTCGCGGTGAATTGCGGGAAACCCGGCATGGCCGAGTAGGCCTGCCGCGACAGACTGAAATCGACCGGCACCGTGTTGGTGGTGAAACCCTGGCGGTCGGCCCAGAAACCGAGATCGAGGTCGCCATAGGCCGTGGTCTTGGTCAGCCGGAACACGTCGCCCCAGTTGCGGAAATCGAACTGATACGCCGATCCCACCACGTTGTTGGCGACGCTGGTGGCGACCCCGTCGATATAGACCGTGCCGGACACGTTGGGAGTATCGCCGCCCGGATCGTTGGTGATGAAGTGGCGCTGGTAGTACGCCGTCGTATAGGCGTGGTTGTCCAGGCTCCAGCCGGCGCCGAGATCGGACTTCAGCTCGATATACTCGAAATCGGTCCTGTAATAGTCGCGGTTATAGCCGTCATAGTCCTGCGAGGCCGGATCCGAGTTCAGGCTGAAGTTGCGGCCGTAGAGGGCCATGTTCCCGAGTGTGGCGCCGAACGGGGTCTTGGTCTCGTCGTTGTCGAGGTTGACGGCGGCGGTCAGCGTCGTGCTCCGGCCGAGCGGCTGCTCGTATTTCAGGAACAGGTTGCGCCGTTCGGTGGTAGCGCCCGACTGCGCGCCGTAGGACTCCTCGCGGGTGAGATCGAGCAGCAGTTTGGCGCCGCCAAGTTGTGCTACCGATCCGGTCGAGGCCTCGGCGCCGAACAGCTTGGTGCCGAAGCTGCCGAACGTGCCGTAGGTCTCCAGCCCGGGCGTGGCGGAGACGTCGGCCGACCGCAGGTCGATCGATCCGCCGAACGTCGCCGCTCCGATCGCCGACGCCGGCCCAGGTCCGCGGTTGACCGTCACGCTGCCGAAGTCGCGCGAGAAGAAGTAGGTGCCGGGCTGCGGCGAGAGGTTGAACGGAAAACCCGGCACCGGAATGCCGTCGAACAGGACACTGAACTCGGTATATTGCAGGCCGCGTATGCTCTGGCCGAAATCCTGCTGCAGCCCCGGACCGTCCGGATTGATGTCCATCGCACTCGGCGTCAGTGTCACCACGTCGTCATAGTCGGCGGTCGGCACCGCGATCTTCTTCAGGGTCTCGGCGGTGATGGTGCTGGTCGGCTGGGTCTCTTCTATGCTGGGCTGACTCGGCGCGAACTCGGATGCCGTGACCGGCACCGGATTGACGCGGGCGCCAACGACCTTGACCTGCTCGGCCACCTTCGGACTGGAGGCCTTCGTGCTCTGGTCCGCGCTTTGGCCAGTCTGTGCATGGCCACTCTGTGCATGGGCAGTCTGTGCATGGGCGCACACAGCAGGCAGCGCACAGAACACGACACCGCCAAAAAGAGCCACGCGCCGGCTCCCCATCCACTCCGTCATCATCGTCATCGCCGCTCCATCCATGCACGTCAGCCGCGGCAGGAGTGGCTCCGGCGGCGGTACCCGGCTCGACCCTGCTTGTCAGCGTCCGGTCAGGTTGGAGCCTTATGCCGCGCCCGGCAGAATTTGTTCGGAGACAATTCCATGAAATGCGACCGCCCCTCGGGGGAGGGATCATCACGCTCCGGGCAGCGCCACCCGGACCAGCGAGCCCGGCCCCACCGGGATCGTGATCCGGCCGCCATGCGCGGTCACCACGGCGCGGGCGATCGCGAGGCCGAGGCCGCTCCCCGACGCAGCACTCGAGCCCTTGCGGAACCGCTCGAACATCGCCTCCCGGTTTGCGGCCGGGATGCCCGCTCCCTCGTCGCTGACGTCGAGAACGGCGCGGCCGTCGGCCTCGCGTGAAAGCCGAAGCGCGATCCGCCCGCTTCCATGCACCAGGGCATTCTGCGCCAGGTTGCGCACCAGGTCGCGCAGGTCGTGCGCCTGGCCGCGGACCGGAACGTTGTCGGGAAGCTCCACCACCAGTTCGCGGCCGGCCTCCTCGACCAGCGGATGCACGCCGGCGGCGGCCTCCCGCACGATGCGCGAGAAATTCAGGACGGCGTCCGTCCGCCCGCCCGCCTCCTTGCGCGCGAGATCGAGCAGGCCTTCGACCAACTGCCGCATGGCGGCGATGTCCGCTTCCACCTCCGGCCAGACGATCGGCGTGTTCGAGCGGCGGCTGCGCTGCAGGCGCAGGCTCAGGGCAGCCAGCGGCGTTCGCAGCTCGTGCGCCGCATCGGCGGTGAAGCGGCGCTCGGTCTCGTAGGCGGCGGTGAGGCGGTCGAGCGCGTCGTTGACGGCATCCGCCAGCGGCCGCAGCTCGCTGGGCAGCCTGCGCGTCGAGATGCGGGCGTTCGGATTGCCCGGCCCGGCGGCTTTCGCCTCCTCGGAGGCCAGCCGCAGCGGTCGCAGGCTCCAGCGCGTCACCACGCCGATCAACGCCAGCATCACCAGGCTGAACGCCATCAGGATCGCCAGATCCTGCCACGGCTCCGGCAATTCGTCGCCGAGCAGCAGACGGCCCACCTTGGCGGCAAGGTCGCGGCCTCGCTCGATGGAATGCAGGCCGGACACCAACGCAAGGCCGCCGAGCAGCAGCGCCGACATCGATCCGACCAGGCGGTTGCGCAAGCTGCCGAACATCAGCCCCCTACCCCCCCCGCGTGGCTCAGGCGTTGGAGGCTGCCTGCGTGCGCATGACGGATGCCGCCTGCGTGCGCAGGACCAGCCGGTAGCCGATGCCGCGGATCGTCTCGATGGCGATGTCTTCACCTCCGGCCCGCGCAAGGTGACGGCGCAGGCGCGAAACCGCGGCTTCCAGGGCATTGCCGCTGACCACCTCGCTGAGGCCGTAGATCCGGTCCTCCAGCGTGTCGCGCACCACGGTGCGCCCAACGCCGCGCACAAGCTCTTCCAGCAGGGACAGCTCGCGCCGCGAGAGGTCGAGCAGGACGCCGCGGATTTTCGCCTCGCGCGCCTCGGTGTCGAACGTCAGGATCCCGAGATCGAGCACCGCCGTGCGTCGCAGACCGGGCCGGCGCAGCACCGAGCGCAGCCTCGCATCGAACTCGTTCAGGTCGAACGGCTTGAGCAGATAGTCGTCGGCGCCGGCATCGAGTCCCTGGACCCGGTCGTCGATGGCGTCGCGCGCCGTCAGCACCAGCACCGGCACGTCCGCCGCGGTGCCGGAACGCAGGGCGCGCAGGACCGCGATCCCATCGAGATCCGGCAGGCCGAGATCGAGCACCACCGCGTCATAGACGCTGGTCGAGGCCGCGGCGAGCGCCTCGTCGCCACGCGCCACCGCATCCGTCACGAAGCCGCCGCCGCGCAGGTGTGCGGCCAGCATCTCACGCAGCGCGCGGTGATCCTCGACGAGTAGAACGCGCACAGGCCGATCTCCAGGAACATGCTCTTTGAAATTATGAGAGCCTCCCGGGATGCCGCGACCCAAGCGATGATTTTGTGACAATGCGCTGGAAACCGCTCCCGGGCGCCGGGCAGTCAGGTTTTCGTCAGTCTTCTGTTCCAGAACAGTCCGCAGCAGATCCAGGCGCGCCGGCCTGCCGGCTGGACCCCCGGGATCATGTTCAGGAGTTCAAGGTGACGATGTCATTCCGGAAATACCCGCTCGTCGGCGCGATGGCGTTCGCCCTCGCCGCACCGGGCGTTGCGCGTGCCCAGACCGACCAATCCGACCAGGACACGCGCACCGTGGGGCCGCAGACCAACGGCTCCATCGTCGCGTCCGACAACCAGTTGCTGACGCCGGCCGGCAAGGTCGTGCAGCTCGGCTCGCCAATCGTCGCCAAGGCGGTCGCCGTCAATCCGAACCCCTCCACCCGCAGCGGCGCCGTGCTGATGATGGATGCCGCCCAGCCGATCATCGTGTTCGATACCAAGACCGGCGCGGTGCTGCAGCGCTACATCCCGACCGCGGTCAGCGGAACCACCTTCACCAGCAATACCCACGGCTCGTTCACCGGTATCGCCTACTCGGCGGACGGCTCCAAGCTGATGTTCAGCCAGGACAACAACTACGTCGCCGTTGCCAACGTCAATCCGGGCAATGGCGAACTGACCCCGGCGATGAGCGTGCCGCTGCCGTCGCCGCCGGCCAACCCGAACCTGTACAACGCGATCTCGGCCAACCCCGGCGGCGTCGTGGCCGCGGGCGGCGCGCTCGGGCTGGTCGTGCTGAACGCGAACAACAGCGTCGGCGTGATCAATCTCTCGACGGCCAAGCTCGAGTCGCAGATCCCGGTCGGCAACGCGCCGAACAGCATCGTGGTCAGCGGCGACTACGCCTATGTCAGCAACGAGGGCGGTCGTCCGGCCAAGTCGTCGGACTTCACCAACTTCTCCGACGGCACGCCGATCGTTGTCGATCGGACCGATGCCTTTGCCACTACCGGCACCGTCTCGGTGATCAACCTGCGCTCCGGCGCGGTTACCAAGACCATCGATGTCGGCCTGCATCCGGTCGGCATGGCGATATCGGGCTCGAAGCTCTATGTCGCCAACTCGTATGACGACACCATCTCGGTCATCGATACCGACCTGCAGAAAGTCGTCCGCACCATCCGCGTTGGCGTGCCGATCAAGGGTGGCGCCTTCGGCGCCGGCGCCAATGGCATCGCGATCGCCGGCAACCATGCATACGTGACCCTCGGCCAATCCAACGCCATCGCGGTCATCGACCTCACCAACAACTCCACCGACCCGGTGATCGGCTACATCCCGACCCTCTACTTCCCGACCACCATCGCCTTCGATGCGGCCAACCGGCAACTGGTCGTCTCCGATGACAAGGGCCTCGGCGCACAGGGTTCGCTCGGCACGGCACACGGCGTCACCGCCTTCAACACCCACCAGGAAACCGGCACGGTCAGCCTGATCCGGCTGCCTGACGCTGCCAAGCTCGCCAAGATGACCGAGCGCGTCATCCGCAACAACCACTGGGACTCCAAGAACATCCGGGTCGGTCCGGAGTATGCCAACCCGAATGCCGATCCGGTCGCCATTCCGGCGCATATCGGCGAGCCGTCGTTGATCAAGCACGTCTT
>CAXSEE010000053.1:0-22101 GCA_964235615.1 uncultured Acetobacteraceae bacterium | reverse complement strand
TCGACCAGCACGATGGCGCCATCGACCATGTTCAGGATGCGCTCGACCTCGCCGCCGAAATCGGCATGTCCGGGCGTGTCGACGATGTTGATGCGCACGCCCTTCCACTCCACGCTGGTGCATTTGGCCAGGATGGTGATGCCGCGCTCACGCTCGAGGTCGTTGCTGTCCATCGCGCGCTCGGCGACGTGCTGATGCTCGCGGAAGGTGCCCGACTGCTTCAGCAGCTGGTCGACGAGGGTGGTCTTGCCATGATCGACGTGGGCGATGATGGCGATGTTGCGGATTTCCATGGCGGTCAGACCCGGCTTTCTTCAGCGTGCGGGCAACCGGCACGACGCTGTTGCGGACCCGGAGCCAGGCGGGGTACGCCAGGCTGGGCACGAGACAGCGGCAACGGCTGCGATGAGGGTGGTGCGCGGGTAGATAAGGGTGCAGCGCAAAATTTGCACGCTTTAAGTTTACAGGACCGTCTTACAGGCGGGCGAGCTGGCGCAGGTCCGCCACCGGACGGGCGCCGAAATGCGAGATGATCTCGGCCGCGGCGACGGCGCCGATACGGCCGCACTCGGCCATCGGCAGGCCACGGGTCAGGCCGGCCAGGAAACCGGCGGCATAGGCGTCGCCGGCGCCGGTGGTGTCGACGACCCGAACGGGCTCGGCCGCGACCACGGCATGTTCCCCCCCGAACAATATCACGCTGCCCCGTTCCGAGCGGGTCAGCACGGCGATCTCGACCTCGCCCGCAACGTGGCGGGCGGCGGCGTCGAAGTCGTCGGTCTCGTAGAGGGACAGGATCTCCTCCTCGTTGGCGAACAGGATGTCCACGCCCTCCGCGACCAGGGTGCGGAAGGCGTCGCGATGGCGGCCGACGCAGAACGGGTCCGACAGGCTGAGCGCCACCCGCCGGCCCGCCTCCCGCGCCAGGCTGGAGGCGCGACGGAACGCCTGCTGCGCCTCGGGCGGGTCGAACAGATAGCCCTCCAGATAGACGATGCGGGCGGACTGCACGGTCTCGGCCAGCACGTCGGCCTCGCCGAAGGCGGTGCAGGCGCCGAGATAGGTGTTCATGGTGCGCTGCCCATCCGGCGTGACCAGGATGATGCAGCGCGCGGTGGCACGTCCGGCGGCGGCACTCCCGGATAACGGCCTGGACGGGAAGGCGATGCCGGCGGCCTCGATGTCGCGCCGGAAATGCTCGCCCGCCGCATCCTCGGCGACCTTGCCGAGATAGGCGACGCGGGCTCCCAGCGCTCCTGCGACGACGCAGCTGTTGGCTGCCGAACCGCCGCTGGTATGCTGGACAGGCGTGATCAGCGACACGATCTGGTCGGCGCGCCCGGCATCGATCAACGCCATGCCGCCCGGCATCATGCCCTGCGCTTCGGGGAAGCCGGCTGCCACCGGAGCCAGAACGTCGACGATGGCATTGCCGATGCCGAGGATGTCGAAAACCGGTTCCGCGAACGCCATGTCCATTTCTCCATCACCAAGTCTGGGCATCACCAAGTCCAGGACGTGCGCCTATCATCGCGGCACCCCGGGCAGCAACCTGCGATATGCGCCATCATTCTATCGCCGGCGTGCGCACCTTCGCTCTTGTCGCGGACCCCCAACGAAGTGTAAGGCGGAAACGGCATGCGAAGCCACACGCCGCCGCGTCAGACCGCAGCAGCCGGAAACGATCAGGGGCCAGATACGTGTTCAAGCGACGCAAGCCAGACGACATCCCGGAACGACCGGAAACCAGCAATCCGCCTACTCTCGCAGCCCCGGCGCCGCTCGACAGGGCTGGCGCCGACCGGGGCGATGGCCGCGAGACCTTGAATGTACCCCCTTACCGTCCGGCTCCACCGCCGTCCGCTCCCATCCTTCCTACAATGTCAAAGGAGGCCCAAGCGATGGGTCGCGCACCATTCCCCGCTCCCCCTTCCCCCCCCGCAGCGATGCCGCGTTCCGGCACGGCGATCCCGCCTGGTCCCCAGAACGCGCCGCAGAACGCAGGGCCGCTGCAGAATGGAGCATCGATGCAGAGTCTAGGTAGCCCGAGGCCGCTCAAGGACCCCGCCGAGAAGCGCACCCTGGTGGTCGGCCGCGGCATCAGCGTTCAGGGCACCGTGCAGGATGCCGAACGGCTGGTGGTCGAGGGCACCGTCGAGGCGAGCATGATCCACGCCGCCGAGCTGCATGTCGCACCGGGCGGCGTGTTCCGCGGCGAGGTGCAGGTTCAGGACGCGGAGGTCGCCGGCACCATCGACGGCACGCTGACCGCCAGCGGCAACCTTGTCATTCGCGCCACCGGCCGCCTGCTCGGCATGGCAAAATGCCGGCGGCTGCAGGTCGAGGATGGGGGCCAGGTCACCGGCCGGCTCGAGATGATGACGGACCACGCGACCGCCGGCGATGCGCTGCCGCCGACCGATCCGTTCCGTCCGGCGCCGCAACTGCCCGAGGCGGTCCATTCCCAGCCCGAGAGCGTCTCCAGTCCCTGATCGACTAGGGAGTTATGCGATGCGGTGGCTTAGGCCCCAAGGGGTGTAAACGGTGGCTTAGGCCACCGTGTCACGCCGGTCGCGCAGCTTCACATAGGCAAGCTGGGCGTGCTCGACGCAGTATGGCTTGCCCGGGATCGGCTCGCCGCCGCAGAAGCGGAACTGCTTGGTGCCCGGATCGCCCAGCGGCCAGCAACAGGACTGACTGCGCCTATGACGCACCGGCTCGCCAATCGATCGTACGGCCGAACTCCTGTCCGGTTCGTGCCGCGGGCGCGGCTGATCGACGTCCGCATCGAGCGACGGCCTCGCCGCCCGCAACGGCGTTGCCGGCACAGCTTGCGGCAGGCACGCGGCGGAAGCCTGCGCCGCACGCAGCGGCATGATGTTATCCTTGGTGCCATCACCGCCAGCCGCCATACCTTCCGCATCGGCCAGCAGGTCCACCGGCGGCTGTGACGCCGACCTGGGCACGAGCCGGGCTATGGAGCCAGGCGCCTCGACCGCCGGACGCGCGGGCTTGAAGGGCTTGGACGCACTGACGTCATTCTGCGGGACCTTGCGGATCGGCGACGGCCGCGCCGACAGGACCAGACGATGCGCCTTGCCGACCACCGCGTTCTTGGTGATGGACATGCGCCGGCCGATCTCGGCAGTGGATAGACCCTCCTGCCAGAGGCTTCGCAGACGCTCGATCGTCTCCTCGGTCCATTCCATTGACTTGGTCCTCTCGGATGGCGGACCCAAAATTAAGCTAGATCTGGCTGCCGCTCAACGGCAAAACCACCAAATCTTGTGGCCAGGACCTGAATCCTGTGGAGAAGGCTGGGGAAAAGCCCCGAGTAAAGCAGCGTCTGCGGGGATAACTCGGCCTCGGGTGTTCGTTTCGTAACTAATCCGTAGGGCGGTTCAGCTTCCCGTGTTGATCAGCTTGATCCGGCGGCCATCGACACCCAGCGAGACCCGGCCTTCCTTGAGCGCCAGCGCGTCCGAGCCGAACACCTCGCGCCGCCATCCTTGCAGTGCGGGTATCTCCGGTTCGGCCTCCACTGCCAGACGGTCGATCTCCTCGGAGGAAGCCAGCAGCTTCGGGGCGACGTCATGCTGCTCCGCCTTCGCCGCCAGCAGCACCTTGAGCAGGGACACCAGGGCCGGAGACGGTCGCGGCCCGTCCTTGCGCGCGGCCAGCGGCAGATCGGCCTCCGGCTCGTTGCGGGCAATCTCGATCGCGGCGATCAGCCCGGCGCCGCCACGGCCCTCGGCGAAACCCCGGCTGACCCCGCGCACGCGAGCCAGCGCGTCGATGTCGCGCGGCGCCGTGGCGGCGATCTCAAGCAGGCTCTCGTCCTTGAGCAGGCGCTGGCGCGGCACGTCGACCCGCTGCGCCTCGCGCTCGCGCCAGGCCGCGCACGCGCGCAGCATGCCCAGCATGCGCCGGTTGCCGGTGCGCGGACGCAGCCGCTCCCACAGCGTCTCGGGGTCCGGACGGAAGGTAGCCGGGTCGGACAAATAGGCCATCTCCTGGGCTACCCACTCCAGCCGTCCCTCGCGCTCCAGACGCGCGCGCAGCTTGATATAGACGTCGCGCAGGTAGGTGACGTCGGCGGCGGCATAGGCGATCTGCGCCGGCGACAAGGGCCGCGCGGACCAGTCGCTGAAGCGGTGCGCCTTGTCGATGTCGCCGCCGACCAGCGAGGCGACCAGGCTGTCATAACCGACCTGGTCGCCGAAGCCGGCCACCATCGCCGCGACCTGGGTGTCGAACAAGGCCTCGGGCAGCCGGCCGAACTGGTGCAGGAAGATCTCCAGATCCTGCCGGGCGGCATGGAACACCTTGGTCACCGCCGGGTCGTGCAGCAGGGTGCCGAGCAGGCCGAGGTCGAGCCCGGCGGCCTGGGCGTCGAGCACGATCACCTCGTTGGCGCCGCCGAGCTGCACGACGCACAGCTCCGGCCAGTAGGTCCGCTCGCGGACAAACTCGGTGTCGATGGTGATGAAGCTCTCGCCGCGCATCCGCTCGATGGCGGCGGCAAGGACGTCGTTCCCGGTGACCAGGACAGGATCGGGATAGGCGGTGCGGGGGGAGCGGGACATGCCGACGCTGTTACACCTTGAAGACAGGAGGCGGAAGCGCCTCGAAGCCGTGATGCTGTTGACAGCGCGCTGGCCCCTCGGCTTCCTGCCGCGATCCAGATTACCAACAGGACCAGACCATGCATCCGTACCGCACCCACAGCTGCGCCGCCCTGCGCCGCGGCGATGCCGGGCAGACCGCCCGCCTCTCCGGCTGGGTGCACAGCAAGCGTGATCATGGCGGCCTGCTGTTCATCGACCTGCGCGATCATTACGGCATCACCCAGATCGTGATACCGGCGGGCTCGGAGCTGCTGGCCGTCGCCGAGCGGCTGCGCGTCGAGAGCGTGGTCACCGTCACCGGCGAGGTGGTGCCGCGGGAGGCCGCGACCATCAACCCCAAGCTGGCCACGGGCGAGATCGAGCTGCGGGCGCGGACGCTGGAGCTGCAGTCCGCCTGCGCGGTGCTGCCGCTGCAGGTGGTAGGCCACGAGACCTATCCCGAAGACCTGCGCCTCAAATACCGCTTCATCGACCTCAGGCGGGAGAAGCTGCATCGCAACATGATGCTGCGCGCGCAGGTGATCGCGAGCCTGCGGGCACGCATGATCGCCCAGGGCTTCACCGAGTTCCAGACGCCGATCCTGACCGCCTCCAGCCCGGAGGGTGCCCGCGACTTCCTGGTGCCGGCGCGTCTGCATCCGGGCAAGTTCTATGCCCTGCCGCAGGCGCCGCAGCAGTTCAAGCAGCTCGCGATGGTCGCCGGCTTCGACCGCTATTTCCAGATCGCACCCTGCTTCCGCGACGAGGCGGCGCGGGCCGACCGCTCTCCAGGCGAGTTCTACCAGCTCGATTTCGAGATGTCGTTCGTGACCCAGGAGGACGTGTTCGCCACCCTGGAGCCGGTCATGGCCGGCGTGTTCGAGGAGTTCGGCCAGGGGCGCACGGTCAGCGCGATCCCGTTCGAGCGCATCCCCTACGACACCGCGATGGCGTCGTATGGCAGCGACAAGCCCGACCTGCGCAACCCGCTTCGCATCACCGACGTCACCGAGCCGTTCGCCGGTTCCGGCTTCGGCTTGTTCGCCAAGATCGCGGCTGGGGGAGGCACAGTGCGCGCCATTCCCGCGCCGGGTGCGGGCGCGCGGCCACGTTCGTTCTTCGACAAGCTCAACGAGTGGGCACGCGCGGAGGGCGCCGGCGGGCTCGGCTACATCACCTTCGAAGCCGACGGCGCGAAAGGTCCGATCGCGCGCAACCTGGAGCCGGAACGCGCCGAGGCGATACGCGTCGCCTGCGGGCTGGAGCCGGGCGACGCGGTGTTCTTCGCCGCCGGCGCTGGCCTGGCACCGGTGAAGTTCTCCGGCCAGGTGCGCACGCGCATCGCGACCGAACTTGGCCTGATCGAGCAGGACGCGTTCCGTTTCTGCTGGATCACCGACTTCCCGATGTTCGAGACCAACGAGGAGACCGGGCAGATCGATTTCAGCCACAACCCGTTCTCGATGCCGCAGGGCGGACTGGAAGCGCTCGACAGCCTGGACCCGCTCGGCATCAAGGCGTTCCAGTACGACATCGTCTGTAATGGGATCGAGCTTTCATCCGGTGCCATACGCAACCATCTCCCGGAGGTGATGATCCGCGCCTTCCAGATCGCCGGCTATCCCGAGAGCGAGGTCGAGGCGCGTTTCGGCGGCATGCTGAACGCCTTCCGCTACGGCGCCCCGCCGCACGGAGGGTCGGCCCCGGGTATCGACAGGATGGTGATGCTGCTGGCCGACGAGCCGAACATACGCGAGGTGATCCTGTTCCCGCTGAACCAGCAGGGCGAGGACCCGATGATGGGCGCCCCCGCCCCGGTGCCGCCCGCCCGCCTCAAGGAACTGTCGCTGCGCCTGGACCTGCCTCCCGCGAAGTCAGGCGCATGACGATGTCCGCGCGTCCGGCCATGGTCCTGGTGCTGCTTGCCGCGACCCTGGTCAGCCCGGCCCTGGTAAGCCCTGCCCTGGTACGACCTGCGCGGGCAGCGCCGTCCGACGTCGTGCTGGCGGCGCATCACGCGGCCTACGACCTCACGCTCGATACCATCCATGGCGGCGAAACGGTCGCGGCCTCCGGGCACATGACCTACCAGGTCAGCGACGCCTGCACGAGCTGGGCGACGCAGCAGCAGCTCGACCTGCGCACCGTGACCCGCGATGGCGGCGCCGTCGAGCTGGTCTCGGACTATGCCACGCTGGAAGCCAAGGACGGCCGCCATCTCGCCTTCGACATGAAGCAGAAGTCGAACGGCGTGGTGACGCAGCAGCTGCGCGGCGAGGCGGTGGTGGACGCGTCCGGTGCGGGACAGATCCGCTACACGCTGCCGCAGAAGACCATCGTGACATTGCCCGCCGGCACGTTGTTCCCGATGGCTCATACGGCGGCGATCATCCGTGCGGCACGGGCCGGGCTGAAGAGCATCGCGCCGACCCTGTTCGACGGCACCGGGACCGATGGCGCGCAGGACACCTATGTCACCATCCTCGGCTGGCACGCAGCACCCAGCAACTCCAGCCAGCCGGAGCTGGCCGGGCTGGGCACGAGCCGCGTGCACGTTGCCTTCTTTTCTCGGACGCCGGCCACCATCACGCCCGACTACGAGAGTGCCATGCGCTATTTCGACAATGGCGTCGCCGACCAGCTGAGCATGGACTTCGGCGACTTCACCATGCTGGGCACGATGCGCAGCTTCACGCTGCCGAAAACCCCGGTGCGTTGTTGACCCCGGTGCGTTGTTGACCCCGGTGCGTTGTTGACAATGACCCCCCCTCCCTGAGAGACATGATATCGTTACCAGTCGAGATCGAGTTGCCCATGGCCCGCGTTCGGTGCATCACCATGCAGAAGGACGAGGGCCTGCTGCTGGATGCCTGGCTGCGCTATTACGGCTATCTGTTCGGCTTCGAAAATCTCGAGGTACTCGACAACGGCTCCGACGACAGCCTGACCTGCGGCATCCTGCGGCAGTTCGAGGCAGCCGGCGTGACGGTCCATCGCCAGTTCGCTTCGTTGGCCGAGTTCGAGGCCAAGGGCCGCATCACCGCGAGCATCATCGAGGGGTGGGACCGCACCCATGACTATGATTTCGCGTTGCCCTGCGACATCGACGAGTTCCTCGCCTTGTTCACCGCCGACGGCCTGACCTGCCACCGCGACCGCATCGGAGACACGCTGGATGAGCTGATCGGTGGCGATCAGGCGCTGTGGATGGAGACGTCGCTGTTCAACGTGCCGTCGCAGCCGGGCTGGTTTCATGCGGAGATCTTTCCGAAGGGCTTCCTGCCGAGCCGGTCGATCCTGAGCCTCGACAGCGGCTATCACATCCCGCAGTCACGCCTGCGCGAAGGCACCAGGCGGACCGATTTCACCTACCTGCATTACCACAACAAGCCCTATGCACTGGTCCAGGCGCATACCCGCCGCAAGCTGGCGCCGCGGGTCGACCTCGATGATTTGGCGGCGTTGCGGGCCTACAGGGGTCCCGGCGCGCATATGACCAAGGATCTGCTGATGTCGCGCGAGGAGTATGTGCATCAGTTCGACCGTGCCCTGACGCTGCGTCTCGAGCCGTTCCCGACCTTGATGCGCATGCTTGGCGCGCGGGACGGCATGGTGATCGGCGTGGCCAGCCGCGGGGGCGATATCGCCTCGGAAGCCGTTACCCTGAAGCTGCCCACGTCGCCCGGACAGCCGGCCGAGTTGGTCGGCTTCGACGGACGCGGCTATCTGGACGACCATCTCGATGTCGCCGCCGGCAGCGGCCGCGGCCTGTCGCATTACCTCTATTACGGGTTTCAGGAAGGGCGCAGGTTGCGTCGCGATCAGCCCTGGAGCCAATCCGCATGACCAGCGACACCCCCGGACACGACTTCCTGCTGCCCCGGCTGACTGCCCTGATCAATGAGGCGGTGGCGCAGGGCATCGGAAGGGATGTGGCGGTGGCCGTCCTGACCGACCTGATCACGGCGCCGGAGTTCAACAACGCGGCACCCGATCCGATGGCAGACTCCGAGCCCCATCCGGACAAGGAGCCGGCTGCCCAGGACGACGTGCTGATGGCCAGCGAGAAGAATGCCATGATCGAGCAGGTCGTCCAGCCACGCGGCATTTTCTAGGTGAAAGAAGGTCGGATGCAGATCAGAATGAGCGTGGCGCTGGTGACGTTGATCGTGGGTTCGAGCAGCGTCGTCCGGGCTGAGGGTCACCCGGTGATCCAGCTGCGGGGCGTCGGGACGCAGGTCTATGCCTGTGCGCCCGCACCGACCGGCTACGCATGGAAATTCAAGGCGCCCGACGCAAGCCTGACCAACATGGGAGGCGTAGTGGAAGGGCACCACTTCGCGGGGCCGAGCTGGCAGGCAACGGACGGCAGCATGGTGGTCGGCGAAGTGTTGGTGTCGGCTCCTGCCCCCGAGCCGACGTCCATTCCCTGGCTGCTTCTACGCGCCAAGTCGCATCGCGGCAGCGGCTCGTTTGCAAGCGTCGGATATATTGCCCGAACACAGACCGAGGGAGGCATGCCGCCCGCGAGCGGATGCGACGCCCGACATGCCGGTCTCGAGACGAAGGTGTCCTACCGCGCGATCTATACCCTGTTCCCCGCTGCCGGGGCGCAATGAAGCTTCTGGATCAGGCAAGGCTGGGAAGCTTTTGGATCAGGCGACGCTGGTCATGTGCCCCCGATGGATCACCTCGCGCGGCCACAGCCATGCGGCACCACGCACGCCGGAGCTGTCGCCGTGGACGTTGCGCAGGATCGGCGTGGTGACGCGCGGGCTGATCACGTAGCGCTTGAGCATCTCGGGCACCTCGTCATAGAGGTGCGGCATGTTCGACAGGCCGCCGCCGATGACGATGGCGTCGGGATCGAGAAAGTTGATCACCATCGCCAGGCAGCGCGCCAGGCGGTTGGAATGGCGGGCCAGGGCGGCGACCGCCTTTTCCTCGCCGGCGGCCGCGCGGCCGGGAATGGTCCTCGCATCGCGCGCGCCGGGACCGTCGCAGTCCGAGGCGAGGGCCGACCCGCACAGGAAACGCTCGATGCAGCCCTCGTTGCCGCAGAAGCATTGCGGCATCGGGAACTCGTCCAGCCGCGGCCAGGGCAGCGGGTTGTGGCCCCACTCGCCGGCGATATGATGCGGCCCGGTCAGCGCCTGCTCGCCGACGATGATGCCGCCGCCGACCCCGGTGCCGAGGATGATCCCGAACACCACTCGCTTGCCGGCGCCGGCGCCGTCGACCGCCTCGGACAAGGCAAAGCAGTTGGCGTCATTCTCGACGCGCACCTCACGGGCCATGGCGTCGCCGAGGTCGCGGCCGAAGGGCTTTCCGTTCAGCCAGGTCGAATTGGCGTTCTTGACCATGCCGCTGTCCGGGCTGATGGCGCCGGGGATGCCGACACCGACCGACGCCTCGCCATGCAGCTCGTGCTCGGTCTCCTGAACCAGGCCGACCATGGCGAGGATGGCGGCCTCGTAGACGCCGGGGTTGGGGATCCTGCGCCGCAGCAGCTGCTTGCCGTCCTGCCCCAGTGCCGCGATCTCGATCTTGGTGCCGCCGAAGTCGATGCCGATCCGGAAATCCGCCATGTCCGCCTCGTCCCAAGGATTGTTTGCGGTATCATGCACCGCGACTTGGATCTCAGCCAAGGGCGGGGATGTCAGCCAAGGGCGGGAGAACGACCCATGAGCGAGACCGTGCTGGACGTGAAGGCGCTGAGCTGCCCGTTGCCGGTGCTGCGCGCGAACCGGGCGCTGCG
The DNA here is from genome assembly GCA_964235615.1 of uncultured Acetobacteraceae bacterium. Classification (GTDB taxonomy): domain Bacteria; phylum Pseudomonadota; class Alphaproteobacteria; order Acetobacterales; family Acetobacteraceae; genus Lichenicoccus. The sequence goes on along the minus strand of CAXSEE010000053.1, from coordinate 11,736 downwards.
CTCGATGCAGCCGGGCGAACGGCTGCGCGTGCTGGCGACCGACCGTGCCGCGGTGGGCGATTTCCAGGCCTTCTGCCGGGAGACCGGTCACGCGCTGGTCGCCTTCAGCGAGGAAAGCGGGGTGTTCTCGTTCGTCATCCGCCGCCGGCCGGAGCCGTCCGCCTCGTGATGAAACCTCTTTCGCATCCCCCTCTTCCGAATTTGGGAGCCACGAGCTATCCCCTGGCCGAATAGGCAACAAGCGAGGCCCACGATGTCGGATTCCCTGTCGCAGCTCTCCTTCGAGGATGCGCTTGCGGAACTCGAGAAGATCGTGCGCAGCCTGGAAGGCGGCCAGCAGAAGCTGGAGGACGCGATCGGCTCCTACGAACGGGGTGCCGCCCTGAAGCGCCATTGCGAGGCCAAGCTGGCGCAGGCGGAAGCCCGCGTGCAGGCGATCGTCGAGCGCGCCGACGGCACGCCGGAACTGAGGGCGCTCGATTGAGCCAGACCATCCAGGACACGCTCGCGTCGCGCGCGGGCGCCATCGAGGCCGTGCTCGACCAGCTCATCCCTCCGGTCGCCGGCAGCGAGGCTCGGCTGATCGAGGCGATGCGCTACGCGACCCTCGGCGGCGGCAAGCGGCTGCGCGGCTTCCTGGTGACCGAGGCGGCGAGCCTGTTCGGCGCGTCGCCGGAGGGCGCCTTGCGCGTGGCGGCGTCGGTGGAGATGCTGCATGCCTACTCGCTGGTGCATGACGACCTGCCGGCGATGGATGACGACGATCTTCGGCGCGGCCAGCCCTCGACGCATATCCGCTTCGACGAGGCCACCGCCATCCTGGTCGGCGACGCGCTGCAGACGCTCGCCTTCGAGACCATTGCCGGCTCGGCCACGCATCCGGACGCCGGCATACGCATCGCCCTGGTCTCCGCCCTGGCCGTGGCTTCCGGCGCCGCCGGCATGGTGGCCGGCCAGATGATCGACATGCAGGGCGAAGGACGGGCGCTGGCCCTGGCGGAAGTGGAGCGGCTGCATGCGCTCAAGACCGGCCGGCTGATCCGCTACAGCGCCGAGGCCGGCGCCATCCTCGGCGGTGCCGACGACCAGGCCTGCGCGCGGCTGGCGGCCTATGGCCGCGACCTGGGCGCTGCGTTCCAGGTCGCGGACGACGTGCTGGACGCGACCGCCAGCGCTGCCGAGCTCGGCAAGACCGCCGGCAAGGACCAGGAGGCGGGCAAGTCCACCTTCGTCGCCCTGCTGGGCATCGACGGCGCCCGGGACGCGGCGCGGACTTTCGCTGCCGACGCGGTCGGACAGCTCGCGGCGTTCGGCCGCGAGGCCGACCGGCTGCGCGCGCTGGCCCGCTACGTGGTGGAGCGCCGGAACTGAAGGTGGTCGCGTGAAAGTTCGGGCCGACCAGCTCCTGGTCGAGCGCGGCCTGGTCGAGAGCCGCGCGCGGGCACAGGCCTTGATCCTGGCCGGGCTGGTGTTCACCGGGGAGGCGCGCGTCGCCAAGGCCGGCGACCAGCTCTCTGCCGACGCACCGTTGAGCCTGCGCGGCCAGGATCATCCATGGGTGTCGCGCGGCGGCCTCAAGCTGGCGCATGCGCTAGATTATTTCGGGCTTTTGCCGGAGGGGCGCTGCTGCCTCGATATCGGCGCCTCCACCGGCGGCTTCACCGACGTTCTGCTGGCGGGTGGCGCCGCCCGGGTGCATGCGGTCGATGTCGGGCATGGCCAACTGGCCTGGAAGCTGCGTCAGGATCCGCGGGTGGTGGTGCATGAGCGGCTCAACGCCCGCATCCTCGACGGCGGCATCATTCCCGACGCGATCGAGGCCCTGGTCTGCGACGCCAGCTTCATCGGGCTTCGCACCGTGCTGCCGGCGAGCCTCGCGTTATGTCAGCCAGGGGCCTGGGCGGTGGCGCTGATCAAGCCTCAGTTCGAGGCCGGGCGCGCGGCGATCGGCTCCAAGGGAGTGGTGCGCGACCCGGCGATCCATGTCGAGGTCTGCAACCTGGTGCGTGACTGGTGGGGCAGCCTCGACGGCTGGAGCGTGGTCGGGATCGAGCCGAGTCCGATCACCGGACCGGAGGGCAACCGCGAATTCCTGATCGCGGCGCGTCATGCCTAGGCGGTCGGTTGCACCGGTGCCGCGGCCATCAGGTCATGGTGGGAGACTTCCGCCAGCAGCGACCAGATATGGGACGGCTCGGACTCGATCTCCGGGTCGTTGAGCAGATGATCCAGCTCATCCAGCTTCGCGTTGTATTCCAGATCGTCCATCGCCAGCCTCCTGAACCGTATCGTTCTCGTTACCATACGGCTTCATAAACGTGGCAATCGTGTGACGGTTGCGGGCCAACGTCCATAGAATTGAGTGTTGCCAAGTGCAACGCACCCCGGATTGCATCGTCTATACGTGTGCCGTCCGGGATGCTTTATAAGACCGCGCATGACCACACTATCCACCGATACTCTCAACGAGGCCGAGCGCGTCCGGATCCTGGCCAAGACCGCGCTGTTCTCGCCGCCGCCCGCGGTGCTGGCGGATGGCCGTCGCGAGATCGTCGGGTTGTCGCGCGAGGAACTGACCGAGGCGCTGGTCGAAATCGGCGAGAAGCCGTTCCGGACCAAGCAGATCTGGCACTGGGTCTATCACCAGGGCGTCACCGACTTCGCCATGATGAGCTCCATCGCCAAGCCGTTGCAGGCGATCCTGGCCGAGCGCTTCGTGATCGGCCGTCCCACGGCGGCGACCGTGCAGACCAGCTCCGACGAGACCCGCAAATTCCTGTTCCGCTTCCGCGATGGCCAGGAGGCGGAGACGGTCTACATCCCCGACCGGCGCGAGGACCGAGGTGCCGTGTGCATCTCCAGCCAGGTCGGCTGCACGTTGTCCTGCCGCTTCTGCCATACCGGCACCCAGACGCTGGTGCGAAACCTCGGAGCGGCCGAGATCGTCGGCCAGTTCATGGCCGCGCGCGACAGCTACGGCGAGTGGCCGAGCCCGCGCGGCGAGACCCCTCGCCTGCTCTCGACCATCGTGCTGATGGGTATGGGCGAGCCGCTGTACAATTACGAGAACGTCGCCAAGGCGATGCGGATCGTCATGGACGGCGAAGGCATCGCCCTGTCGCGTCGCCGGATCACCCTGTCCACCTCCGGCGTGGTGCCGATGATGGACCGCTGTGGCGCGGAGTTGGCGGTCAACCTCGCGGTGTCGCTGCATGCGGTGCGCGACGAGCTGCGCGACGAGATCGTGCCGCTGAACCGCAAATACCCGATCGCCGAGCTGCTCGCGGCCTGCCGGCGCTACCCGGCCGCCTCGAACGCGCGGCGCATCACCTTCGAATACGTCATGCTGCGCGGCATCAACGACAGCGAGGCCGACGCGCGTGAGCTGGTGCGGCTGATCGCCGGCATTCCGGCCAAGGTGAATTTGATCCCGTTCAACCCGTGGCCGGGCAGCCCGTACCAGACCTCGACCCGCGAGCAGCTCGACCGCTTCGCGCAGATCGTGACCGACGCCGGCTTCGCCTCGCCGATCCGGATGCCGCGTGGGCAAGACATCCTGGCCGCCTGCGGACAGCTGCGGACCGAGAGCCGGCGCGAGCGGTCGGCCGCGGCCTGATGGCTAGCCTGCGGGAACGGCTCGCCGATGGCGTGACCGTCATAGAGCAGGAAGCCGACCGGCTCGACCGCGAAGGCGGCTTCCCCGAGCAGGCTTTCGCCCTGTTGCGCGAGATCGGCGCGATGACGGCGCCATTGCCGCGGCATCTCGGCGGCCAAGGTCTCGGCACCGAGCCGGATGGTGCTGCGGCCCTGCTCGATCTGCTTCGCCTGATGGGGCGCGCGAGCCTCGCGGTCGGGCGGCTCTACGAAGGCCATGTCAACGCGCTCAAGCTGATCGCCGTCTATGGCACCGAGGCGCAGCTGCGCACGGCCGCGAGAGACTCCGCCGAGGGCCATCTGTTCGGCATCTGGGTGACCGAGGCGGCGGCGGGGCTGCGTCTGGTCGAGGCCGGCGGACGCTACCGGCTCGAAGGCGAGAAGCGGTTCGCGTCCGGCGCGTTGCACGTCACCCGGCCGCTGGTCACCGCCTTGCCTGAGACCGGCTCGGACCGGATGGTGATCGTGCCGCTCGGAGCCGACCGTCGCGCCGTCGATACGCTCGGCGGCGTGCATGGCATGCGCGGCGCCTGCACCGGCTCGTGCGACTTCACCGGGATGACGCTGGGTCCGGAGGCGCTGATCGGGGCGCCCGGCGATTATCTGCGCCAGCCGGAGTTCTGCGCCGGCGCCTGGCGCGGGATCGCGGTGGCGCTGGGCGGGATCGACCGCCTGGTCTCCCTGCTCCGCCACCAACTGCTGGCGCGCGGGCGGCATGAGAATCTCCACCAGCTCACCCGCATCGGCGAGGCGCTGATCGCCCAGGAGACAGCCGCGATGTGGGCCGCCAGGGCTGCCACGATGGCCGAGAGCGGCACCGACGAGGCTGGGGATGTGGTGGCCATCGTCGGCCTGGCCCGGATCGCCACCGAGCAGGCCGGGTTGGACGTGATCCGGCTGGTGCAGCGCGGGCTCGGCCTGGCGGCGTTCCTGCGTGACAATCCGGTGGAGCGGGTGATGCGCGATCTCGCAACCTATCTGCGGCAGCCGGCACCGGACGAGACGCTGACGGCGGCGGCCGAGTGGTTCGCGAGCCGCGAAATCACTCGTTGATGCGTGCTGGTGAGGTCCACGCCCTGATGCGTGCGCTGCCGGTCTCGGCGGACCCGCGGCTCGGCCGGACGATGATCCTCGCACCCCATGCCGACGACGAGTCGCTGGGCTGCGGCGGCCTGATCGCCGAGCTGTGCGAAAGAGGCCTGCCGCCGCTAGTCCTGGTCGTGACCGACGGCACCGGGTCGCATCCGAACTCGCAGCTCTGGCCCGCGGAAAAGCTGCGCGCGCTACGCGAGGGCGAGACGTTACGGGCCACCGCCGCCCTGGGCCTGCCGGCAGCGAATGTCGGCTTCATGCGTCTGCGCGATACCGCCGCACCGCATGACGGCCCCGGCTTCGAAGCCGCCTGCGCCGCCATCACTGCCGCGCTGCAAGGCTGCGATACGCTGCTGGCACCCTGGGGGCTCGATCCGCATTGCGACCATGAGGCGGTGCAGAAGATGGCGCGCCGCGTTGCCCACGACACAGGGATCCGGCTGCTGTCCTATCCGGTCTGGGGCTGGCTGATCGCACCTGATACCGAAATCGCTCCGGATCTGCCGTTGCGTGGATTCCGTCTCGACATCAGCCGGCATCTGCAGGCCAAGTGCCGCGCGATCCGGCTGCATGCCTCGCAATATTCCGATCTGATCAACGATGATCCGGAAGGCTTTCGGCTGCCGCAGGCGTTGCTCTCGGTGTTCGAGCAGCCGTGCGAGACCTTCCTGGAGACGGATCATGAGCGAGGAGAGTTGGAAGGCTGAGGTGTTCGACCAGCTCTACGCCCGTGACCCTGATCCCTGGGGCTTCGAGACCCGCCCCTATGAGCGGGCCAAATACGCCGACACGCTGGCCCAGCTCGGCGACCGCCGGTTCGCAAGCGGACTCGAACTCGGCTGCTCGATCGGGGTCATGAGCGAGAGGCTGGCGGCACGTTGCGATCGCCTGCTATGCCTCGACCTGGCCGAGGCGGCGCTCGAACGAGCCCGCCTGCGCTGCGCCGGGCTCGATCATGTCAGCTTCCGCAAGGCCACCATGCCCGCGGACTGGCCGGAAGGCCGGTTCGACCTCGTGCTGATCTCGGAGATGCTGTATTTTCTTGCAGCCGACGACATCGCCCGACTGGCGCATCGATGCGCCCAGGCGGCCCTGCCCGGCTGCATGATCCTGCTGGTGAACTGGACCGGTCCGACCAACACCCCCACTACGGGTGACGAGGCCGCCGAGTTGTTCCGCCGGGCCTGCCAGGGTTTTACTGCCGAAGCGGCGATGCAGCGTGAAGGCTACAGGCTGGACCGGCTTGAGCTGGCCGCCCGCTCAGCGCCCTGAGACGACCTCGACGGCGCTTATGCGATAGATGCTTTTCGTTGAATTGCCCTATTCGCAATGGGCATAATTGGCGCGCGGCTCCCGTGGCAGCCTTCGTGTTCTTCGGAGCCGTAGGACGCCTCTAGCGAGGGTCTGCACTTCGGGGAGTGTCCGTATGGACAAGCCGCGAAGGCTTACAGTGGCTAAAGCTGTCGCCCTCATCGGGGCAGCAGCAGGGCTAATTCAGGCGGTTACCGCCCTCCTGAACGCCCTGCAGCACTTGTAAGCCTACCATGGGAGGGGGGTTGATCTTCACCGGTCGGCCCCCCGACCATGCCGATAGTGTGGACGCGACGGGAGCCGTTTTCAAGAGAAAGCTGGCAGCCTACCCGCGGCTGCGGGCCACGACAGCGCTCATCGTGACGAGTGCTCCTGGGACGAAGGACAGAACGGCTTCAATCACGAGAGAGGTCTGAGTGACGTGTCCTGCATGCCACCGCATGTAGAAGGCCGGCCAGGAACACGACCAGTCGGCGATGATCCCGACAATCGCGAACAGATACCCGCAACGCGCGGAGTTGAGCACCGATACGACCCTTCCCCTGCAGGGTTTCCGGTGGTCAATATAGCTCGGGCGGGACCATGGAAACCATAATTATCCCAGCACCAGATGGGTTGGGCTGAGTGGCGGCGTGTGGCCAAGGCCGGACGCCTGCGCGGCTGTCTCGGCCCGGAGCTCGGCCAGGATACCGTGTGCAACCGCCTGGTGCCGGTCGAGTGCCTGACGCTGCACTGGTACCCGCACCAGCATCGGGCTGTTGGCCTCGATCTGCGCCCAGCACTGCCCGTAATACTCGGTCTGCAACCACGCCGAAACGGTTTCCAGCGGCAGGGCGGCGTCGCGGGCCAGCGTCCCGATCTGCTCGCGCCAGAAGGCGTCGCGCCGTTCGGCCCAGAGCCTCCGGGTCTGCGCGCGGAGGCTGGCGCGTCGTAGGCAGTTCGCGGCCGGCTCCAGGTCGGCGTCCAGCAGCGCATCCTGGCGGATCATGCGGCGCGCCATGGTGTCGGCCATGCCGCCCACCGCCCGCCCCTGCATGCGGCCCGACACGGTGACGAACACCTCGGGGGCATGGCGGACACGCGCGTCGACCGCACGCAAAGCCCGCAGGAAACCACGATCCTCCCCCGACGGCAGCGGCGGCATGCCGCCGGCGCGTTCGTAGGCGCTCACGGTGGCGGCGATGCTGGCGCCGGAATGCTCGGTATGGCGTGGCCACGGATCGAACGCATCGGGATCCACCAGGGCATGGATCTCGTCGAGCAGGCGGCCGTAGGCGACCTCGCGGGCATCGTCGGCATGCAGCGCCGCAGAGATCGACAGCGCGTCGACCGGATCGATTACCGCGCGGCCGCAGACCACTTCGGCGCCCCGGGCCAAGGCGGCCAGGGTCGCCGCGACCCAGTCCCGGTCGACGATGCCGTCGGCGTCGGTGGTGGCGATGATCCCGCCTGGCCCCGCGATCCGCGCCGCGATCGCCAGGGCGTGGCTGCGCGCGCTGCCGGCATGCGCCATCTCCGGCGTGAAGTTGCGTAGGACCATCGTGATCGGCACGTCGAGGTCGGGCCGCAGACGCTCGACCAGCGCCTCGGTGCCATCGGTGCAGTTGTTCAGCAGCAGCACGATGTGGTCGCAGCGGGCGTCACGCTGCTGCGACAGGGCGCGGATGCAGCCCTCGATCCGCTCGACCTCGTCGCGAACCGGAATGGCGACGACGAAACGCGAGCTGGAGTCGATCGAGCCGTGCATTACAACTCCTGGAGGACGTCCGTAAACGGCGGCGTGGCGGTCGCGGTTGCGCGCTTGGGAGAGTTTCTTGCCTTGTTGGCCCAGGCTTAGTCATGTTGGCGGAGCGTGGGTCCGATGCTAGACGCGTGAGGCGCAGCAACAGGAGATCCAGCCGTGGCCGTGAAGGACGTCAAGAAGGTCGTGCTCGCCTATTCCGGCGGCCTCGACACCAGCGTCATCCTGCGCTGGCTGCAGACCGCCTACGGATGCGAGGTGGTCACCTTCACCGCCGATCTCGGCCAGGGCGAGGAGCTGGAGCCGGCACGCAGGAAGGCCGAGATGTTCGGCGTCAAGGAGATCTTCGTCGAGGACCTGCGCGAGACCTTCGTGCGCGACTTCGTGTTCCCGATGTTCCGCGCCAACACGCTGTACGAGGGTCAGTATCTGCTCGGCACCTCGATCGCCCGGCCGCTGATCGCCCAGCGCCAGATCGAGATCGCCGAGATGGTCGGCGCCGACGCGGTAGCACACGGCGCCACCGGCAAGGGCAACGACCAGGTGCGGTTCGAGCTCGCCTATTACGCGCTCAAGCCGGACGTGAAAGTGATCGCGCCCTGGCGCGAATGGGACCTGACCAGCCGGACCAAGCTGCTGGAGTTCGCCGAGGCGAACCAGATCCCGATCTCCCGCGACAAGCGCGGCGAGGCGCCGTTCTCGGTGGATGCGAACCTGCTGCACTCCTCGTCCGAGGGCAAGATACTGGAGGATCCCGCCATCGCCCCGGACGAGGTGGTGTTCCAGCGCACCATCAGTCCCGAGGCGGCGCCGGACGTGGCCACCGAGATCACCATCGATTTTGCCGGCGGCGATCCGGTGGCGATCAACGGCGAGGCGCTGTCCCCGGCCGCCCTGCTGACCCGGCTGAACGAGCTTGGGCGCGCGAACGGCATCGGCCGGCTCGACCTGGTCGAGAACCGCTTCGTGGGCATGAAGTCGCGCGGCATCTACGAGACCCCCGGAGGCACGATCCTGCTGGCGGCGCATCGCAACATGGAGAGCATCACGCTGGACCGCGAGGCCGGACATCTCAAGGACAGCCTGATGCCGCGCTACGCGGAGCTGATCTACAACGGCTTCTGGTTCAGCCCGGAGCGCCGGATGCTGCAGGCGCTGATCGACGCCAGCCAGCACAGCGTGACCGGGCGGGTGCGGCTGAAGCTGTACAAGGGCAACGTCATCACCGTCGGCCGGGAAAGCCCCAACAGCCTGTACGACACACGCGTGGTGACGTTCGAGGACGATCAGGGCGCCTATGACCAGGTCGACGCACAGGGCTTCATCAAGCTGAACGCGCTTCGTTTGCGTCTCGGTGCGGCGGCAGGGCGGCGCGGCGGCGCGTTATGATTTGCAGCGGCTAGAGCCGGGTCACATGCTACGCGCGCACGTCAATCCTCAGCGTGCCGTGTAGCCGCGATCGACGGCAAGCATGGCGCCATTGATGAAGGCTGCCTCCGTCAGAGCGGCACAGCGCGGCTGCGGGCAGGTGCTGCGTCGGTGACATTCCTGACATCGTCCATCACGCGCTCGGTCTCGGGAGAGGCGAGCGCCGCCGCCATTGCCGCTTCGTCGCGGAACACGCAGGGGCAGATCGCGATCAGGCCGCCGCCGTCTCCCGACGGGAAGAACCCATCGGCGCTCAGCAGACCATGGGGTCCCCACGCCTCGCGTACCAGCGGGAGATGGACATCGGTCCAGTGATCGCGGTCGAACTTGGTGCCGGGGTCGCCAGCATAGGTGACATACATTGTGATCACATCGGTTCCTTTCCGACGCGGCGGTTACGGGAAGTCCGTGGCGATGGCGATGTCGCGCCAGGCGTCGAGGTCCGCCCTGAAGGAGGCGAGCTTCTTCTCGGCAGTCGCGTGGGCGATCGGCCCGAGCGGCAGATGCAGCGGCGGCTTGTCGGCATCGACCGCCTTCAGGATCACCGCCACGGCCTTTTCCGGATCGCCGGCCTGGCGGCCGTTGTTGGTGTCGCGATAGTGCCGAAGCTTGCCCGACGTCTCGGCATAGGCGTCGATCTCGGCCCTGGCGGTGGCGATCGAGCGGCCGAGGAAGTCGGTCCGGAACGGTCCCGGCTCGACGATGATCACGGACAGGCCGAGCGGTGCCAACTCCTGCGCCAGCGCTTCGGACAGCCCTTCCACGGCGAACTTGGTGGCGTTGTAATAGCCGTAGCCCGCCGCTCCCGCGATGCCCGCGCCCGATGAGAAGTTGACGACCCGCGCGTCGCGGCGCTTGCGCAATGCCGGCAGCGCGGCCCGCGTGGTCTCGATCAGGCCAAAGACGTTGGTCTCGAACATCGGCCGGTATTCTTCAGGCGTCGCTTCCTCGATGGCGCCCATGAAGCCGAAGCCGGCATTGTTGACGAGGATGTCGAGCCCGCCGAACGCCTCTTCGGCCAACGCCACGGCGGCGGCGGCCGAGCCCTCCCGCGTTACGTCGAGTGCTGCCGCCTTGGCCGTATCGGGGTAGCGGCCGATGAGGTTGGCGAGTGCGTCGGCCTTGCGGGCGGTGGCGACCAGACGGTCACCGCGGGCCAGCACCGCCTCCGCGAGCGTCTTGCCGAAGCCGCTCGAGCAGCCGGTGATCAACCAGGTCTTCGTCATGGGCTCGCCTCACTTCGCATGGTTGATGGTGAAGTCGGCCATCGCCGACCAGTCCTTGTCGCCCATGCCAGCCTCGACCGTCTCGGTCATGCGTCCGCGCACGGCCTCGAGCATGGGCAACTGCTTGCCCGCCTTTTCGGCGGCAGCGGCGGCGAGCCTGAGATCCTTGAGCCCGAGCCGTGCCTTGAAGCCCGGCTCGAAATGCCCCTTGGCGATGTTGGCGCTATAGCTCTCGTAGGCGCGCCCGCCGAACAGCGTGCCCAGGATCAGCTCGAAGAAGGCCTCGCGCTGCAGGCCGTTCGCCTCTGTCAGCACCACCGCCTCCGCCATCGCCTCGATCGCCATGGTGATCATCATGTTCGCCGCGATCTTGGCCGCGTTGGCCCGCGCAGGCTCCTCGCCCATGTCCCACACCTTCTTGCCGAGGATTTCGAGCAGCGGGCGCACCGTCTCGACCGCCTGCCGCTTGCCGGCGGCGAGGATGTTGAGCTGACCTTCGCGGGCCACGTCCGGCCGGCCGAGCACGGGCGCCGAGACGTAGCCGATCCCGGCTTCTTCGTGCGCCGCGGCAAGCTCACCTGCGAACGCTACCGAAATGGTCGATGTCACGACATGGACCAGGCCGTGCCTCGCGCGGCCCAGCATGCCGGGTTCCAGCAGGACCTCGCGGATTGCCGGGTCGTCGGACAGCATGGTGAACACCGCGTCGGCCCCGAACGCATCCGCCGGATCGGACACCATCTCCACTCCTCTGATCTCTGGACCGCCGGAGCGGTTCCACGCGCGAACCGTGTGGCCTGCCTGCGCCAGGTTCAGCGCCATAGCGCCGCCCATGGCGCCAAGACCGATAAAGCCGATTTCCATCATTCATCTCCTTGCGTTTGCGCAGCGCTCCTCACCCGAGGTGCGCGAGCGCGTGACGAGGCGGCAGGTGATGACCACCGGGTCGTGGTCCGTGCAGAGCCGGTCGAACGCCTGGCTCATCTGCCGCACCCAATCCAAGCGCGACGGCCAAGCCGTCGACGATTTATGGATCGTACGATCTGTAAATAAGGCACCTATGGTCGCCTGTCAACGATATTCGGACTGATCATTCTGCAATTGGCCTGGAGCAGTGGGATGCTGGGCTCCGATCCCTTGACCGCAACCCCCGGAAAGCCGGACAAGCCGGGGATGCAACGCATCTTCTCCGGCATCCAGCCGACCGGTATCCCGCATCTGGGCAATTACCTCGGCGCCATACGCAACTGGGTGGCGCTGCAGGAGGGGCATGAGTGCCTGTTC
>CAXSEE010000052.1:0-22370 GCA_964235615.1 uncultured Acetobacteraceae bacterium | reverse complement strand
GTCTCGACGCTCGGGCCGGCCAGCTCCACCCTGGCCATGATCACGCGGCTGTTCGAGGCCGGTGTCGACGTGTTCCGGCTCAACTTCTCGCACGGCACCCACGAGGACCATGCCGAGCGCATCAGCATGATACGCGACATCGAGACCCGCAGCGGCCGGCCGATCGGCATCCTGGCCGATTTCCAGGGACCCAAGCTGCGTGTCGGCAAGTTCGAGGCCGGCCGCGCGGCACTCGCGCACGGGGCGCATTTCCGGCTCGACCTCGACGAGACGCTCGGCACCGCGGACCGCTGCGGCCTGCCGCACCCCGAGATCATCGAGGCCGCGACGGTCGGCTCGATGCTGCTGCTCGACGACGGCAAGCTGCGGCTGCGCATACTGGAGAAGGGGGCCGACTATCTCCACACCCAGGTCCTCGCCGGCGGCATCCTGTCCGACCGCAAGGGCGTCAACGTGCCCGACGTCATGCTGCCGATCCCGGCGCTGACGGCGAAGGACCGGCTCGACCTCGATTTCGCCCTGGCGCGCGGAGTCGACTACGTCGGCCTCTCGTTCGTCCAGCGTGCCGCCGACGTGCAGGAAGCGCGCGACATCGTCGGCGGACGGGCCTGGATCATGACCAAGATCGAGAAGCCGCAGGCGCTCGACAACCTGGCCGAGATCCTGGCGCTGTCGGACTGCGTCATGGTCGCGCGCGGCGATCTCGGCGTCGAGCTGCCGCCCGAGGAGGTGCCGCTGGCGCAGAAGCGGATCGTCCGCGAGGCCCGCCTGCTCGGCAAGCCGGTGGTGGTGGCGACGCAGATGCTGGAGAGCATGATCTCCTCGCCGGCACCGACGCGCGCCGAGGCGTCCGACGTCGCGACCGCGGTGTTCGACGGCGCCGACGCGGTGATGCTCTCGGCGGAGACCGCGGCGGGGCAGTACCCGGAGGAAGCGGTCGAGATCATGGCGCGCATCGTCCGCCGGGTCGAGCGCGATGCCGGCTGGCAGGCGCACATGCAGGCCTCGCGCCCGGCGCCGGAGCATTATGCCGCGGATGCGATCGCGGCAGCGGCGCAACAGGTCGCCCAGACCGTCGATGCGCGGGCGATCGTCGCCTACACCCTGTCCGGGCCGAGCGCGTTGCGTATCGCCCGCGAGCGGCCGGAATGTCCCGTCCTGGGCCTTACGGGCACGATGGCGACAGCACGTCGGCTGTCCCTGGTCTGGGGCGTGCGCGCCAAGGTGGCGGACCAGGGCTCGGACCAGGTGACGCTGGAGCATGTCGTCCTGGCAGCCGCCAACGCCGCCCGCGACGATGGCCTGGCGGTGGCTGGCGAGGCCGTCGTGGTCGTGGCAGGGCTGCCGTTCGGCAAGGCCGGCAGCACCAACAACCTGCGTATCATGCGCGTGACATGATCCGCCCGGTTCGCATCGGCCTGCTATTGGCATCCAGCCTGCTGTATGGTGGCGTCCCAGGCTGGGGCGGTAGCGTATCGGCACAGGAGGCGGGCCTCCTATCCAGTCCGGGCGACTACAGCTTCGCGCCGCCCGCCTACAGGCAGAGCGGGGTCGCGGACGTGTCGGTCGGTTCGCACAACTTGCGGTCCAGCTCGATCCGGCTGGACAGCGGCCTGATCGGCAACACCGGCGTCAGGGCCTTCGTGGCGCTGGGAGCGGGGCAGGGTTCGGACCTGCTGCGTGGCGCGGATGGCTCCAAGATCGGCGTGGTTTCGCGCGGTGCCGCGGTCGGCCTGGAAAAGACCTTCGTCGACGGCACCACCGTCTCTCTCGAAAGCGGCTGGCAGCGCGACAGTCTTACGTCGGGACATCGGTAACAGGGGACTAGCCGTCAGATCCGTGGGTGATTGGTTCATGCTCTCGAAAACGGCTGCGTCTTGTTGGGAGGCGTGATGGAAGGTGAGAGCGGAGGCAGACTGCCGACGATACAGGGCCGCTGTCTTTGCGGCGGTGTCCGCTTTGAGATTGACGGCTTGCTCGGATCAGTTCGCCTCTGTCACTGCGAGTCCTGCCGACGGGCCAACGGTACTGCCTTTTCGGCCTCCCGTCCGCGCGTTGGTCGACGCGGATCCCGATCACGTCCGGATCAGGCTCGGCACCCTGGATCGCGAAGCAGACGCGGCAGTGACGGCTCACGTTTGGGTGGGCTCGAAAGCACAATGGGACCGCCTGGCCTGGGACGTGCCATGTTTTGTCCGCGGCGCCGATGGGCCGCTCGTCCATCCGTTAGAGGCAGTGGCGGACCGATAGTTATGAAGGCTTCCGCCTCGTGGAAAGGCTCGTCACCAAGTGGCGGCGAGGACCAAGCCAACTACGAGAGCAGGGTGAGCAGGCCGGGGAGGTCGTTGACCTCGTAGGATGACGGGCCGAGCCGTGAGTGAGGTCGCCGCACAAAAACGGTCGTCAGACCGAGATCGTTCGCGGCGGCCAAGTCGTAGTCGGCATAGGCAGAGACATGCCACCAGTCGGGGCCCGGTTCGATACGCCGAAGATCGCCCATGCGCTTCCAGAACCCGCGATGCGGCTTGTAGAGGCCGACGTCCTCCGCGCATAGCCATGTGCTCAGCCGGAAGCCAAGGCTTGCCTGCACGTCCTCGCCGTGGCTGCGGTCGCTGTTCGTCATCGCAGCGCATGGTGCCACACGCATGAGCGGGCGGAGCGTGGAAGCATCGGGGTAAAGCGGCCAGCGACCGACCGACGCGCCAATTGTCGCGGCTTGGTCGTCGTCCAGACCTAGCACTTCGACGAGGCTGCGCCGCGTGATCGTCGCGTAGTTCAGGAAATTGCCCTGTTCGAGTTGCCCCTGCGCGTCCACCAAGCGGTCGAATTCGCCTGGTCCAAGCGGGCGTCCAGCGGCCCGACAGGCATCTTCAATACCTGTTCTCCAATCGAGGACTGTTCCGAAAATGTCGAAGGTGATGAGGCGCGGACGGTGTGACAGCATGAATTTCTCCTGGTCCCGAGCCCGGGAAGTGCCGAAACCGGGAGGCCGGGTCAAACTTGCCGGCTCTCTCAACCGACAACCGCAGGCCGGTTCCGCAAGAGCCTCTAGGCTCGCCGATACAGCCGCAGCATCACGTCGGCGACCTGTTCGGCGTTGTGGCGATAGGCGTCCGGCGTGCCGGCGGCCGACCAGGGCAGCATCGCCTCGAGCTGGAAGTCGCGCATCGTCAGCACGATGAACACGTCGGCGGCCTGCTGCCAGTCCTCGATGACCAGCCCGCTGGCGTCGGCATGTTCGCGCAGGAAGCTGCCGATCGATTGCAGCAGGCTGGTCCGCACCGCGGTCAGATACTCGTAGCTGAGACGCGGCATGCGCGCACCCTCGATGACGCAGAGGCGAATCAGCGCGGTGGCTTCCGGATCCAGCCGCATGTCCAGCATCCGGCAGGCGATGGCGACCAGCTTGTCGCGGAAGCTGTCGCCGGTTGCAAACTCGAACAGGGCCGCAGTGTCGTCGGCATGCTCCGTCACCACATCGACGACGACCTGGTTGAACAGCGCCTCCTTGCTCTCGAAATGGGCGTACAGCGTGGTCTTGGACACGCCGGACCGCTGCGCGATGGCGTCCATGCTGGCGTCCGTAAAGCCGTGCCGCAGAAAGACATCGCGAGAGGTTGCAAGAATGGTTTCGCGCGACGAGTTGTAGCGGTGAGACCGGGTTTGAATATTCATGACGCCTGTCTAAGCAGTAGACTTGGACCGTTAAATGCACGTCAGGTTCGGCATGGGTCAATTGACAGCGGGAGGATGCGAACTGCACAGTTTTGTGAGTTCTTTATGATACCGTAATGTCGCACTGCACAATTCGAAGTGAGGATATCTCGCATGCATCACAGGATACTTGGCCGCACCGGCCTGCTGGTCTCTGAACTCTGCCTCGGCACCATGACCTTCGGCGGCGGCGACGGCATGTGGCGGAAGATCGGTGCCTTGCAGCAGGACGAGGCCGAACGGCTGGTCGGCACCGCGGTCGATGCGGGCATCAACATGCTCGACACGGCGGACGTCTATGCGGAGGGGCTTTCCGAGGAGATCACCGGCCAGGCCATACGCAACCTCAAGCTGCATCGCGACGATATCGTGGTCGCGACCAAGGTGTTCGGCGAGACCGGCCGCGGTCCCAACGCCCGCGGCAACACGCGTTCGCACATCATCGAGGGTTGCAAGGCGAGCCTGAAACGGCTGCAGCTCGACCATATCGACCTCTACCAGCTGCATGGCTTCGACCCGGCGACGCCGATCGAGGAAACCATGGAGGCGCTCGACATACTCGTCCGCCACGGTCATGTGCGGCATGTCGGGGTCTCCAACTGGGCTGCCTGGCAGATCATGAAGGCGGTGGGCATTTCCGAGCGGCGCGGGCTGGCGCGGTTCGAGAGCCTGCAGGCCTACTACACCCTCGCCGGCCGCGACCTCGAACGCGAGATCGTGCCGATGCTGACCAGCGAGCAGGTGGGTCTGCTGGTCTGGAGCCCGCTCGCGGGTGGCCTGCTCTCGGGCAAGTATGGCCGCGACGGCAAAGGCGAGCAGGGCAGCAGGCGGGTCGATTTCGATTTCCCGCCGGTCGACCGCGAGCGCGGCTATGGCGTGATCGAGGCGATGCGGCCGATCGCCGAGGCGCATGGCGTGTCGGTGGCGAGGATCGCGCTGGCCTGGCTGCTGCACCAGCCGGTCGTCACCAGCGTCATCATCGGTGCCAAGCGTCCCGAGCAGCTCGCCGATAATCTCGCGGCCATCGAGGTTCGGCTCGATGCGGCACAGCTCGCGACGCTGGATGCGGCAAGCAGGCTGCCGCCGGAATATCCGGGCTGGATGCTGGAGCGCCAGGGAAGCGTGCGCCGCAAGCAGCTCGCGGGCGACCGCAGCTAGGGCTAGAGGCCGGATCAGGCCTGGTTGAGCTCGATCAGGCTGCGGCGGATGGCGCGGCCACGCTCGATCCGGTCGACGATGAAGCTGTCGTCGCCCCAGCGTATGGCGCGCGCCATCGCCTGAGCGTCTTCCATGAAGCGGGCCAGCATCTCCAGCAGGGCCTCGCGGTTGTTGAGAAAGATGTCGCGCCACATTGTCGGGTCGGATGCGGCGATGCGGGTGAAGTCGCGGAAGCCGGAGGCGGCGAACTCCAGCACCTCGCTGCGGGTCTCGTCGGCGAGGTCGTCGGCGGTGCCGCAGATTGTAAAAGCAAGCAGATGCGGCAGGTGGCTGACGATGGCCAGCACCCGGTCGTGGTGGGCCGGGTCCATCGTGCGCGTCATGGCGCCGCAGAGTGCCCAGAGCCGCTCGATCCGCGCGATGGCCTCGGGCGGGGTGTTGTCCGGGGGCGTCAGCAGGCACCAGCGGCCTTCGAACAAGGTGGAGAAGCCGGAGTCCGGTCCTGAATATTCGGTGCCGGCCAACGGGTGGCCTGGCACCAGGGCGATGTCATGGCGGAGGATCGGCAGGATTTCGCGCAGCATGGACTGCTTGGTCGAGCCGACGTCGCTGAGGATCGTGCCGGATGCGAGATGCGGCATGATGCTGGCCGCGACCGCGCCGAGCGCTCCGACCGGCACGCAGAGCAGCACGACGTCGGCGCCCCGGACCGCCGCCACCGGGTCCGGCTCGACCCGATGTGCCAACCCCAGCTCTCGCGCCCGATCGCAGACCGCCGGGGACAGGTCGCAGGCCACGATCTCGCGCGCGATGGTGCCTGCCTGCATGGCGCGACGCGCGACCGAGCTGCCGATCAACCCAAGCCCGATCAGCGCCAGCCGCTCAAACACCACCCCAGGCATAACGTGTCCTTCTCGATGAATCGGGGTCTGGGGCCTAGGGCCCCAGCGGGTCAAGGGCAGCGCCCTTGCCTGCGCGAAGCCGCGCCACCTCCATCCACTGCCAGAACAGCAAGGTAGGCACCCCAATGGTCAGGTCCCTTCCACGCCGCAGCAAGGACAGTCCGAACGACAAATGCGGGTCAAGCCCAAACAAGCTGCCGAGGGCGACATAGGCCGCCTCCTGGACCCCGAGGGCCGCCGGCATCAGGAACGAGACCGACAAGATCCCGCTGGCGACGCCCTCGATGGCCAATGCGCTGCCCATTCCGATCGGCGCTCCAAGCAGGCGGTAGGCCAGCCAGACCCAGACGGCGCTGCCGATCCAGCCGGTCAGATGCACCAGGCTGGCGCTAGCGATATGGCCGGGGCGGGAATAGAAGGCGTTGATGCGGTCCTGCAGGCTCTCGATACTTCCCTGCATTGGGCCGGCCAGGAACTGTCCCGTCAGGCGGTGGCCGAGGGAGCCGACGCCGCGCCGGAACAATCCGCTGGCCCGTCGTTGGACCCAGATGAAGCCGGCGATGGCGGCAATGCCGAGGACCATGCCGAGGGCCACCGGACCGGCGAGGTTGGTGTTTGGCTTGCGGTCGATCAGGAACACCAGTCCGAGCAGCACGAAGCCGACCTGCCCGATGATCTCGGCGGTGATGTCGACGATGTTGGCCGCCGCCGCGGTGGGCCAGGCGAGTGCGCGGCCGAAGCCGAAGCAGGTGGCGCGCATGCCGATCAGGATGCCGCCGATCTGCGAGAAGGGCAGGCAGGTAGTGCCGGCCTCGCGCACCATGCGGGCCAGCAGCAGGCGGCCGATGCCGATGTCCAGCGTCGGCCGCGGGCAGCCGATGCGCCAGGCCATTGCCAGCACGAAGTCGCTGACGACCTGCCAGAGCACCAGCACCGCGAAGCCGCCGAAGCCCACCGAGAGCACGGCCTTCGTCACCGCGCCGGCGCCGAGCCAGGTCACGATCCCGGTGATCAGCGCGAGGCCGAGCAGGGCGAGCAGGATGGAGGCTGTCTTCACGGTGACGCAATTCTCCGCGGCCTATGCGGGGTGGAGCGGCGCCGGCTCTACACCAGGGACGATCGCGACGCTATACAGCCGCTCCTCTACCCTGGCGCTCTTTTGGCCTGACCCACCTGCACGCCCTGATCGGAATACAGCCGAAGCATGAATGACGCGGATAGTTCGACCCCAACCCTGGTGACCGGCGCCACCGGTTTCGTCGGCTCGGCGGTGGCCCGCGTGCTGGCGGCGCGCGGCCATGACTTGCGCCTGCTGGTGCGCCGCGGCGGCGACCGGCGCAATCTCGATGGTATCAGGGCGGAGCTGGTGGAAGGCGACCTGAGCCAGCCGGACGGCTTCGCCCACGCGTTGCGGGGCTGCCGCGCCCTGTTCCACGTGGCGGCGGATTATCGTCTCTGGGTGCCGGATCCGGCAGGCATGATGCGCGCCAACGTCGAGGGCACGCGGCGCCTGATGCTGGCCGCACAGGAGGCCGGGGTCGAGCGGATCGTCTATTGCTCGTCGGTTGCGGCCCTCGGGCTGATCGGCGACGGCTCCGTGGCCGACGAGACCACGCCGGTGCATGAGCACAGCATCATCGGCGTCTACAAACGCTCGAAGTATCGCGCCGAGCAGGAGGTGCTTCGCCTGGTGCATGAGCGCGCCTTGCCCGCGGTGATCGTCAACCCGTCCACGCCGGTCGGCCCGCGCGACATCAAGCCGACGCCCACCGGCCTGATGATCGCCGACGCCGCCGGGGGCAGGATGCCGGCCTATGTCGATACCGGGCTGAACATCGTGCATGTCGATGATGTCGCCGAGGGTCATGCGCTTGCGTTCGAAAAGGGAGTGATCGGCGAGCGCTACATACTGGGTGGCGAGGACATGCTGCTGGGCGACCTGTTCGGCGCCGTCTCGGAGATCGCCGGCGTGAAGGCGCCGCGGATCCGGCTGTCGCGGTCGGTGCTGTGGCCGGTGGCGGTGGCGTCGGAATGGGCGTCGCGCGGGTTCGGCATCGAGCCCCGCGTGACGCGCGAGACGCTGGCGATGTCGAAGAAGAAGATGTTCTTCTCGTCGGACAAGGCCAGGCGCGAACTCGGTTACGCGCCGCGACCGGCACGCGAGGCGCTGGTCGACGCGGTGGCCTGGTTCCGCGATCACGGAATGCTCGGGTGATGCCGGGCATGCTGTTCGGGCTGGTCCTGCCGGCCTTGTCGCTGCTGGTCTGGATCGGGCTGGTCCTGCTGCACGGACGCTTCTGGCAAGCCGGCCCGAGCCTGGAACCTGCGTCTCCCGACACCCGTCCGGATGCCGCGACCTGGCCCCCGCTGTGCGTGGTGGTGCCGGCGCGCGACGAGGCCGCGTCGATCGAGGACTGCCTGGCCTCGCTGCTGGCGCAGGATTATCCGGGTCCCTACGGCGTCGTGCTGGTCAACGACCGCAGCAGCGACGAGACCGGCAGCATCGCGCGCGGCATGATCTCGCCGCACCTGCGCGTCATCGACGGCACCGAGCCGCCGCCCGGCTGGAGCGGCAAGCTGTGGGCGGTGGCCCAAGGTGTCGCCGACGTGCACCGGCTGATGCCGGACGACAGCAGCTTCATCCTGCTGACCGACGCCGACATCGTGCATGAGCCGGAACATGCGGCGACCCTGGTGGCCAAGGCGCTGCGGGACGGGCTCGACCAGGTCTCGGAGATGGTCGAGCTCAACACCGAGAGCACGGCCGAGCGGCTGCTGGTGCCGGCCTTCGTGTATTTTTTCCAGCTGCTCTATCCGTTCGCGCAGGTCAACCGGCCGAGCCACCGTATCGCGGCGGCAGCCGGCGGCACGATCCTGATACGCGCCGTCGTGCTGGCACGCCTTGGCGGCATCGAGAGCCTGCGCGGCGCCCTGATCGACGACGTGGCGCTGGCGCAAAGGGTCAAGCGCAGCGGCGGCACGATCTGGCTCGGCCACAGCCAGTTGGCGCGTTCGATCCGGCCCTATCCGCATCCCGGCGATGTGTGGCGCATGGTGGCGCGTACTGCATACGTGCAGTTGCGTTTCTCGCCGGCGCTGTTGGCCGGCACCGTGCTGGGGATGATGCTGGTCTGGATGGTGCCGCCGATCGCCGCCCTGTTCGGACAGGGATCGGGGCGGCTGTTCGGGCTGCTCGCCTGGATCATCGCCACCCTCTCGTTCCTGCCGACGCTGAAGCGCTTCCGCCTGTCGCCGGCCTGGGCGCTGTTGCTGCCGGCGGTCGCGGTGTTCTACACGGCGGCGACCGTCGCCTCGGCGGTGGATCATCATCGTGGGCGCGGCGTGGTCTGGAAGCAGCGCGCCTATCGGGACAGCAAGCCATGAACGACCTGTCTCCCGCATCTCCTCTCAAGGTGGCCTCCGGAAAAACTCGCGCGGACGAGAATTTCCCGGTCGGCTCGCGCCTGATCAGTGCTGCGCACCGGCCGCATGTGCATGCCTACTATGGCTATGCTCGCGCCATCGACGACATCGCCGACAACAGCCTGCTGCCGCCCCAGGCCAAGATCGACCGGCTGGACGCGATGGAAGCGGCCGTTCTCGGCCGCGACTTCCCGGGTGAAGCCCATCCGGCCGAGATCGCGCACGCCCATCGGCTGCGGGCCTCGCTCGCCGCGACCGGGATCAATCCGGCCACCGCCACCGACCTGATCGTGGCGTTCCGGCAGGATGCGGTGAAGCATCGCTACGAGAGCTGGGACGAGCTCGCCGATTACTGCCGCTACTCCGCCAATCCGGTCGGGCGCTACCTGCTGGCCCTGCATGGCGAAGGCCCGGCCGCCCTGCCTGCGTCCGACGCGCTCTGCACCGCGCTGCAGGTCCTGAACCATCTGCAGGACTGCGGCGACGACCTGGCCACGCTGGATCGCTGCTATATCCCGCGGCCCTGGCTGGCCCAGGAAGGACTCGATGTCGATGCCCTGCGTCGGCCGCGTAGCACGGCCAACCTCCGGCGCGTGCTCGACCGGCTGCTGGACGGGGTCGACCAGCTCCACCGCCAGGCCTCCGCATTGCCGGCCCTGGTGGCGGATCGTCGCATGCGGTTGGAGGCGGCGGTGATCCTCGGGCTGTCGCACCGGCTGGCGGCAAGGCTGCGACGGGAGGATCCGCTGGCCGGACGAGTAAAGCTGAAGCGCCTCGACGTGGGGCGCAGCCTGCTCGGTGCCGCGCGTGTGTGGCGGAGAGGCTGATGTCGCGCGGGATCCCCTCCGCTCTCGGCTGCGACCCGGCCGACCTCGCCCTGGTCGAGGCCATCGTCAGGCGTTCGGGCACCTCGTTCGCGCGCGGCATGGGCATACTGCCGCCGGACCGACGCTACGCGATGTATGCGATCTACGCCTTCTGCCGCCTGGTCGACGACGTGGCCGACGAGCCAGGACCCTTCGCGGACAAGCTGCCGCGCCTCGACGCTTGGCGCGCGCGTATTGACGGTCTCTACGCCGGCAGCACGAATGACAGCCTCGACCGGGTGCTGCTGGCGGCGATCACGCGCTACCGGCTCCGGGCCGAGGATTTCACCGCCGTGATCGACGGCATGCAGATGGATGCCGAGCGTCTAATTGTCGCCCCTAACGCCGCCGAACTCGACCTGTATATGGACCGCGTCGCCGGTGCGGTGGGGCGGCTGTCGGTGCGCGCGTTCGGCGATGCATCCGCCGACGCGGACCTGGTGGCGCACCATCTCGGACGCGCCCTGCAGATCACCAACATCCTGCGCGACCTGGGGGAGGATGCCGGGCGCGGCCGCCTCTATCTGCCCCGCGAACAATTGGTCCAGGCAGGGGTGCCCTGCACGCCGGATGCGGCCCTGGCGTCGCCGCGGCTGGAACTGGCCTGTCATGCCATGGCCAAGGTGGCGCGGTCGCACTTCCGCGCGGCGCGTGGGGCGATGGGGCATTGCGACCGTGCCGCGATGCGTCCGGCCCGGCTGATGGCAGCCAGCTACGCGGCCATCCTGGGGACCCAGCAACGCACCGGCTGGCGTGATCCTTCCCGCCGGATCCGCGTGCCGGGCTGGCGCAAGGCCCTGATCGCGCTGCGGGCGGTGATGCCGTGAACGCCGACGCCGACACCGTGCACATCATCGGCGGCGGCCTCGCCGGGCTGTCCGCCGCCCTGGACCTGGCCGAGGCCGGAAGGCGCGTCTGCCTGTACGAAGCAGGCCCCGCCTGCGGCGGCCGCGCGCGCTCCTACGAGGACCGGCAACTCGGCTGCCGGATCGACAACGGCAACCACCTGCTGCTGTCGGCCAACCACGCCACCTTCGGCTTCCTCCGCCGGATCGGCGCGCTGGATACGCTGACCGGCCCGGGCACCGCGCTGTTCCCCTTCGTGGATCTCGCGGCCAAGCTGCACTGGACGCTGCGCCTGTCTCCCGGCCGCATCCCCTGGTGGGTGTTCGACCGCAAGCGCCGCGTGCCCGGGATGCGGCTGCGCGAGCTGCTCTCCCTGGCCCGGCTGCTGCGCGCGCGGGGTGCTACCACGGTCGCGGATTGCCTGGTGCCCGGTCCGCTCGCCGACCGGCTGCTGGTCCCGCTCTCGATCGCCGTGCTCAACACCCAGCCGGAAATCGGCAGCGCCGTGCTGATGGGCTCGATGATGCGGGAGTCGCTCGCCAAAGGCGGAGCCGCCTGCCTGCCCCGATTTCCGGCGACCGGGCTCTCCGAGAGCTTCGTCGATCCGGCACTGCTGCGGCTGGGCCGCCTCGGCGCCCGGATACGCACCGGCTGCCGGGTCATCGCACTACGGGCGGAGGGGACATCGCTTCGCGCGCTGGTGCTCGCGGAGGGCGAACAGAAGCTCGGGCCGCGCGATCAGGTCATCCTGGCGGTGCCGGCGCCGGTCGCGGCCGAGCTCGCCGGCGCCGTGCTGCCGAAGCTCACCGCGCCCGACCAGTTCGAGAGCATCGTCAACCTGCACTACCGGATCGCCTTGCAGCCGCACCTCACCGGCGAGCTGGCCGCGGCCGGCTTCGTGGGCATCGTCGGCGGCATCGCCGAATGGGCGTTCATCAAGTCCGAGGTGATCTCGGTGACGATCAGCGCCGCCAACCATCTGTCCGGACGTGACAACGACGCGCTGGCGTTGCAGGTCTGGAACGAGCTGCGTCGGGCGCTGGCCCCCTGGCTGAGGGCGGGCGGCGAGCTGCCCGAGCAACCTCCTGCATGGCGCGTGCTGCGCGAGAAGCGGGCCACCTTCGCGGCTACCGTGGGCCAGGAGGCACTGCGGCCCGGATGCCGCACCTCGTTGAAAAATCTCGTCCTCGCCGGGGACTGGACCACCACAGGCTTGCCCGCCACGATCGAAGGTGCGATCAGGTCGGGTTCGACGGCTGCTACGCTATTGATTGCATCCCGATCCCGATCGAGAACGGAGCAAGATCGTTTGACCGAGCCTCGCCTTGCCCCATCGGAACAATGCTGACTTCACCGGACATCGCGCTGTGCGATTCTCAGCTTGATCAGGTCATCGCGAACGCCCAGACCGCCCTCGCACACTGCCAAGGCAGCGACGGACATTGGGTGTTCGAACTGGAAGCGGACGCCTCGATCCCGGCGGAATACATCCTGCTCGAGCATTTCCTCGACCGCATCGACGCGCCGTTGCAGGCGCGGATCGGTATCTACCTGCGCCGTATCCAGGGCGAGCATGGCGGCTGGCCGCTCTATCATGACGGCGAGATCAATCTTTCCGTCAGCGTAAAGGCCTATTTCGCGCTCAAGGCCGTCGGCGACGATGCCGATGCGCCGCATATGCGACGCGCCCGCGAGGCGATCCTGGCGCGGGGCGGCGCCGAGCGGGCCAACGTGTTCACCCGCTTCCAGCTCGCGCTGTTCGGCGAGATCCCCTGGCATGGCACCCCGGTCATGCCGGTCGAGCTGATGCTGATGCCGCGCTGGTTCTTCTTCAACATCTGGAACATGTCGTACTGGTCGCGCGTGGTGGTGGCGCCGCTGCTGGTGCTGGCGACGTTCAGGCCGCGCGCCCGCAACCCGCGCGGCGTCACCATGCGCGAGCTGTTCGTGACCCCGCCCTCGCAGATCCGGCGCTGGACGCACGGACCCTACCGCTCGGTCTGGGGCCGGGTGTTCAAGCATGTCGACAGCTTGCTGCGCCTGGTCGATCCCTTCACGCCGCCGCCGTTGCGACGCATTGCCGTCCGCCGCGCCGTCAGCTTCGTCGAGGAAAGGCTGAACGGCGAGGACGGCCTCGGCGCGATCTACCCGGCGATGGCCAACAGCGTCATGATGTACGACGTGCTCGGCGTGCCCGCCGACGACGCCAAGCCCGCGGCGGCCTGGCGCGCGATACGCAACCTGATGGTCGACCATGGCGCCGAAAGCTACTGCCAGCCCTGCGTCTCGCCGATCTGGGATACCGGCCTCGCCGCCCACGCCATGATCGAGGCCGCGTCGGGCCGGTCCCGCGACGACAGCTCGGTGGAGAGCCACCAGCGGCTGCATGACGCCGCGGCCTGGCTGCGCGATCGCCAGGTGCTCGACATCAAAGGGGACTGGGCCATACAGCGGCCCGACCTCGCCCCGGGCGGCTGGGCCTTCCAGTATCGCAACGACCATTATCCCGACGTCGACGACACCGCCGTGGTCGGCATGCTGCTGCATCGTCAGAGCATGACGTCCGGCGATCCGGCCAGCAGCGAGGCGATCGAGCGCGCGCGCGCCTGGATCGTCGGCATGCAGAGCAGCAACGGCGGCTGGGGCGCCTTCGACGTCGACAACAACCACGACGTGCTCAACCACATCCCGTTCGCCGATCACGGGGCACTGCTCGACAGCCCGACCGCGGATGTCGCGGCGCGGTGCATCTCGTTCCTGGCCCAGCTCAATGATCCGCGGGACCGGCCGGCAATCGAGCGCGGGATCGAGTATCTACGGCGCGAGCAGGAGGCCGACGGAAGCTGGTTCGGCCGCTGGGGCACCAACTATATCTACGGCACCTGGTCGGTGCTGTGCGCGCTCAATGCCGCCGGGCTGGGACCGGAAGACCCAGCGGTGCGGCGCGCGGTCGACTGGCTGGTCTCGGTGCAGCGCGACGACGGCGGCTGGGGCGAGGATTGCGCCAGCTTCGAGGGCGCAGCACCGGGCCGATACAAGGAGGCCCTGCCGTCGCAGACCGCCTGGGCTCTGCTCGGCCTGATGGCCGCCGGCCAGCGCGACCATCCGGCGACCCAGCGCGGCATCGCCAGCCTGCTGCGTACCCAGGACGAGCACGGCGAATGGCAGGAACTACCTTACAACGCTGTCGGTTTTCCCAAGGTGTTCTACCTGCGCTACCACGGCTACCGGATGTTCTTCCCGCTGCTCGCCCTGGCCCGATACCGGAATCTGGGACAGGGCAACAGCCGCCAAGTCCCCCACGGCCTTTAGCCCATCCGCTAATCCGTTCTGGCGGCCATCTGACGCGGATCGCGGCG
The DNA here is from genome assembly GCA_964235615.1 of uncultured Acetobacteraceae bacterium. Lineage (GTDB taxonomy): Bacteria > Pseudomonadota > Alphaproteobacteria > Acetobacterales > Acetobacteraceae > Lichenicoccus. The sequence continues at coordinate 8,102 of CAXSEE010000052.1, read as the reverse complement.
CTTCCGGTGCTCACGGCCCATAAGGCCGCTCCGCTCCGGTTCTCGATATCCACGCCATATGACTCGCCAAAACGGATTAGCGGACGGGCTAAACCTTTTCCTCATTAAGTGTTGGGTCATGATCGGGTTTGTTGTTGGGTTGCGGGCTGAGGCTCGGTTGTTGGGACCACTTGGGGCTGGGGTGCTGGTTCGGGTTAGCGGGGCTACGGCTTCGGGGGCGCGTGCTGCTGTTTCTGAGTTGATCCTTGCGGGGGCCACGCATCTGGTCAGCTTCGGGTTGGCGGCTGGGTTGGATCCGGCGATGCGGGCCGGGGAGCTGGTGGTGCCTTCGCGGATCGTGGCGTTCGAGCGGGATTATCTGACGGATTTGACGCTCTGCGCTTGGCTTGGCGGTGTCACGGCGGGGGGGCTGCTGCATAGCGACGTCGTGGTTGCGACTTCGGTCGAGAAGCAGGCGCTGTATGCTTCCAGCCTCTGCGCCTCGCTCGATATGGAGAGCGGAGTGATGGCGGTGGCGGCGTCGGCCGCGGGATTGCCGTTCGCGGCCTTGCGGGCGATCTGCGATCCCGCTTCGCGCGATCTGCCGCACGCGGCCCGGGTTGCCTTGAGGCCTGACGGCGGCATCGCTGTTCCCGCACTGTTGGCGTCACTGCTGCTTCGGCCCGCGCAGGTGCCGGCGCTGCTGGGTCTGGCCCGGGATGCGGCGGCGGCGCGACGGGCCCTCACGCGGCGGATCCCGCTGATCCGGCTTTAAGAGAGCTATCAGGCAAAGCGTTTATTTGCCGGACGGATTCATGTGATATAGCGGTCGGCGGCGATCTGACGATTGCGAAACGGCATGGACCGAAATGGATGACCAGCGCGATGGGTGCCGTGGAAACTGTTGCGCGGCCGTTCCTGGGTTATTTCGATGCCTTCAACAACGGCGAAGCGCGTGGCTGGGCGGTGGATGCCCGGCAGGTCGCAGCACCCGCGCGCCTGCACGTGCTGATCGACCGCCAGGAAGTGGCCACCGTCCTGTGCGACGACCTGCGCGAGGATGTGCAGGCCGCACTCGGTCATCCGACCGGGCTGCTGGGTTTCCGTTTCACCGTTCCGGAAGGCTTCGTCGACGGCGAGGCGCATGCGTTATCGTTTCGTTTCGCCGACCGCAGCATCGTGCCGCTCATCGATCCGGCGCACCCGGACGAGTTCGCCGAGGAATATGATTTCGTCCTGAACAGGCGCTTCGAGTTCCAGAGCTTCATCGACGGCATGAAGCAGGGTGCGTTGCGCGGCTGGGTGCAGCGGATCGACATCGCCAGCCGGGATCGCCTCGGCGGCTGCCATATCCTGCTGACCGCGAATGGTGCCCGGGTGGCACAGGTGAAGGCCGACCGTTATCGCGGCGATGTCGCCGCAGCACTGGGCGGCGACCCGAACTGCGGCTTCGAGATCATCCTGCCGCGCCAGTTCCGGCGCGGCGGGATGCAGACCTTCAGCTTCATGGTCACGCCGGATCAGCACGAGCTGGCCGGCAGCCCGCTGACCACCACACTGGTCGACGATGCGCTCGAGGAACGGCTGCTGGAGATCAACGAGACGGTCGACCGGCTCTATCGCGAGATCACCTCGCTGCGCACCAGCATCTCCAACGTGATGCCGACGCCGACCTATAACCTCGGCGACTATGACCGCTGGGCGCGTCGTTATTACGACCGGCTGCGTGCGCGTGTGTCGGCCGGACGCCGGCTGCGTTCGGTGGCACCGGGGCCGGCCGCGGTTCGGCCGCTGGTCAGCATCCTGTGTCCGACCTACAAGCCGATGATGTCGGACTTCGTGGCGGCCGTGGATTCCGTCATCGCCCAGACCTACGAGAACTGGGAGCTGATCATCATCGACGACGGCGGCAAGTCGCCCGAGATCGCGCGCCGCATCGCCGGTTATTGCGCGGCCGACGCGCGCATCCGCTGCATCACACTGAAAAAGAACCTCGGCATCAGCGGTGCGACCAACGCCGGCATGGATGCGGTGCGCGGCGAATGGGTGGCGTTCTTCGATCATGACGACCTGCTGGTCGATGTCGCCATCGAGATGATGGTGGACGCGGCACAGGCGACCGGTGCGCGCATCCTCTACTCGGACGAGGACAAGATCGACCAGGCCGGCTACTTCCTCGAGCCCAACCTCAAGCCGGACTGGAACTACCGTTACGTGCTGGGCTGCAACTACGTGTGCCACCTGTTCTTCGTCGAGGCTGCCACCTTGGCGAAGGTCGGCAAGCTCCGGCCCGAGTACGACGGCGCCCAGGATCACGACCTGGTGCTGCGCCTGTCCGAGGAAGTGCCGTCGCGCGAGATCCACCATGTGCCGGAAGTGCTGTATCACTGGCGCAAGACGCCGAACTCCACCGCCGTCGACGTCTCCAAGAAGGGCTATGCCATCGATGCCGGCGTGCTTTGCGTATCGGATCACCTCAAGCGGCGCGGGATCAAGGCGGAGGTCAGCTCGATACGCGGCCTGACCCTGTATGGCGTGAAGTGGCTCGACAAGTCCCAGCCGAGCGTCACGGTGATCATTCCGTTCAAGGACCAGATCGGGACCACGCAGCGCTGCCTCGACACCCTGCTGGCCAACACCGCCTACAAGAATTTCGATGTCATCCTGGTCGATAACTGGTCGGTGACGGTCGAGGCGTCGGCCTTCATCAAGCGGGTGCGCAAGCTGCCGCGGGTCCGGGTCCTGACGGTCGAGGAGGAGTTCAACTTCTCCCGGCTGAACAACCTGGCAGCCGCCGAAAGCCGCTCGGACTTCCTGTTCTTCATGAACAACGACGTGTTCGTGGGTGACCCGGCGTGGCTCTCGACCCTCATCGGCGAGACCGGCCTCGCGGACGACATCGCCGTCGTCGGCGGCAAGTTCATGTATCCCAACGAGACCATCCAGCATGCCGGCGTCGTGGTCGGACCCGAGGGCGTCGCCGCACACGCCCATCGCGGTGCCGCGGCGAACGATTACGGCTATATCGGCCGCGCCATGCTCAGCCACGAGGTCAGCGCGGTGACCGCGGCCGGCATGCTGATACGCGCCAGCGTGTTCCGCGCGGTCGGCGGCTTCGACGAGGTCGAGCTCAAGGTCGCCTATAACGACGTCGACCTCTGCCTGAAGGTGCGCGAGGCCGGATACCGCGTCATCTGGTGCGCCGAGTTCGTGGCCAGCCATCACGAGTCGCTGTCGCGCGGCAGCGACGACCGGCCCGAGCATGAGCCGCGCTTCTTCCGCGAGACCCAGTTGATGAAGCAGCGCTGGGGCGACAAGCCGTTCTTCCGGCACGACCCGTTCTACAGCCCCTTCTTCACGGTCGACCGCCAGCCCTTCTTCGACCTGGTCGACCCGGCGGCCGAACCCGATGGCGGAGCGCTCCTTTGCCAAGTGCCTCCTGGCGAAGTAGCCGCGGTCTGACTGGATGGGGTTGCGTGCCTTGCTGCTTCTGCTGCCCGCGGCAGGCCTGCTCTGGGTGCCGCTCTATGACCGGCCGTCGCCGGCATTGTTCGGCTTCCCGTTCTTCTACTGGTACCAGCTTGCCTGGGTGCCGCTGACGTCGCTCGCGATCTGGTTCGTCTGGAGAGGCGAGCGTTGATGCGTCCCGCTCTGGTGGTGTTCTCCGTCTGCTTCCTCGCCACCATCCTGATCGGCTCGACGGCACGCCGCCGCGATCGTCCGCAAGCTGACGGCATGGAAGATTGGGGATTGGGTGGGCGCCAGTTCGGCACCTGGGTCACCTGGTTCCTGGTCGGCGGCGACTTCTACACCGCCTACACCGTCATCGCGGTACCGGCGCTGGTCTACGTCACCGGCGCCTACGGCTTCTTTGCGTTGCCCTACACCATCCTCGTCTATCCCTTCGTGTATGCCGTGATGCCGCGGCTATGGGAGGCGGCACGCGCCGGCGGGCATGTCACCGCCGCCGACCTGGTGCGGGCACGCTTCGGCAGCCGGTCGCTGGAACTCGCCGTCGCCCTCACCGGGCTGGCCGCCGTGCTGCCCTACATCGCGCTGCAGCTTGTCGGCATGCGCACGGTGCTGGAAAGCCTGGGCCTGCCGGGCGCCATCCCCCTGGTCATCGCGTTCGCCAGCCTCGCGGTCTATACCTGGATGGGCGGGCTGCACGCGCCGGCGCTGACCGCCGTCATCAAGGACGTCATGATCTACGTGGTGGTGCTGGCCGCGGTGACGCTGATCCCGTTGCGGCTGGGCGGCTATGGGGCGATGTTCGCCGCCTCCGCGGCACATCTGCCGGCCCATCCCGCGGGGGCGATGATGCAGCGCGGCCAGGCGCTGCCCTACGCGACGCTGGCCCTGTCGTCGGCACTCGCCGCTTTCCTGTATCCGCACACGCTGACCGGGGTGCTGGCCGCACGCAGCGCCGACACGATCCGGCAGAACGCGGTGATGCTGCCGGCCTACACCCTGCTGCTCGGCCTGATCGCCATGCTCGGGTTGATGGCCCACGCGGCCGGCGTCCACACCACCCATCCCAACCAGGTGGTGCCGCTGCTGTTCCTGTCGATCTTTCCGGGCTGGTTCGCCGGCTTCGCCTTTGCCGCGATCGCCATAGGCGCCCTGGTGCCGGCCTCGGTGATGGCGATCGGGGCAGCCAACCTGGCCAGCCGCAACATCCTTGTGATCCAGCACGGGGCGATCCAGGGCTCAGTCAAGCCGGAGACCATGGCCCGGATCCTGTCGCTCCTGGTCAAGCTCGGCGCGTTGGCCTTCGTGTTGCTGCTCAATCCCCGCTTCGCCATCGACCTGCAATTGCTCGGCGGCGTCTGGGTGCTGCAGACCTTTCCGGCGCTGGTTTGGTGTGCGTTACCGCCTGATCCGAACTCGTTAAAATACCGTTACGGACTTCTATTCGGCTGGGTGACTGGTATTACACTTGGCACCACGCTGGTTGCACTGGACGGGTTGAAGCCTGTGCATGTGCTGTTTCTTGCGGGGACTCGGCTGTCGATCTCCACCGCACTTATTGCATTATCGGCCAACTTGGCGGTTACATGGCTTGTCACCTCCGGGCGCAAGCTGATGATGGCTGAGCAGCATTAACATGACGGCCACAAGAGGTGCATGCTGCCTTCCCGCGGCCATGGCCATGATGCTGTTGATGGCCTGGAATGAACCGGCCGCCTCGGCACCGGATGCCCAGCAGATCAAGCCGGTGATCGCCTGCGTCGATGCGCGGGCCACCTACGTATTGACCGACAGGCAGCGCGTCGCCCGGCATACGGCTCGATGGCGCAATAACGTGGAGCGTCTCGGGCGGTGTTTCACCATCCGGCCCGGAGCGCATTGGGAGCGCATCTTCAGCTTCGGCGGCCTCGCGCTCATGCGCAGGACGCCGCCGGAACCGGGTCTGCCACCGCTCTATTTCCGTATCGACATGCCGCCTGGGCCCGTGTCGGCAGGCGACGGCCAGGTCTCGTCGTCGCCGTCGTCGTCGTCTTCGTCGCGTGATCCCGTGGCGCCAAGGGCCGTGATCGCGGCGAAGCCGACGCCGACGCGGCTGTCGAAACCGAGCCGGACGGCTTCGCAAGTACCGATCGTGGCGAAGGACGAGATACGTGTGGAACCCCTGCCGCCCCTGGTGCCGTCCCCAGCCACGGCCGGCTCCGCGGCGACCCCGCTCGATCCCGCGTTGCCCGTTCAACCGGCGCCTGCCCACCCCGAGACCAACTCACCGGATTCCGGCCATGGCTATGCGGTCGGTTTCGCGCTGGTCATCTTCCTGATCACGCTGCTGCTGGCGGCGATGGCGCTGCTGTTGCGCTTTCTGCTTCGATGGTCACCGGACCAGGCACGTCCGGTCATCCCGATCCGCGCGCCGATGCTGTCCCGACCGGCTCTGACCGGCCAGGGAGCGGTACAGCGCCCTCGGCCGATCATCTCCAGGATCAGGCCCAGCCTGCAGCGTCTCCCCGGCCTGCAGCGCTCCCCCGACCTGCAGCATTCGGTGGTGCGTCGGCCAGCGCCGGCCGCGATCATGCCGGGCATGCTGCAGCCGGCGGGGCTGCCGCCCGTATCCGAGATCTGGCCGGCCGAGGACGAGATCGATATCCAGCGCCACTTCGCGGCACTTCTGCTGCGTGAGGCTGGCTGGGATGCAAGGATACATTCGCGACCCGGCCAGCGTCAGGCGGATGTCGTGGCCCTTCGCGAGGGGCGGATCATGGTGCTGCGCTGCCTGCCCGACGAGGTTCTCGTGGATGAACAGGCGGTCGAGGAAGTCTGCATTGCCCGTGAACGTGAGCAGGCCGACGTTGCCGTCATCCTGTCGAGCGCCGCCGTCACTGCCGGAGCCCGGCAACTGGCAGTGCAGACCGGTGTCGACCTGCTGCATGAAAGCGAGTTGCGCGACTTCGTGGGCTGAGGGCAGTCAAAGCATCCGGGAGCGTCGAGGCCGAGGCCTTGGCCCTCTTTGCTCCACTAGCGCAGCCCGGCCACGTGGCGGTCGATGATCGCCAGGTTGCGCAGGTTGGCCTTGAAGGCGATGTCGAACAGGTCGCCGGCGATCGGAACCGTGCCGACCGCGGTCTCGATGGCGACATTGGCAAGCATCTTCGCGATCTCCGCGCGCGGGACACCCAGGCGATAGCCCTCATAGACGATGTAGAGCGAGATCGCGCCCAGCAGCGCGTCGCCTGCCACCGGCGGCACGCCGATCAGGCTGTTCAGTCCGAAGCGGAACTTGCTGCCGGGGAGCCGGAAGGCGCCGTCCATCAGCCAGGCCAGCCGGCGCAGGCGGGTCAGCCGGCGCTTGATTTGCACGGCACTCATGCGACCCGCTCCCGAAGAAGTGTCGAAGGCAAAGTCCGCCGACTGGGCACGAGCCATGCTGATCTCTCCGATATGCGGAACGGGCGTCAGTGCAGGCATGTGGAAATGGCCAGGCGTCGCATCAATCCCCCCACCAGATCAACGGCTAGTACGGCGTTTCCAAAGAACGACCTCCTATGGCTTAAACCAACCGGCCTTGAGCTGACCCATGAAAGGTCAAGGCTCTGCCCTGGCCCCCCCCGGCGAAGCCTTGAGAATCCAATCATATTGGTTTTCAAAGGCCGAGGCCTTTGGCGGGTCTGGGCAGAGCCCAGCCTTACCTTGCAACGGTCAATCCCACCGCCGCCTGGTATCGGATGACACTCTCCACTAGCGGCACACGTGCCTATAGCCGTCCGCGCCGACATAGGTTGCGGTCAGCGGATCGTAGCAGGCGAAGCTGGCGCAGATCCCGCTTGCCGCCACACGGGGTCCTTGCAGCGTGACCCCGATCGCATTGGCCTCCCGTGCCTGGCGCCCGCACAGCGAGGTATCCGGCGGCGCGGGTGGATCGTTGAACAGGACCGGCTTGCCGCTGGCGTCGAGGCCTGCCGCTTCCTGACCGGGGCCGGCCGCGCCCGGAGCCATACCTGGGGTCGTGCCCGGAGCCGTCGCCGCCGGGCGTGCCGCCCCGATGATTACTGGAGCCGGGCTGACTGGAGCCGGCACCGGGGCCGGCTCCGCGCATCCCGCGAGGCCGGCCAGGGGCGCCAGCAGCAGGCCGCTGCACGCCAGCTTCATGCGCCGCCAGGAAATGAAGGTCATGCGGCGTTGTCCGTAGTTTCGGGTACGAACGATCGCATCCTTTGCCGCGTTGCTCCAGCGGCCAGCGTCCAGGCACTGATCTGCCTCGGCGCCCTGGCGGCTGGCGTCTCCTCCACATGCTCCGAGTTTCGTGCAACATGATCGCAAGAACACTGATAAACGGACCGACCGAGCTACGCCTGCTGGGCGTGGCCGCCTTCATCGGGCTGCTGCAGATCTGCTGGGCAGCCACCGAGTCGCAGCGGCAACGGGGGTTTGCCTGGGCCAGCGGCAATCGAGACGAGTCCCGCGCGGTGCATGGCCTGGCAGCCCGGCTGCAACGCGCCGCCGCGAATTTCCTCGAGACCTTCCCGATCTTCGCCGCTTCCGTGCTGGCTGCCGTGGCGCTCGGCCGTACCGGTGGCACCACCCTCGCGGGTGCGTGGCTCTATGTCATTGCCAGGGCCATCTACGTCCCGCTCTATGCCGCCGGCATCCCGGTGGTG
>CAXSEE010000051.1:0-23149 GCA_964235615.1 uncultured Acetobacteraceae bacterium | reverse complement strand
CTGGCTGCTGCTCCGCCACGGCATGCCCTGGGCGCGCGGGCTGCCGGCAAATCTGTTCGCCGGTTGGTTCGGGCCGGTGGGTGCGGCGGCGATGTTCTACGCCCTGGAGGCGCAGGACATGACCGGCGTGGACGTGCTGTGGCCAGTCGTAAGCCTGGCCGCGGCAGCCTCGGTGGTGGCGCATGGCGTTACCGGCACGCATCTGTCCGCCCTGCTCGGGACCAGGCTGGGCCGCGGGGAGATGCCGTGATCCCGAAGCGGACGGACCAGCGCGCCGAGCCAAGCTGCTCCCGATTTCATGCATGCTTCAGACCAGCCTGAATGGTTTCCGGCATGACGAGGAACAATGCGGCGAACGCCACGCAAGCAGCCGCTCCCGACGTCAGGAACGCGGCTGAATAACCGAAATGATCGACGACGATGCCGGCAGCCAGGCCGCTCAGGGAGGCGCCAACGCCCTGCGCCGTGGCGATGGCGCCTTGGGCCAGGTTGTAGCGGCCTGTACCCCGCATCAGGTCGGCAATGACCAGCGGTGTGATCGCGCCGAAGATGCCGGCGCCGACCCCATCGAGCAACTGCACGGCGATCAACCATGGCGCGCTGTCCGAGAGGGTATAGAGCCCCGCACGAACCGGAAGCACCGCGAAACCGAGTAGCAGGATCGGCTTGCGGCCGAGACGATCGGCCGTGCGCCCAACAATGATCGCCACCGGCAGCATGATGAGTTGGGCCGCCACGATGCAGGACGACATCATCGCCGTGGCCAGTGCGGGATGCGACTGCGCCAGTTTCTGGCCCACGAGCGGCAGCAGCGACGCGTTGGCGAAGTGGAACAGCATGGCGCAGAAGCCGAACACGACCAGCGGCCGGGACCGCAGCAGAGTGGCGATGCCTGACGGCCCGGGTTCCTGCTTCGTCTTGGCCGCATCGTCGTCGAGGCCGCGGGCACGATCCTGGTCGATGGCGCGGCCCGGGATGGACAGCATGGCCGCGGCGGCGAGCATCGCGAACACGGGGACCATGAGGAACACGGCACGCTGCGAGAACAGGTAGCCGACGCCGCCGGCCGCAACCGCGATGGCGACGTTGCCGGCATGGTCGAAAGCAGAGTTGCGGCCCATGCGCCGGGCAAGCTGTTGCCGGGCATAGAGACCGAGGGTGACGGCCGCGACCGCCGGGCCGAACACGTCGCCGACGACGGCCATCATGGTGCTCGCCACCAGGACCGGCCAGAATAGGGGGGCCATGAAGATGGTGGCCGCGCCGGCCGCGAGCACGGCAAGTGCCAGCACGACTGCGCCGCGCTTGCGCCGCGTGGAGTCGATCATGGCGCCGGCCGGGGTCTGCGCGACCAGGCCGAGCAGGCCGCTCACGGTCGTCACCCAGCCGACCTCGGTCTGGCTCCAATGCCGCTGCGTGACCAGGAAGACGTTCAGGTAGGGTCCAAGCGCGCCCCGTACGTCCGCAAGCAGGAAATTGACTGCATCCAGCGACCGCGACCGGAAGCCCGCATCCCGCGCCTGCGTCAGCTCGCCGGCGTCGCCGGTACCCATGTCAGAACGCCGCGATCAGCACGATGCCGGCGGTCATGAGGGCGCCGCCCAGGATGCGCCAGACATTGAGGCTGTGCTGCTCCATGCCGAACAGGCCGAACTGGTCGATCAGCAGCGACATCAGGATGTTGGCGGTAATGGTCAGCCCGGCGAATGGCCCGGCGCCGATCTTGTCGACGAACAGCAGGCCCATGATCACCGCGAACGCTCCCACAAGGCCGCCCAGCGGCGCCCACCAGGGCATGGAGGCGATCCCCTTCGCGCTCGGCATCGGCGTGGGCAGGCAGAACCACAGCACCATCAGCAAGGCCACGATCGGCAGGAACGAGACGATGCTGGCAAGCCAGGGATTTTCCAGCGATTTGCGCAACGCGCCGTTCATCGGCGGACCCCAGGCCTGAAGCGCGCCCGCGATCAGGATAAGCGGATAGAGCCAGGCCGAGCCGATGTTCTGCATGTCCGTGTTCCCTTCGATGTGTCAGCCGAACGCGAACGCGCCGGCGATCGCGAGCAGGAGCGCCGGCGGCATGACCAGGACGCCGAGCTTGAGGAAAGCCCAGGCGCTGACGCTCAGGCCCTCGCGCTTCAGCGCGGTCAGCCACAGGATGGTCGCCAGCGAGCCGGTCACCGACAGGTTCGGCCCGAGGTCGACGCCGATCAGCACGGCACTGCGTACGTGTTCCGGCACTTTCGCCAGCCCGACGACGCGGCCGGCGACGAGGCCCGCGGGCAGGTTGTTGACCAGGTTGCAGCCGACCGCGAGCACGATGCCCACACCCCACGCGGCAAGCGTCGCGGATTGCTGAACCAAGCCCTGCACCTCGCCCGCGAGCGCGCGCGTGACGCCGGTTTTCTCCAGCGCCTGCACCAGGACGAACAGGCCGGCCACCAGTGGCAGCACGCCCCAGGAGATGTTCTTCATGATGTCGCCGACACCGTTTCGCGAGCGCGTCAGCACCAGGATCGCGGTTGCGAGCCCGGCGAGGAAGGTCGGTAGCCCGAGCTGGATATCGAACCCCGAAGAGGTCAGCAGCACCAGCGCCGTCGCCACGATGCCGAACGCGGCCATCTTGCCGCCGCCGGAGAGCGCGGGCTTGTCGATCTGGTCTGACACCGCCTGGCGCAACCGCGCGCGCTGCGTCCAGCGCAGGACGGCGTAGGTCGCCAGGATGGAGAGCAGCGACGGCAGCGCGTATTGCGGCAGCCAGTGCAGCAGCGGCGGTATGTGGCTGCCGTAGATCACCAGGTTCGCCGGGTTGGAGATCGGCAGCACGAAGCTCGCCGCGTTCGCGACGGTCGCGCAGATGAACAGATAGGGCAGCGGCTCCTCCGCCTCCGCCGCCTTGACGACGGCGGCAACGGCGGGCGTGAGCACCACGGCGGTCGCGTCGTTGGACAGAAATACCGTGACAACCGTGCCGACGGCGAACACGAGGGTGAACAAGCGAGTGGCCGAACCCCTCGCGCGGGCGGCGGCGTGAGCGGCCAGCCAGTCGAACAGACCTTCCTGCCGGGCAAGCTCGGACAGCAGCATCATGCCGGTCAGGAACAGATAGACGTCTGTCCCCCGGGCGATACCCGACCAGGCCTCCAACGGCGACAGCAGCCCGAGCAGCACCAGCAGCACAGCGCCCGCGACGGCCCAGACGAACTCGGGCCAGGAGAACGGGCGCGCGATCACGCCGGCCGTCGCCAGCGCGGCGATGCCCCAGGTGATCCAAGGCGAGGCGAGCAGGGTGGCGATCACTGTTTTGGCGTATCCGTCAGGTCGGGTGTCATCGGTCCAGCCTGGCCGGTCGGCTGCTGCCAGCCAACCGAAAAACGCTTGACGACCTATCTTTCATACGACATATCTTAAGACATGATTAAAGACATACACCACCTCAAGCGACACGCTCATCACATGATGCATGCCATCGGCCGCCATCACGGGCGGCATGGCTTCGGCCGCGGAGGGCCCGGGTCCGGCGATTTTGGTTCTGGCAGCGGGGGCTTTGGCGGGGGCGCCGTCCCCGGTGGACGCAAGCTCAGCTCGGCGGACCTGCAACTGGTCATCCTGGCCCTGCTCGCCGAGAAGCCCGCTCATGGCTACGAGCTCATCAAGCGGCTGGAGGAGAAATCCGGCGGCTTCTACAACCCCAGCCCAGGCATGATCTATCCGGCGCTGACCTATCTCGACGAGATCGGCCACGCCGTGGTCGAGCCGGAAGGGACGCGCAAGCTCTACCGGATCACCGGCGAGGGGCTTGCCCACCTCGCCGCCAACCGCGGCACCGCCGACGCGATCCTGCAGGCGCTGGGCCGGATCGGCGGCCGGATGGAACAGGTGCGCGAGGCCTTCGCCGGTGTCGGCGACCTGGACTCCGGTTCGTCCGAGGCCCTGCACCAGGCGCGTCATGCGCTCAAGCGGGCCTTGGTCATGAAGCTGAACGGCAATCCCCAGGACGCCCAGCGCATTGCCACGATCCTGAACCGCGCCGCCGCCGAAATCCTCTCGAACTGAAGGATCCGTCGATGAACGTCCAAACTTCTCCTGTCCGCCATGGGCCGCTGCGCGTCCGCCATCAGGCGCGCACCCGGCTGCTTCAGGTCGTCCGCGCCGAGACCCTGACCCCGCACATGCGGCGCGTGGTGCTGGGAGGCGAGGCGCTGGACGGCTTCGTCACCGCCGCCGCCGACGACCACGTCAAGCTGTTCCTGCCGGCGCCGGGCCAGGACGAACCCATCCTGCCGACCTTGACGCCAAATGGTCCGGTGTTTCCGGACGGGGCGATCCGCCCGATCGCGCGCGACTACACGCCGCGACGCTTCGATCCGGCGGCGAACGAGCTCACCATCGACTTCGTCCTGCATGGCGATGGGCCGGCGGCGTCCTGGGCCGCGCAAGCGGGGGCGGGTCAGGTCGTCGGCATCGGCGGCCCGCGCGGCTCGTTCCTCGCGCCGGACGATTTCGACTGCTATCTCCTGGCCGGCGACGAGACCGCGCTGCCGGCGATCGGCCGCAGGCTGGAGGAGCTGCCGACCGGCGCGCGAGCCATCGTCCTGGTCGAGGTCGCGGACGAGGCCGAGCAGCGCTATCTGCCGAGTGCGGCCAGCCTGTCGGTCACCTGGTTGTCGCGACGCGGTGCCGGGGCCGGCCGCGCCGAGCTGCTGCTGGGAGCGCTTCGGGACCTGGAGTGGCCGCCATGCGATGGGCCGGGAAATATCCATGCCTGGATGGCCGGCGAGCTGGGCGTCATCCGCCAGTTGCGCGAGCATCTTATTACGCAGCGTGGCCTCGGTCGCGACTGCATCAGGGCTTCCGGCTACTGGCAGCGCGGGGTGGTGGCATCGCATGGACAGATCGAGGATTGAAGCAGGGCTGGTCGTCGGGCTGATCTCCGACACCCATGGGTTGCTGCGGCCCGAAGCCGTGGCTTCACTGGCGGGCAGCGACTTCATCATCCACGCCGGGGATGTCGGCGATCCGGACATACTTGCAGCACTGGCCCGCATCGCCCCGGTCACGGTCGTGCGCGGCAATGTCGACACGGGTTCCTGGGCAAGTGCCTGGCCGCATACGGCGGTGCTGGAACTCGGGGGCGTGGCCATCCTCGTCATCCACGACATATCGGAGCTCGATCTCGACCCGGCGGCGTCCGGATATCGCGCGGTCATTTCGGGTCACTCGCACCGTCCCGGCATCCGCACGCAGGACGGCGTGCTGTTCGCCAACCCGGGGAGCGCGGGCCGCCGCCGCTTCAAGCTGCCGATATCGCTGGGACGGCTGCATGTCGCCGAAGGCCAGGTGACGGCGGAACTGACCGAGCTGGAGCCGCTAGTTTCGAGCCGGTAACAGCAAGGATCGCTGCGCCGGCGACGCCTCCAGCGTCGGCGCGTAACGCGGCACCGGACGCAGCGGCGCCTGTGCCTCGAAGGCATATCCCAGGCCCAGCAGGCGCTGCTCGGACCAGGCCGGACCGATGAACGAGAGCCCGACCGGCAGGCCGTTCACGTCACCCATCGGCACCGTCAGATGCGGATAGCCGGCCACCGCCGGCAGGGTGGAGGCGCCGTCCGAGGCATGGTCGCCGTTGATCAGGTCGACCACCCAGGCCGGCCCGTTGGTGGGCGCCACCAGCGCATCGAGCCGATCCTCGGCCTTGGCCGGCGACAGCAGCCGGTCGAGCCCCTGGGTCCGCGCGAGCTGACCTGCCTTGGCAACGGCGTCGCGATAGGGCGGATCGTCGAGGCCGCCGGTCGCCTGCGCCTTGTGCATCAGGTCCTGGCCGAACAGCCCGAGCTCCCGCGCGTGATGCGCGTCGTTAAAGGCGATGACGGCGGCGAGGCTGCGTGCCTGCACCGTGGCCGGGGTGCTGGCGAGGTAGGCGTCGAGGCCAGCTTTGAACTCGGTCAGCAATATCGTCATCTCGGCGCTGCCGATGGCATCGAGATCCGGGCCGTCCTTGATCTCCACCAGCGTGGCGCCGGCTTCGCGCAGCCGGTCGAGGGCGTGCGCGAACACCGCGTCCGTCGCCTCGCTATGACCGGCGAGGAACCGCAGCACCCCGATCCGGCGGCCCTGCAGCGCCTGCGCGTCATGCGGCGGCCCGGCATCCGGGCGATGCGCGTCGGCCTGCGCCGTCGCCGGGTCGGCCGGATCGCTTCCGGATATGACGGCCAGCAGCAGGGCCGCATCGCCGACGTCATGGGTGATCGGTCCGGCGGTATCCTGGCTCGACGAGATCGGCACGATATGGGTGCGCGGGACCAGGCCCACGGTCGGCTTCAGCCCGACCATCCCGGTCATCGACGCCGGGCAGGTGATCGACCCGTCGGTCTCGCTGCCGATCGCGGCCGGGGCGAGGGACGCCGCCACCGCCACCGCGCTGCCGGACGATGATCCGCAGGGCGAGCGGTCGAGCGCGAACGGATTGCGTGTCAGGCCGCCGACGCCGCTCCAGCCGCTGATCGAGCTGGAGCTGCGGAAGTTCGCCCATTCCGACAGGTTGGTCTTGCCGAGAATGAGGGCGCCCGCCGCACGCAGCCGGGCGACCAGCGGGGCATCGCGATGGGTGACGTTTTCCGCCAGCGCCAATGATCCCGCGGTGGTCGGCATGTTGTCGGCGGTCTCGATATTATCCTTGATCAGGATCGGGATGCCTTCGAGCGGCCGTGGCGGCAGGCCGCTGCGCCGCCGCTGGTCGCTGGCGTGGGCTTCGGCCAACGCATCCGGGTTCAACGCCACGATGGCGTGCAGGGACGGCCCGGCACGATCGAGCGACGCGATCCGCGCGTGGTAGGCCTGCACCAGAGCCGCAGCGGTGACGCGGCCATCTCCGAGGTCGCGCAACAAGGCGGCGACGCCCTTGCCCTCGACGTCGTATCGTTCAGCCAAGGGTCTCGCTCCCATGATCCATAGGCAGCAGGGCAGGAGCAGCCATCTCGCGCGCCATATCATCGTCATCCACATTCAGCGGCAAAGCCGCTTGGTTGGCCTGCGAACTGTTCCGTCGTCGCGTGCCCGGGCAGGTCCGGTCCGCAATCGGCCCAGGGCAGGCGGCTCTCGACACCGTAATGGTGATCGGCCTTGAAGCCGGACGCGTCGTCCAGGCTGCCGACGGTCAGCGCGAGATGGTCCTCGGCGTCGGCATCGTAGAACAGCGGCGAGCCGCAATTCTCGCAAAAACCCCTGGTGGCGACGGGCGAGGAGCGAAACTGCTTCACCGTCCCCTGCGTCCAGACCAGGGCGTCGCGCGGGACGCTGACGAATGCGGCATAGCCACCGCCGGTCGCCTTGCGGCACATCGAGCAATGGCAATAGGTGCCGGGAAGATCGGGAGAGTTCATCGTAATCCGGTAGCGGATTGCCTGGCACAGGCAGCCGCCCGAGAGGGTCGTGGTCATTGTGGAGGTCTCCTCATTCAGCCGTAGCGGGCGAGCGACAGGTCCTCGTACTCGATGTTGGGCCGCCGGTCCGAGATCAGGTCGGCGACCAGGCGGCCGGAACCGCAGGCCATGGTCCAGCCGAGCGTGCCGTGGCCGGTGTTGAGCCATAGGTTGTCATAGCGGCCCGCGGGTCCCACCACCGGGGTGCCGTCCGGGGTGTTCGGCCGCAGCCCGGTCCAGAATGTCGCGCGGGACAGGTCGCCGCCGCCGAACAACTCGCCGAAGCTCAGCTCCAGCGTCTCCCGTCGCTCTGCGCGCAGGCGCAGGTCGTAGCCGGTCAGCTCCGCCGTGCCGCCGACCCGGATGCGGTCGCCGAGCCGCGTGATCGCCACCTTGTAGGTCTCGTCATTGACCGTGGAGACCGGCGCGCGCTCGGCGTCCGTCAGCGGAATGGTCAGCGAGTAGCCCTTGACCGGATAGACCGGCAGCCGGATGCCGAGTGGCTTGAGCAGGGCCGGGGTGTGGCTGCCGAGGGCCACGAGATAGGCGTCGCCGGTGATCGGACCCTTGCTGGTGCGCACGCCGCTGATCCGGTCGCCATCCGCCTCCAGCGCCGTGATCGCGGTGCCGGTATGGAAGCGCACGCCCAGGCCTTTGGCCAGCTCCGTGAGGCGGCGCGTGAACATGTGGGCGTCGCCGGACTCGTCGCCGGGCAGGCGCAGGCCGCCTCGGAGCAGATGCCTGACCCGGCCAAGTGCGGGTTCCGCGCGCACGCAGCCATCCACGTCGAGCAGCTCGTGCGCGACGCCGCCCTCGGCGAGGATGCGCATGTCCTCCGCTGCATGGTCGAGCTGCGACTGCTTGCGGAACAGCTGCACCAGCCCGCGCTGGCGGTCGTCATAGCTGATGCCGGTATCGACGCGCAGGTCCCCGAGGCAGTCGCGGCTGTATTCCGCGAGGCGCAGCATGCGGCCCTTGTTGCGCGCGTAGGCGTCGTCGTTGCAGTTGCGCAGGAGCTGGATCATCCAGCGCCACATCGCCGGGTCGAACCGGGCGCGTATCACCAGCGGGCTGTGCTTGCCGAGCATCCAGCCCAGCGCCTTGCGCGGCAGGCCAGGTGCGGCCCAGGGCGTCGAGTAGCCCGGAGAAACCTGGCCGGCGTTGGCGAAGCTGGTCTCCATGCCGGTCTGGTCCTGCCGGTCGATCAGCTCCACCTCGTGGCCGAGCCGGGCGAGATACCAGGCCGAGGTGACGCCGATCACGCCGCCGCCGAGAATGATCACCTTCATGCCGGCTCATCCCTGTTCTGTTCAAGCCCGGCTTGTCCAAGATAGTGGCGGTGATAGCGTCCGCCGAGCGACGTCAGGATCTCGTAGCCGATGGTGCCGGCCGCGGTGGCGGCTTCATCGAGGTTTGCATGTGGGCCGATCAGGTCGATTTCGGTGCCTGGCGGCAGTTCGATATCGCCCAGCGCGGTAACGTCGAGCGCCAGGCTGTCCATCGAGATCCGGCCGATGACGGGAAGGCGGGTGGCGTCGCCGGACAGGGTGGCGTGGCCGCGGCCGCCGGAGGCGCGCAGGAACCCGTCTCCGTAGCCGATCGCCACTGTGGCGACGCGGGTTCGAGCGATAGCCGTGAACTGGGCGCCGTAGCCGACGCTGCTGCCGGCGTCGATCCAGCGCGTCTGCACGATGCGCCCCCGCAACCGGATCACCGGCTGCATCGGGTTCGGCCTCCCCGGCACCGGGTTGACGCCATACAGCGCGGCGCCGGGGCGGATCATGCCGAAATGATAATCCGGGCCGAGAAAACTGCCCGAGGAGGCGGCCAGGCTGGTGCGTATCCCCGGCATCAGGGCGGCGAGTGCCTCGAAAGCAGCAAGCTGAAGCGCGTTGGCGGGATGGTCGGGCGTGTCGGCGCAGGCGAGGTGGCTCATCAGCAGGATCGGCATGACGCCGTCGAGCCGCGCCGGATCGCGGGCGAGCTCGTGGACCTCGGCCGCCGCGAGCCCGAAGCGCGACATGCCGGTGTCGAACTGCAGCACGGCGGCGAGCGGGCGGCCTGCCGAGCGCGACAGGGCCTGCCACTCGGCGATCTGCTCGACGCTGTTCAGCACCGGGATCAGGCCGTGCTGCTCGACCTCGGCGGCGGTTCCTGGCGGCGGCCCGTTCAGCACGTAGATGGCACACTCCCGCATCAGATGCGGCCGCAGCACGACGCCCTCGTCCATATGAGCCACGAAGAAATGCCGGCAGCCCTCGGCCTGAAGGCGTCCGGCGACCGCCTCCGCGCCGAGGCCATAGCCGTCCGCCTTGACCACGGCGGCGCAGAGAGCCTCCCCCGCGAGTGCGGACAGCCGGCGATAGTTCGCGGCAATGGCGTCGAGGTCGATGGTGAGCAGGCCGCCGGCCCATGACTCTCTCATGGCGTCGCAGGCACGCCCTTGCTGGTGGAATACTCGAAATGCAGCGCCGTGTCTGGATTGACGATCGGATGAATCGCGTGCGCCGCCATCGCCGCCTCGCTGAAGCCCTGCAGGATCAGCTTGAGCTTGCCCGGGTAGGTCGCGACGTCGCCGATCGCGAACACCCCCGGTGCGGAGGTCTCGCAACTGCTCGGGGTGACCTGGACGTGATGCTTGGCCGAATGCAGGCCCCATTGCGCGATCGGGCCGAGGTCGGTCGACAGCCCGAAGAAGGGCAGCAGGTGGTCGGCCTCGATCTGGCGCACCTCGCCGTCCAGGGTCGCGACCTCGACTCCCGCGAGCCGGCCGCGCTCCCCCAGCAGCCCGTGCAACTGGTACGGCACCACCAGCTCGATGCGGCCGCCTGGGCCGGATGCGGCCTCGAGCCGGGCCAGGCTCTCGGGGGCGGCACGGAATTTTGGCCGCCGATGCACCAGGTAGATGTGGGCGGCGATGTCGGCCAGCGCCAGCGCCCAGTCGATCGCGCTGTCGCCGCCGCCGGCGATCACCACGCGCTTGTCGCGGAAGGCTTCCTTGCGTCGAATATAATACTGCACCGCGCCGCTCTGCTCGTAGGCCTCCAGCCCCGCAAGCGGCGGACGGTTGGGGCCGAAGGCGCCGGCGCCGGCGGCGATGATCACCGCGCGTGACCGCACCGTGTCGCCGCGATCGGTGCGCAGGGTGAAGCCGCCGCGGGTGCCGTCGAGCTGCTCCACGCGGCGGTCGAGCAGCCGCGGCACCGCGAACGGGGCGATCTGCGCCTCCAGGGCAGCGACCAGGGCGGCGCCCTCGATCGCGGGATGCGCCGGGATGTCGTAGATCGGCTTTTCCGGATACAGCGCGGCGCACTGGCCGCCGGTCTCGGCGAGGCTGTCGATCAGCACGCTGCTTAATTTGAGCATGCCGCATTCGAACGCCGCGAACAGCCCGACCGGTCCGGCCCCGACGATCGCGACATCGGCCTCGATGCTTACTCCGGTTGCCGATTGCGCCATCCTGTCCCCCGAACTGCCTGTGCCTGACCAGCCGTACATTGTGGAGCGGGTCTGCGCTACGGCAAGATGCGTCCCATGGAGTTGAATGCCTGCACCCTCGACGATCTGGCCGCCACCGAGCAGCTCGGCCGCAGGCTGGCGGCGATGCTGCGCGCTGGCGACAGCGTGCTGCTCGAAGGCCCGCTCGGTGCCGGCAAGACGGCACTCGCCCGCGCCCTGCTGCGCGCCGTGTGCGAGGATCCGGACCTGGAGGTGCCGAGCCCCAGCTATACCTTGGTGCAGAGCTACGAGGCCCCCGGTTTCCTGGTCTCGCATTTCGACCTCTGGCGGCTGGAGGGTCCGTCCGGCCTGATCGAGCTCGGCTGGGACGAGGCGCGCGAGGGCGTGGTGCTGGTGGAATGGCCGGACCGGCTGGGTCCGCTGACACCGGACGACGCCCTGACCCTGCGCCTGGAGCCGGTTATGGACCATCCGGAGCAGCGCCTCGTCACGTTCGCCGGTTGGGAGCGGCGGCGATGAGAGGCCTGTTCCCGAGCCTGGCATCGCCTGTGCCGCATAGTGCCATGGTGCTGGCGGCGGGCTACGGCCGGCGGATGCGCCCGCTCACCGACCAGACCGCCAAGCCCTTGCTGGAGGTGGCCGGACGGAGCCTGCTCGACCACGCGCTGGACCGGCTGGCCGAGGTCCCGATCGAACGGGTGGTGGTCAATGCGCACTGGCATGCGGATCGGCTCGAACGCCACCTGCTCGCGCGCGCGGGGATGCCGCGCACGATGCTGCGGCGGGAGCCCGATCTGCTGGACACTGGCGGCGGCGTGCTGGGGGCACTCGATGCGGGGCTGCTCGACCGCGAGGCGCCGTTCTTCGTGGTCAACGGCGACAGCCTTTGGCTCGACGGGCCGGTCGCGGCACTCTCGCGGCTCGCCGCCGCGTTCGATCCGGAGCGGCTCGACGTGATGCTGCTGGTGACCCGCATCGCCTGGGCGGTTGGCGATCTCGGCCGGCTCGATTTCGCAGGCGACTTCGCGGTCGATCCGAACGGGCTGGTGCGCCGGCGACGCGAGCAGGAGATCGTGCCCTACGTGTTTGCCGGGGTGCAGATCGTCTCGCCGCATCTGTTCGACGGTGCCGCCGCTGGCAGCTTCAGCATGAACCGTCTGTGGGACCGGGCGATCCGGAGCCGGCGCCTGCGCGCCCTGGTGCATGACGGCCCGTGGTTCCATCTCTCCCGGCCAGCGGATCTCGCGGCTGCCGAGACCGCGATGCTTGATCCTACTTTTGGACCGCCCGACACTTGAGCATGAGCATTCTCTCCCTCGCCTCGATCCCAGGTCATCTGCCTTTCCTGGACACGCTCGCGCGGCACTGGCTGTTCAAGGATGGTCCCGAGCCGGACGAGGAGGCTGCCGGCCGTGGCATGATCCTGTTGCCGACCCGTCGTGCCGCACGTGCGCTGGGCGAGGCCTTCCTGCGCCTGACCCACGGCCATGTGCTGCTGCTGCCGCGGATCACCGCCTTGGGCGCGCTCGACGAGCTGCCGCTGACCCTCGCCGGCGGCCTGGAGCTGCCGCCCGCGGTCGAGCCGATGCGCCGGCTGGCCGTGCTGTCACGCCTGATCCTCGCCGCTGGCCAGCATTTCGGCACGGCGGCCTCCGCGGACCATGCCTGGCTGCTGGCGCAATCCCTCGCCGAGCTGATGGACGAGGCGGAGCGGGAGGAGACCGATCTCGCCGCCAGCCTGCCGCTGCTCGCCGAGCATCACGCCGAGCACTGGCGCAAGACGCTGGACTTCCTCGACATCGTCACCCGCGCCTGGCCGGACTGGCTCGCCGAGAACCAGGTTATGAACCCGGTGGCGCGGCAGATGGCGCTGCTGCGCACCCAGGCCCTGGCGTGGAGCGAGCAGCCGCCGGATGAGCCGGTCTGGGTCGCCGGCGTCACCGTGGCCAGCCCGGCGCTGGTCTCGCTGCTGTCGGTGGTGGCACGCCTGCCGACGGGCGTCGTCGTGCTGCCCGACCTCGATCGCGCGCTGGAACGCGGCACCTTCGAGACCCTGCCGGACAGCCACGCGCAGTCCGGCCTCGCGGACCTGCTCGCCGGCATCGGCGCCCGGCGCGAGGATGTCGAGGACTGGACCCACGAGACCCCGTGGATACCGGAGCTGCGGGTCCGGGCTCTGCATACCGTCCTGCTTCCCGAGCAGGCGCTGGGAGCCTGGCTGGAGGATACCGCGCCGGCGGACCTCACCGGCCTGAGCCGGCTGGCTCCGGCGGACCAGCAGGAGGAGGCGGCGGCGATCGCCCTGGTGCTGCGCGACGCCATCGAGACGCCGGGCCGTCGCGCAGCGCTGATCACTCCTGACCGCGGGCTGGCGACTCGGGTGGTGGTCGAGCTGACCCGTTTCGGCGTCATGGTCGACGACAGCGCCGGCGAGACGCTGGGGTCCTCCCCACCGGCGGTGCTGCTGCGGCTGCTGGTGCAGGCCTGCGTCGAGGGACTGCCGCCGGTCGCCCTGCTGGCGCTGCTCAAGCATCCGTTCGCCGCCGCAGGACGCAGTCCTGGCGAGTGCCGCCGGTTGACGCGTGCGCTCGAACTCGCCTGCCTGCGCGGACCTGCGCCGCGACCCGGGTTCGCTGGGCTGCGCGACGCCCTTGCGCTTGCCCAGGCAGATCGCCGCCGCCCGCTGCGGGATGCGGGGGAACTGGCGAAGTTTCTCGACGAGCTGGAGCGGCTGCTGGCGCCGATGACCGAGGCGTGCGCGAGCGACAGGCCGCAACCGGTGCCGGACCTGCTGGAGGCGCTGCTGCGCGCCGCGGAAGCGTTGGCCGCGACCGACAACGCGAGCGGCGCCGAGCGGCTCTGGTCGCACGAGGACGGCAATGCGCTGGCCGAGCATCTGACGATGTTCGGCACCTATGCCGAGATCCTGCCGCAGCAGCCGGCGCGCGTGCTCGGCGGGCTGCTGGACGCTTCTCTCGCCGGCATCGCCGTGCGCAGCCGCCGGGCGCTGCGCGGGCGGTCGGCTGTGGAGGAACATCCGCGCATCTTCATCTGGGGCCTGCTGGAGGCGCGGCTGCAATCGGTCGAGCTGGCGGTGCTCGGCGGTCTCGCCGAGGGCATCTGGCCGCCGGCCACCGACCCGGGACCGTGGATGAGCCGGCCGATGCGCGTGCAGGCCGGGCTGCCGTCGCCGGAGACGCGCATCGGCCTGTCGGCGCATGATTTCATGACGTCCGCCTGTGCCGCTCCGTTGGTCGTGCTGTCCTGCCCGGGCCGGCGCGACGGCGCGCCCACGGTCCCGGCGCGCTGGCTGGTGCGGCTGGACGCGTGGCTGCAGGGACGGCGGCAGCAGGTGCCGGCCCATCCGGCGCTGTCGTGGCTGCGCCAGCTCGACCAGCCGGAGGGGGCGCCGCGTCCGGTCGCCGCACCCACCCCGAGACCGGCGCTGGCGCTGCGCCCGCGTGGCCTCGGCATCACCGAGATCGAGACCTGGATGCGCGATCCCTATGCCATCCACGCCCGCCACGTGCTCCGGCTGCGCGCGCTGCGTCCGCTGGAGGAGGCCGCCGACGCCGCCGACTATGGCGTGATCGTGCATGACGCGCTGTCGGCCTTTCTCGAAGCCAACGGCGCCGCCTGGCCGCCGGATGCCGCCCGGGCGCTGCGGGTCGAGTTCGACCTCGCACTCGACCAGGCCGGGCTGCGTCCGGCGCTCGCGGCCTGGTGGCGTCCGCGCCTGCTGCGCATCGCCGACTGGGTGGCCGAGACCGAGGCGGCGCGCCGGCAGTCCCAGGCGCCGGTGCGCATCGGCACGGAGATCAGCGGGCAGGCGGTGATGTCCGGCCTGCCCGGCGGCGACTTCACCCTGCGCGGCCGCGCCGACCGGATCGAGAGCAACCCGGACGGGACCTTGTCGCTGCTCGACTACAAGACCGGCGCGCTGCCGGCCGCGACCGCGGTAAAGGCGGGATGGTCGTCGCAGATGGTGCTGGAGGCGGCGATGGCGCGGCTCGGCGGCTTCGGCCCGGGCTTCCACGGCGAGACCTCGTATCTCGCCTACTGGAGCCTGTCCGGCGGCCACTCGCCCGGCAAGGTGCTGGTGCCCGTCAAGGATCAGGCGGCGCTGCGGGAGCTGGTCGCGGAATGCTGGGAGGCGCTGCGTGCCCTGGTGGCGTCATACGACGATCCGGACCAGCCCTATCTGTCGCAGCCCCGTCCCGGCTCGGCGCCGCGCTTCACCGACTATGCCGGTCTCGCCCGCGTCGCCGAATGGGGTGCGGCGCGTGAGGACGGCGCATGAGCGACGCCATCGCCATCGCCAATGCGCAGCAGACGCTGGCCTCGGACCCGTCGGTGTCGGTGTTCGTCTCGGCCTCCGCCGGCAGCGGCAAGACCAAGCTGCTGATCGACCGGCTGCTGCGGCTGATGCTGCCGCGTGCGGTGCCGGGTGCCGCTCCGGGCGATCCGCTGGTCGCCGGCAGCGATCCGGCGCGCATCCAGTGCCTGACCTTCACCAAGGCGGCGGCGGCGGAGATGTCGCTGCGGCTGCAGGGCAAGCTGGGCCAGTGGGTGACGCTGCCGGACGCCGGGCTCGACGCCCAACTGCGCGCGCTCCAGGTCGAGCCGGGACCGGCGACGCGGCAGGCGGCGCGGGCGCTGTTCGCGCGCGTGCTGGACCTGCCGGGCGGGATGCGCATCAGCACGATCCACGCCTTCTGCCAGTCGCTGCTGCGGCGGTTTCCGCTGGAGGCGGCGATCAGCCCACAGTTCCAGCTCGCCGAGGAGACGGACAGCCGGATGGCACTCGGGTCGGCTGCGGAGGCGGTCCTGGCGTCCCGGCCGCCGGAGGACGCCGCCCTCGGCTTGCTCGCGGGGCAGGTCAATGTCGCGGCCTTCACCGCCCTGGTCGCGTCCCTGCAGTCCCGGCTGCGCAAGCCCGGCGCGGAAGCGGTGGAGATGCTGCTGCAATCCGGTCATGAGGCGCTGCACCAGGCGCTGCGGCGGGCAGCGGGCATTACCCATGCCGACGAGCTGGCCTGCATCGCCGATGCCGTTGCATGGCCGGACGAGAGCCATCTGGCGGCGACGCTTCGGCTGGCGCTGGAGCACGGCACCAAGGGCGCCCAGGCCGAAGCCGCCGCCCGGCTGGACTGGCTGGCGCAGGATCGCGCCGCGCGTGTCCACAATTGGCCGGTGTGGCGGGATTTCGCCTTGACCGGAGAGGGCGAGCCGCGTGCGCCCGGCGGCATCTTCAAGAAGGCCAAGTGGCTGGCCGACTTCCCTGAGGTTCCGGCGGCCCTGCTGGCCGAGGCCGATCGGGTGATGCGGGTCGAGGATAGCTGCCGGGCGATACGCATGGCTGCCCTCAGCGCCGCCCTGCTCGGGCTGGCTCTGCCGATCCTGGAGCGGCATGCGCAGCGCAAGCAGGACGGCGGCATGCTCGATTACGACGACCTGATCGCGCGCACGCTGGCCCTGCTCGACGATCCGGGCGTGGCCTGGGTGCTGTACAAGCTCGACGGCGGCATCGACCATCTGCTGCTGGACGAGGTGCAGGATACCTCCCCGCTGCAATGGGCGATCGCCTGGGCGCTGACCGGAGAGTTCTTCGCCGGCCAGGGCGCCGAGACGGAGAACCCGCTGCCGCGTACCATCTTCGCCGTCGGCGACTATAAGCAGTCGATCTACTCGTTCCAGGGCGCCGATCCGGCGCAGTTCCATTACTGGCGCGAGCGCTTCCGCGAACGCGTCGTCGCGGGCGGACAGGTGTGGCGGGAGCCGGCGCTGACGGTGTCGTTCCGCTCGGTCGAGCCGGTGCTGCGGCTGGTGGATGCGGTGTTCGAGGACGAGGAAGCGGCACGCGGTCTGATCGAGCCGGAGCAGGGGCCATTGCTGCCCCATCAGGCCGCGCGGGTCGGCCTGCCCGGCTGCGTCGAGCTTTGGCCGCTGACGCCGGTGTCCGAGGAGACGCTGGTATCCGGCCCGTGGCAGGCGCCGGTGCGCAATGCCGGCCAGGACTCCGGGCCGCAACGCCTGGCAGAGACGCTCGCCCGCTGGATCGCTGCCCAGATCGGTGCGCCCGATCCCCAAGGAGGCGCGCCTTTGCAGGCTGGCGAGGTGCTGGTCCTGGTGCCGCGCCGCAGCGCCTTTGTCCGCTCGCTGATCCGGGCGCTGAAGTCCGAGGACGTGCCGGTGGCAACCCTGGTGCGCACCGGGCTGGTCGACCAGCTCGCCGTGACGGACCTGCTGGCGCTGTGCGACGCGCTGCTGCTGCCGATGGACGACCTCACCGTGGGCTGCGTGCTGACCAGTCCGCTCGGCGGCCTCAGCGACGACGGTCTTATGGAGCTGGCTACCACGCGTGGGGCCGCCAGCCTGTGGGACAGCCTGCGCGAGCGGCACCGCAGCCGCCCCGACTGGACGGCGGCCTGGCAGTTCCTGTCGGCGCTGTTCGCGCGGGTGGATTTCGCCTCGCCCTACGCTCTGCTCGGCGAGGCGCTCGGGGCACTCGGCGGCCGTGCGCGGCTGCTGGCGCGGCTCGGACCCGAGGCGTCAGAGCCGGTCGACGAGCTGCTGTCGGCGGCCTTGCGCTACGAGGAGAGCCATCCGCCGTCGCTGCAGGGCTTCCTGCACTGGCTGCGCAGTTCCGAGGAGACCATCAAGCGCGAGCCGGATAGCGCGGGCGACGCCGTGCGGGTGATGACCGTGCATGGCGCCAAGGGGCTGCAGGCGCGCCTGGTGGTGATCCCCGACACCACGAGCGCGCCCAAGCTGGACGACAAGCTGCTCTGGACCGAGGATCCGCGCACCGGCGCCGCGCTGCCGTTCTGGGTGCCGCTCAAGGAGATGGTCTGCACGCCGACCAGGCCGCTGAGTGCCGCCATCCGGCGCGGCATGATCGAGGAGCAGAACCGGCTGCTCTACGTGGCGCTGACCCGGGCCAGCGACCGGCTGCTGATCTGCGGCTGGCAGCCAGGCAAGGCCATGCCGGAAGGCGCCTGGTACGAGCTCTGCCGCCGCGGCTTCGTGCTGGCGGGTGCGGTGCGTGCGCCGTTCGCCGGCGGCTGGGAGGGTGATCGCCTGGTGATCGAGGCCGCAGGGGCACCGGCCGCCGGTCCCGCCTGGGCTGCCCGGATCGCCGCCGAGCCGGCCCCGTTGCCACCCTGGCTGGGCCGGGCGCCGCTCTGGCAGCCGACGGCGCCGCCGGTCGAGCCGCGTCTGCCCAATCCGCTGGCGCCGAGCCGGCCGGACGACGTCGCCTTCGGTCCGCGTCCGGCGGCACGCTCGCCACTACAGCGCGCAAGCCGCGAGCTGGCCGGGCGGGAGGCCGGACTGCAGCGCGGCCGGGTGGTGCATGCGCTGCTGCAGCATCTCCCGGCGCTGCCGCCGCAGGCACGCCTCGCCGCGGCACGGGCCTACGCTGCCCGTCCGTCGCACGGGCTCGCGCCGGACCAATTGGACGGCCTCGTCGATCAGGCCCTCGCGGTGTTGGACGACCCGGAGCTGGCCGGCCTGTTCGGTCCCGACAGCCGCGCCGAGCAGCCGCTTGCCGGCCTCGTGGAGGGCGGGGACCTGGCCGATGGGCTGGTGATCACCGGGCAGGTCGATCGGCTGCTGGTGCTGCCGGACCGCGTGCTGCTGTGCGACTTCAAGAGCGGCCGTCTGGCACCTCGCGACCCAGCCCATGTGCCGGTGCTCTATCTGCGGCAGATGGCGGCATATCGTGCGCTGCTGCACGATCTCTATGCCTCGCGCGAGATACGCTGCATCCTGGTCTGGACGGAGGGGCCGTCGGTCATGCGCCTGCCGGACCGGCTGCTCGACATGCACAACCCAGGGCTGCGCCTCGTGCCGCACGAGGGCGTTCCGGCTTGATCGTGATCCAGCCTTGCCCCATCTTTCATGGTCACGACAGCGCCCCAGGAGAACAGGACCCATGAGCGAGAACACGGTTGCGGTAACGGACGACAGCTTCAACACCGACGTGTTGCAGGCGAAGGGCGTGGTCCTGGTCGATTTCTGGGCGGAATGGTGCGGCCCCTGCAAGATGATCGCGCCAGCCCTCGAGGAGATCGGCGCCGAGTTCAAGGGCCAGGTCACGGTCGCCAAGGTCAATATCGACGACAACCCGATGACCCCGAACGCCTACGCGGTGCGTGGCATCCCGACCATGATCCTGTTCAAGGACGGCAAGCCGCTCGCCACCAAGGTCGGCGCGCTGCCCAAGAGCCAGCTCAAGGAATGGGTCCGCGCCAGCGTCGCGTAATCCTGCTCACCCCCATCATCTCGTCGATGCTGCGACATGTAGAGGCGGCCGCCGTCAACCAGATCGCCGTCATCTGACCACCCGGGCGCATGCCGACTCTGGTAGCTGCCTACTATGATGTCGGCCGCGCATCCGATGACGAGCGGGGTGTGGTACTGTCGGAGGTCGGACGGCTCGCCTCCGCGATTTAACCGAGACGGAGGCATCCCCCGGCTCCACGGCGATGCTTCACGACGATGATGGTCTCGTGGTAACCCAGCCGCGATGTCCGCCCGGCCCTCCCGCCATCCACGACTGACAGTCGGCTTCGGCCTGCTGCTGGCCATACTTGCACTGGTCAGCCAGTTGGCGCTCGGGGCGATGGTGCTTCCCGACGACGACCTGCCGCAGCGGCAGCAATCTTCGCTCGACGCGATCGGCGTCATGTGCAGCAGCGCTGTCCCCGTACTTCCCGGCCATCGAGCGCCGCATCATCGGCATGTTCCGGACTGCGCGCCGCTGCCGCTCGGGGTCGCCCTGGCGCTGCCCGCGTTCATGCCGATGTCCCCGCCGACGCTGCCCCGACCCCTGGCCGCGCGGATGCAGCGCCGGGCGTCGGCCGCATCCGCGCGCGGCCCGCCCTCCCACTACTCCCACATCGGCTTCCCCCGAGGTCCGCCCGTCCTGGCTTGAATCCCTAGTTTCGCCCATCGGATTCAATAGCTTTCCAGGACGATTTTCCATGCGCACCATCTTGCTGCCGGCCGCCCTCGCGGTGACGGCGATTGCTGCCACGCCCTCGGCGCGAGCCCATGTCGTCGCCGGAGACCGGGTCTTTCCGGTCACGCTCACCTTCGACGATCCCGGCGTTTCCGACGAAGCCTCGCTTCCCGCCTTCAACTATACCCGTAGCGGCGCCGACGGCGGCACCGGACCTGGCCACGAGGTCGACCTCGGCTTCGAGTACGACAAGACCATCACCTCCAACACCGCGCTGATCTTCAATGACGGCTATGACATCCAGCAGATGAACGGCTCGAAGACCCAGGCCGGGTTCGAGAATTTGTTCATCACCGGCAAATGGCAGGCCTACACCAACGCGACCCACGAGTTCGTCGTCTCGCTCGGGATCATTCGCGAGATCGGCGGCACCGGCACCACCCATGTCGGCGCGGATCGTTTCGGCTCCACCGCGCCGACCGCCTATTTCGGCAAGGGCTTCGGCGACCTGCCGACCGGCCTGCTGCGGCCGTTCGCGGTGACGGGGGAGCTGGGCTACACGGTCGCCGACAAGGAGGTAAAGTCGATCTCCTCGCCCGGCTTCGGCCCCGTCCAGACCGACCCACAGTTCAACAACGGCAACAACAACGCCTGGTCCGGTGCCCTGTCGCTCCAGTACAGCGTGCCCTACCTGCAATCGCAGGTGAAGGATTTCGGCCTGCCGTCGTTCCTGGGCCATCTGATCCCGCTGGTGGAGGTGACCTGGTCGTCCCCCGCCTCGTCGCCGAGCACGCAGGGCACGACCTGGACCGCCGCTCCCGGCGTCATCTACATGGCCCAATGGGGCGAGGTCGGGCTGGAGGCGCTGATACCGCTGAACAGGACCAGCGGCACCAATGTCGGCGCCGTCGGACTGGTCCATTTCTTCTTCGACGATCTGTTCCCCGACAGCATCGGCCGCCCGATCTTCCAGTAAGCCAACCTTCCAGCAAGGCACAAATTCCCATGCGATATGTCCAAAGCGCCGCCGTCGTGGCCGGCCTGATGCTGTGCGCCGGCCATGCCAGCGCGCACGCCTTTCTCAAGACCGCCAACCCCGCCGTCGGCAGCCTGATCACCCAGGCGCCGGCGCAGCTGGTGATCGACTTCACCGAGGGAGTCGAACCCGCCTTCAGCAGCATCACGGTGCAGGATGCCTCCGGTGCCCGCCTCGATACGGGAGATGTCCACACCATCGGCGACGACGCCCATCTCGCGGTGGCCCTGAAGCCGTTGCCGCCCGGAACCTACAAGGTGGTCTGGCACGCGACGGCCACCGACACGCACAAGACCCAGGGCGACTACCGCTTCACCGTGAAGCCGTAGCGGAGGCAGGCAGCGATGCCATCGCTTGATCTCGAAGGCGGGTTCTGGCTCGTTCTGGTGCGCGGCGTATTCGTGGCCGCGTTGCTGTCGATGTTCGGCACGCTCATGTTCCGCAACTTCGTGGCAACCCGCGCCTTCGAGCGGATGCCGGCGGAGATGGCGGATCAAATCCGGTGCCGGCTGCTGCTGGTGGCGCAGGCCGGCCTCGCGGCAAGCGGCCTGGGGCTGCTGGCCTGGCTGCTGCTGCAGTCGGCCGACATGGCCGATGCCGCTTCGCTGGCGAAGGCGCTGTCATCGCTGCCGGTCGTGGTCTCGGCGACGAGCTTCGGCCACCTGGTCGTCTTCCAGCTGCTGGCCCTGGTCGCCGTGGCGCTCGCCCTCGGCAGGCGGGACGACCCGGTCCGGCAGCGTGTCGCGCTGTGCCTCGCCGCCGTCGCGACCCTGCTGCAGGCGGGGCACGGTCACGCCGCCTCGATGATTGCCGGTCCCAGCCTGCTGCTGGCGGCCGGCGGGCTGCATCTGCTGGCTGCCGGCACTTGGCTCGGCGGCCTGCTTCCGCTGCTGCTGCTGGTCCGGGATGCGACGCCCAAGGCCGGTGCGATCGCCGCGCGCTGGTTCTCCCCGCTCGGCAAGCTGTGCATCGCGGCCCTGGTGGTGTCGGCCAGCTACCAGGGCTGGGTGCTGGTCGCCAGCATTCCCGGACTGTTCGGCACCGCCTATGGCTGGATGATACTGGCCAAGCTGGCGCTGTTCGGCGTCCTGCTGGCGTTCGCCGCCGTGAACCGCTACCGCATCGCCCCAGCCTTGTTGCGTGACCAGCCAGTTGCCGCCAAACGGTGGCTCGTGCGCAGCATCGCTGTGCAGACCGGTTTCGGCGTCGCCACCATCGCGGCCGCCGCGATGCTGAGCAGCCTGCCGCCGGCGATGCATATCCAGCCACACTGGCCGTTCGCGGACCGCTTCACCCTGGATACGGTCCAGGAGGATCCGGACTTTCGCCGTGAGGTGGTCGGTGCCCTGTCGATCCTGGCCGGGAGCGCCCTGCTGCTGGTCGCGGCCCTGCTGTGGCGGGGCCGGCTCGCCTGGCTCGCGGTGGCCGGGGCCGCGGCTGCCGCCTGGTCCGCGGTGCCGCACCTGGACCTGCTGTTCGTATCGGCCTACCCGACCAGCTATTACCAGTCGCCGACAGGTTTCGCGGCGGGCGCGATCGTGCAGGGCGCTGCCCTCTATCCCTCGCATTGCGCTGCCTGTCATGGCATCGAGGGACATGGCGACGGACCCGCCGCGGCCGGACTGCCGGTGCCCCCTGCCGACCTCACCGCCGCCCATCTGTGGATGCACAGCGACGGTGAGTTGTTCTGGTGGCTGTCGCATGGCATCGAGGCGCCGCTAGGCGGCCCAAACTTGGCGGTCATGGCGATGCCCGGTTTTGCCGCGACGCTCTCCGAGGAGGAGCGCTGGGACCTGATCGACTACATCCGCGCCCACAATGCCGGTCTCGCGTTCGGCCGGTCGAAGGACGCGCCGCCGGTAGCCGCACCCGGCTTCCAGGCCAGTTGCGGCGATGGCCAGACCCGCTCGCCCATGGATTTCCAGGGCCGGTTCGCGCGTCTGGTGTTCGGCCGCGCTGCCGCTCCGGCCCGCCTCGTCACGATCCGCTCCGAGGCGGGGCCCGGCGTCTGCGTCATCAACGACCAGCTCCTGCCCGAGGCCTACGCGATCGTCTCCGGAACGCCGCTCGCGCGCATGCCGGGCACGCAGTTCCTGATCGATGGCGAGGGCTGGCTGCGGGCGATGCAGCAGGCTGGCGCCGCACCCGGCTGGGACGATACAACGGCGCTGAAACTGGAGATCCGACAGCTCGATGCGCATCCGGTGGCACCTCGCGGCCCGATGTCCATGCAGATGATGAGGTAGATCGATGCCCCAGTCTCGAAAC
>CAXSEE010000050.1:0-23457 GCA_964235615.1 uncultured Acetobacteraceae bacterium | reverse complement strand
GCCGTTCGCCGGCTGCGTGCGCCGGCCCGACCTGGGCCAACCTGCTGGTGCTCGTCGCAGGCGCCATCCTGTGCCCGGGCCGGCGCACGGTTGCCGCGGCGCTGAGCAGCGTGGGCCTGCGCGGAGCGGCCAGCTTCACCAACGACCACCGCGTGCTCAACCGCAGCCGCTGGTCGGGTCAGGCCACTGCTCGCTGCCTGCCCGGCCTGCTGGTCGCGGCCTTCGCGCCGAGCGGGCCGGTCGCGGTCGGCATTGACGAGACCATCGAGCGCCGCTGGGGTGCGAGGATCAAGGCGCGCGGCCGAGACCGGCCGCATGGCGGGCATCGGCCTCAATGACTGCCTCGTCGTGCAGGCTGGTCGTCACGCCGTCCAAGGGCCCTGCGAGGCCGGCCAAGATGGACGCGAGCACCAGCTCGGACCGCGCCGTCAGCAGCGCGTCCCGGTCATGCGCGCAACCGAGGTCGGCTGCGAAGTCGATCGAGCCGAAGGCGATCCGGGTCACCCGTCCGGTCCGGGCGATCTCGCGCGCGGCGGCGAGGCCGCGCGCCGTTTCGATCAGCGCCACCACCTCACGGCCGCCGGGCCGTTCGGCAAGACGGACGGCTTGCGCCGCCGACTCCGCCTTCGCCAGCATCGCTCCGGCCACCGGCAGCGCCGCGATGCAGGCGACATCGGCCTCGTAATGCTCTGTGGCGCTACCGTTCACGCGCACTATCACTGGGACCCGGAGGGTGGCGATGTCAGAGGCTCCGAGTGCCGCCCGCGCCGCGGCCTTGGAGAAACGCTCCGGCCTGTCGGCGGGGACGAAGAGCGGAGTGATGCAGGTACCAATCACCAGCGCGCCTCCGCTTCCATCGACCGCACGGCATCGCCGTTCTCGATCCATAGCTGCAGGCCAGCGGCTATATCCTTGGCGCAAGAACGATAGGGCATGAAGTCGAACAGGGGCTTCAACCCCCGAAACCTGAACTCGCGCGGCGCCGTTCCGCGGATCGACGTGGCCAGCTCCAGCAATTGGGTGGCCTGCAACGGTCCATGCACGACCAGTCCGGGATAGCCTTCCGTCCGCGTCGCGTAGTCGCGGTCGTAATGGATGCGGTGCCCGTTGAAGGTGAGCGCGGAGTAGCGGAACAGCGTCACGGCGTCGGCCAGCAGGTCCTCGTGCCACCGTGCCTCGTCCGGTGTCCGGGACAGCGGCGCTCCGATCGCCGGCACGGCGGGCGCGGCCGGATCGGCCTCCCGATAGACGATGTCCTGGCGCTCGCGGATCGCCAGGCCGCGCTCGGTGAGAACCTCGTGGCCTACTGCAACGAAGCACAGCACCCCGCTGCGGCCCTCCTTCAGCGTCACGTCCTCGATGCGGGACCGCCGCTCCACGACGTCGCCCACGCGCAGCCGGTCCTCGATCTGCAGCGTGCCGCCCGCCCACATCCGGCGAGGCAGCGGCACCGGCGGCAGGAAGCCGCCGCGTTGCGGATGCCCGTCCGGGCCGACGAGGGAGGCGCGCGCGGCGGGAGGTGCGAGGCACCAGTGCACGGCGACCGGCGCCGTCTCGCCGGGAACCGGTTCCGGCCGGTCCATGTCCAGCGTGGCGGCGAGCTCGCGGACCAGCCGCACCGAGACGACGTCATGCGCGGTCTCGGTGCGGCCGATCCAGCCTTTCAGATGGTCGATGTCGAGCGATGGCGGGAAGGTCATGTCGGGCGCATCCACAAGCTGGCAATCACATCAATCCGCTGCACGATCGGGTTCAGGCCTCTCCAATGCCTCCAAGGCACAGGTACTTGATCTCGAGATAGTCCTCGATGCCATAGCGCGATCCCTCACGCCCAAGTCCGGAAGACTTGATCCCTCCGAATGGCGCCACTTCCGTCGAGATCAGCCCCTCGTTAATGCCGACCATGCCGACCTCCAGTGCTTCCGCGACTCGGAACACCCGGCCGACGTCGCGGCTGTAGAAGTAGGCGGCCAGGCCGAACTCGGTGTCGTTGGCCAACGCGATGGCGTCCCGCTCGCTTCCGAACCGCACCAGCGGCGCCACCGGACCGAAGGTCTCCTCCGAGAAGATCAGGGCCTGACTCGGAACCTCCGTCAGGACGGTCGGCTGGAAGAACCCATGGCCGAGATGGTGCCGCCCACCGCCCGTCAGCACGCGCGCTCCGCGAGCCAGCGCGTCGGAGATGTGCGCCTCCACCTTGCGCACCGCGTTCTCGCTGATGAGCGGTCCCTGGGTGACGCCGTCCTCCAGCCCGTTCCCGACCTGCAGCCGCTCGACGGAAGCGGCGAGCTTGGTTGCGAAGGCGTCGTACACGCCGTCCTGCACCAGGATGCGGTTGCTGCACACGCAGGTCTGGCCGGAATTGCGGTACTTGGACCGCATGGCGCCCTCGACCGCCGCATCGAGGTCGGCGTCGTCGAACACGATGAACGCGGCGTTCCCGCCCAGCTCCATGCTGGTCTTCTTGATCGTGGGCGCACACTGCGCCAGCAGCAGCGCCCCAACCCGGGTCGAGCCCGTGAAGGACAGCTTGCGCACCAGCGGGTTCTCGCAGAGCTCGCGCCCGGACTCGACCGGATCCCCGGTGACCACGTTGCAGACGCCGGGCGGCATGCCCGCGCGCTCGGCCAGCACGCCCAGCGCCAGCGCCGAGAACGGTGTCTCGTCCGCCGGCCTGATCACGCCCGGGCAGCCGGCCGCCCAGCCGGGTCCCGCCTTGCGCGTGATCATCGCCAGGGGGAAGTTCCAGGGAGTGATGGCGGCGAACACCCCGATCGGCTGCTTCTGCACGATGATCCGGTTGCCGGGCCGGTGCGCCGGGATGGTGTCGCCGTAGACGCGCTTGCCTTCCTCCCCGAACCACTCGATGAAGCCGGCGGCATAGGCGACCTCACCGCGCGCCTCCTCGATTGGCTTGCCCTGCTCGAGAGTGATGATCCGCGCCAGGTCCTCTCTGTTCTCCATCATGAGGTCGAACAGGCGCCGCAGGATCAGGGCGCGATCCCTGGCGGTCCGGGACCGCCACCCGGCCCAGGCATCATGCGCGACCTTAATGGCGCGGGCGATATCGGAGCGGGACAATGACGGGACCTGGCCGATGACTTCGCCGGTCGCCGGGTTGGTCACGACAATGCGGGCACCATCACCGGCCTGCACCCATTCGCCACCGATCAGGTTCGCTTCCCGGAACAGCGAGGGGTCGCGAAGCCGAAGGCTTTCGGGAGGACCAGATACGCGATTGTGCAAGGTTCTTCTCCTCGGAATGGTCCCGGGCAGGGCGAATGGCGGCGGCTTCGGACCGGCCGCCGGCCCTTCAGCCGGCGAACCTGGGCTCGGGCAGTCCCGCGACGCCCGCATCCACCGCGAACGTGGCGCCCGCCAGCGGCTCGGCCTGCCGTTCGGCGTCCGACAGGCCGTGCCGCATGCTGGTAATGAACAGCGTGCGCAGGTCGGCGCCCCCGAACATGACGCTCGTCGGCCTGGATACCGGCACCCGGATCGCGGCGGTCTCGCGACCGTCCGGCGCGAACCGCACCACCTGCCCGGCCGCGATCTCCGCGACCCACAGGCCACCCTCGGCATCGACGGTGCAGCCGTCGGGCCGGCCGGCGCGCGAGCTGAAATCCACATGCATGCGCCGGTTGCTCGCAACGCCGGCATCCAGGTCGTAGTCGTAGGCCCAGATGTGGCCGGGCCGGGAGTCGCACAGGTACATG
The DNA here is from genome assembly GCA_964235615.1 of uncultured Acetobacteraceae bacterium. Taxonomy (GTDB): domain Bacteria; phylum Pseudomonadota; class Alphaproteobacteria; order Acetobacterales; family Acetobacteraceae; genus Lichenicoccus. The sequence goes on along the minus strand of CAXSEE010000050.1, from coordinate 19,741 downwards.
GTCCGGTCGTCGGGACTCCAGGCGATGCCGTTGGACAGGGTGATGCCGTCATCCATCCGCTCGCAGCGGAGGTCCGGGGTCACGCGATAGAGCCCACCCACGGGGCGGGCGGTCTCGCGATCCATCGTGCCTACCCAGAAGCGTCCACGCCGGTCGCACTTTCCGTCGTTGAACAGCTCCCGGTCGAAATCGACAGCCGGAGTGGAGATGTCTTCCAGCGATCCCGTCTCAAGGTCCAGGAGCGCCAGGCTGCGGCGGTTCGCCATCAGCATTCCAGCCGCTCCCACGCGAAGCGCGAAAGAGCCGGGCGTGCGCTTCAGCGGGTACTCCCGCTCATGCCCGTCCGGCGACCAGCGCAGGAGCTTGCGCGACATGCAGTCGAGCGTGAACAAAGTCTGGGTCTCCGGATCCCAAAGCGGCCCCTCGCCCAGTTCGCTGCGGTGTGCGGAACAGCAGGTAATTTCGGTCGCCATGTCGCGCTCGTCTCGTGGGAGGCCGCTGGATACGTATGCTACATCCCTTGCCATCCAGGCTTACGAAGCAGTAATGCCTATCGGGCATAGCTGCGATTGCTTTTCGGTGATGCATAAAGACATTTCAGATATGACCGTCGCGCGGATCGCGCAGCACGCACACGGATCGTATTGCTGAGGCCTTCTTGCGCGAGGAGCTGGTTCGGGCGGTCGTAATCGGCGATGCGGCAGATCCGGCGGACAGGCACGAAGGAGCTCTTTCCCCTTGGACATCAAGGATCTGGATCATTTCAGGACCATTGCCGAAAGCGGCACCCTGTCCAAAGCTTCGGCCAAGCTGCGCATTGCCCAGCCAGCGCTCAGCCGCAAGATCCAGAAGATGGAGCATGCGCTCGGCGTGCAGCTCCTGCGTCGCACCGCACGCGGCGTCACGCCGACGGAAGCCGGAAAGGTACTGCTTCAACGCGCCATCAGGTTCGCGCATGATTTCGACGAGATGCGTCTCGAGATGGCGAAATATGCCGAGCATGCAGTCGGCACGCTGCGGATCGGCATCCAGGCGCCGCTCGGGCCGATCCTCGCTCCGCAGCTACTGAAGAAGTACCGAGAGACGCAGCCGGATGTGACCCTGGAACTCACAGAGGGTCACAGTGGCGACATGTTCGACGGGCTTCTGAACGAACAGATCGACGTCGCGGTCGCCGACGCCCCGACGCATCCGCACGCCGAGCTGACCTATGTTCAGCTCTGGGTCGACAGCCTGTGGCTGGTCGGGGCGGCCGGAAGCATCTTCGGCAAATATCCAAAGGGAAGCTTTCTCAGAGTGGAGCATCTCGCGGATTTTCCGATCATCATGCCTTCGCAACGGTATGCGATCCGCGTGGCGGTCGACACTGCATTCGATAGGCGGCACCTGCGCTTCAAGCCGGCCCTGGAGGCCAACGGCGCCCTGATGATCATGCAACTCGTGAAGTCCGGCTTCGGCTACAGCCTGATGCCGAGCAAGCGGGTCCAGCCACTGGAAGCAGGCGGCGAATTCGAGGCCATCGCGGTCCGGCCTCACATACGGCGGACCATGAGCGTCATCAGCCGGTCCGTGCTCACTGGCGATCCCAGGCTCGTTCCCCTGCAAGACATCATGCAAAAGCTCGTCTCCGAGAACGTCGCCGGCAGCGAGCTGCTTCCGAGCCTCCTGTCCGTGTATCGTCCCAGATCGTAGAGCCGCATCATCCGGCGCTTGATTAAGTGGATATCTGGAAAACCGGTTACGCGCTGCCGAGCGTGCGCATAGGTCAGTCAGGATTTTTCCGCCTCGACCCGTCCCGGCATCCGGATCGCGCTCGCCCGAACCTCGAACTGAATCTGCGGAATATGCCGACGGCGCGTGATGCGCCACCCGTCAGGCGTTCGGACCAGGTCGTCCAGGTAGCGAACCGCCCGCATCGAGACTTCGCCTGCTTCGCCGTTAAGAAGATAGGTGAAACCACGAGAGTCCGCTGTGGCGCGATCGCCATCGATCTTTATCACCGAATTCGACATCGTGTGGTTTGTCGATGCGAGCTTTGCCAGACGATCGAACGGCGGTCCCGCGAAGGACTGGCCTCCGACCCGATGGTCGCCCTTGCTGGCATCTTCCAGATCCGCATGATAATGTAGGTCGGCGTCGTCCGTGAAGCAAAGACGCATATCTTCCAGATCCCGACGATCGAGCGCGGACATATAGAGATCAAGAATCCGTTTGATCGCGATATAGTCAACGAGTTCCTGGTTCAACCCAATAATTTTGGTATTCATTTCTATGACTCCTTAAGTCGCGACACCTGCGACGTACGTAGCAGCGAGAGCAGGTCGAACAACGGGTTCGCGGATGTCTCATGCTCCAGGTTTCGCAATGTGTTCGCGATCTCGTCCGCCAATGCTCCGTTCGAGGCGGCGTCGATTGTCTTTCGGAATCTCGCTTCCACCTCCATCGCGTTCAGCCAGGGGGCATCCGGCAGTCCTTCGGACAAGCTCTGACCATTGGCCAACGTCACGAGAATGTCCGTTCGATAGGTCGGCGAACGAGTCTCGAACTCGGCAACGCCCACGACCTCGCTCATCGCAATCAAACTTGCCAGATCGGGATCATCGAACCTGAGATATGTGCTCTCATCGACGCGGCCGTACAGGAGAGCCGAGCAAACGCCATATTGCAGGCTCATTTTCGATTGCTGGGTGCTGCTGAACTGCCCCGCGTAATCGCAGCCTGGATTAGCCTTGGAACCGGGCTTCACACGGATTTCTATGTGCCGTACGAGATCGGATGAGTATGCCTGGTGTTTGCCCAGAGCCAATGCCGCGCCGATCGGAGCCTGTATGGCGGCGCACCCCGGAACGCGCTTGAATCGGGTGGACAGGACCCGGTCCGCCGGATCAAGCAGCGTTTCGGCGAAAGCGGCCGCGGCACCGTCGCGAAGGCCATGAGCCGCAAAAAGCCCGTCAGGGCCTTCGAGTATATGATCCGAGGCCTTCAACCCGCTCGCAGCGAGGTCGAAAGCCGAAATCCCGCTGCTGGCCGAACGAGCCGCGTGGATGAAGATTTCCTGGCTGCCCGACCAGGCCCATTGGTTGAGGCCGCTGGCGAAATCGACCCCAAAACCCAGTGCCGACACTGCGATGTCCTCTTGGGCGTGTGCGGCTGCCGCCAGGCCGGCCGCTACGCCGAAGGCTCCAACCACGCCCGAGGGACGAAAGTGCCGCTGTTGAGCGGGGCGAAACTTCACCATCACTTCTCCGAGCCGCGCACAGGCTTCGTAACCTGCCAGAAGCCCTTGCAACAATTGCCTTCCGGAAAGCCGCTCGCGCTGGGCAAACGCCAACAGCGCTGGAACAATGATAACACCAAGGTGGCTGCCGCTGGCGACATCGATGTCGTCCCGGATCAGGCTATGGCCGAGTGCCGCGTTGCCAAATGCCGCATCGACGGCACGGATGTCATCGGTGATGCCGAACTGAAGAGCTTCCGCCCGTCCGCTGTTGCGTCCAATGAATTGCGCGATATTGCGTCCGGTAGGAGCGCTCAACGCATCGATGCAACTCGAAAGAAAATCCATCACGCAGAGAGCGACCATCTCCGTCGCTTCAGGCGCAATTTCCTTTGAAAGCTGTCGCTTCAACCAGCGGGCGGACTCCCGCGTGAGGGAAGCGGGTTTATCATCCAACGCGCAGTCTTTCACTGCGGTCATTAGGGTGCCTAAATTCACCATCGCCATACTCCGCTTCTCAATGTTCACCTACCGCTCTTATTTCCAAGATCCTGGCCGTCTCCAGGATGGAGGCTTCCGGAGCTAGAGCCGGTTGTCACTACCCGATGGAAGCAGTGCCAGCTCGGCATCCCACGCCCCGGCTCCGAGACCAGCGGCGATGATGCGGTTCTTCTCCACCTTGCTCGTCGCCGTATAGGGCAGGCTGGACACGATCTCGATATAGCGGGCCACCATGAACCGCGGCATGTGACCCTGCATCCAGCCGTGGATTTCGTGAGCCAGGATCAGGGTACTGGGGTTCGGAACGATCAGCAGCCGGATATCATCCTCGCCGGCGGATGCGGGATGCGCCACGACGGTTGCGTCGGCGATGTCCGGATGACGCCTGACGATGTCCTCGATCTCCAGCGACGAGATGTTCTCGCCCCGCCGCCGGATCCGCTCCCGGGCCCGGTCCAGGAACCAGAAATAGCCGTCGGCGTCGCGGCGGGCGATGTCGCCGGTGTGGAACCAGAGGTCGCGGGTGGCTTCGACCATCCGCTCCGGCTGCTTGAGGTAGCCGAGCATCATCAGGCCCGGCTTGCGCGGACGGCAGACGATCTCCCCGGTCGCGTTCTCGCTCAGGATGTTGCCGTCCTCATCCATGAGCTCGACCTCCCAATCCGGATGGACGCGTCCGGCCGAGCCCGGCCGCCGCTCGCCGTATGGGGTTGAGATGACCGTCCCGATCTCGGACATGGCGAACGCCTCGATCAGCTGTACCCCGAACCGCTGCTCGAAGGCCTCGTTGTGGTGCGCGTTCATCATCCGCGTGACCCGGTGCGCCCGGTCGTTCGGGCTCGGCGGCTGGGCGAGAAGCACCCCGGGGATGCTGAAGATGATCTGGGCCACCGTGGCGTCGGCCTCGATCACCTCGCTCCAGAAGCGGGTGCCGCTGAAGCGGCTGCCGAGGACGACGCGGCAGCCGACGAGCAGCGCCGGCAGCAGCCCCATGCGGCTCGACATGCCGTGAAACAACGGCAACGGCGTGTACAGCACGTCGTCCGCCGTCATCCCGACGCCGCGGATGAAGTTAAGCGCGGTGGTGACGGCGTGGCTGTGCGGCACCATCACGGCCTTGGATGGCCCCGTGGTGCCCGACGTAAAGGTGAGGGTGCAGATGTCGGAGTGGAGCGGCTGCGTGGTCGCGTCGCCGGGCACGAACGGCTCGGCCGCCTCGAGCAGCTTCTCGAACCGCACAAGGCGGGGAGCGTCGCCTCGCTCATCCGGAGGCAAGCCAACCACGACGATCGACTCCAGCGTCTCGGGGAGCGCTGCCGGAAGCCTTCCCAACAAGGGCAGGAACTCCGCATGCACGATCCAGGTCCGGGCGGGGGCGATCGTGAGCTGGTTGGCCAGCAGCTCGCCCACCATGCTGGTGTTGATCCCGACATAGGCGGCGCCGAGCAGGTTGACCGCGAACCAGCTAAGCGCGTACTCGATCCCGTTCGGCAGCATGATCGGGACGTAATCGCCGCGGCCGATCCCGAGCCTCTGCAGGGCGCCGGCGAGCCGCCGTGCCGACCGCGACGCACCGGCGTGGGTCATCCATTCGCCTGATCCCGACATGCGCAGGAATGGACGCTCGCCATGCTCGTGCGCCGCGAACTCCAGTATGCGGGACAGGGTGCGAGATCGCAGGTCGCGCTCGAAGATCGCAGATTCCATACTTGTGACGTTCCCGTTCGGCGTCGGCGGAGTTGGAGCCTTAGCCGCGCCGGACAGGGTCGAACTAGACAATCGCGACATAGCTTCAAGAACAAGATCGTATGGGGCGGTGAGGTCCGCTGCCGGGCATTGTGGTTTCCATGAGCTACTTGCCCGATGCCATGCCGCCGCCGTTGCCGAGCCCGGACGAGGCGCCGTTCTGGGATGGCTGCAAGCGGCAGGAGCTGCTGATCCAGCGTTGTGCGGACTGCCTGGCCTTCCGTCACCCGCCGGTCCCGATCTGCGCCCGCTGCCGCTCCACGCATACCGAGTGGGTGGCGGTGCCCGGCACCGGCGAGGTGTTCAGCTACACCATCGCCGCCCATCCCACCCACCCGGCCCTGCGTGGCCGTGCGCCCTACAACATTGCCGTGGTGCTGCTGGACGGCGCCGGCGACGTCCGGCTGGTGACCAACGTCATGGAGATCGCCAACGAGGATCTGGCGATCGGCCTGCGCGTCGAGCTGCGCTGGGACACCACGGCGGACGGCCTGAACCTTCCACGGTTCGTTCCGTTGGCGAGTAGTGCCCATGCGTAACGGCCAGGGTCTTGCCGGCCGCACCGCGATCGTGGGCATCGGCCAAACGCGTTACGGCAAGCGTGGCACGCTGGGCGACCGCACCGAGCTCAGTCTTTGCCTGGAGGCGATCCAGAAGGCGGCCGAGGATGCCGGCGTGCCGCTGGACGAGGTCGACGGCTTCACCTCGTTCGGCTTCGAGCGCCACGAGCCGGTGCTGGTTCAGGCGGCGCTGGGCATACCCGAGCTGCGGCATTCCTCCATCATCTGGGGCGGCGGCGGCGGCGGCTGCGTGGCGGCGGTGATGAACGCGGCCATGGCGGTCGCGACCGGCCTGTGCCGCAATGCGGTGGTGTATCGCTCGATCTGCCAGGGCCAGTACGAGCGCTACGGCCAGGCGCGTGCGCGGCCGACCTTCGGATCGTTCTTCAACCCGTTCGGCCTGTTCTCGCCGGCGCAGATGACGGCGCTGACAACCAAGCGCCACATGCACCTCTACGGAACCAGTCGCGAGCATTTGGCCGAGGTCGCCCTCACCTTCCGCCGCCACGCGCAACGCAACCCGGACGCCATCATGCACGGCATCCCGCTCGACCGGGACACCTACTTCGCCGCGCGGATGATCGCCGATCCCTTCCACCTCTATGATTGCTGCCTCGAGACGGACGGTGCCTGCGCGGTGCTCGTGACCAGCGCGGAACGAGCGCGCGACCTCCGGCAGGTGCCGGCGCGGCTGCTCGGCGTGGCACAGGCCAGCGGACCCGGCTGGAGCCTGGGGCCGATGGGGACCCACAACATGCCGATCGAGGACTACGCCACGGTGAATTCGACCGCGGTCGCCCGGCTGGTGTTCGAGCAGGCCGACGTGACGCCGGCGGACATCGACGTCGCCCAGATCTACGACGCCTTCACCGGCCTGATCCCGATGGCGCTCGAGGATTACGGCTTTTGCGGGCGCGGCGAGAGCGGCGGGTTCATCGCCGATGGCAGCCTGTCCTGGCCGGACGGGCGGCTGCCGGCCAACACCGCCGGCGGCCTGCTCTCCGAGGCCTACCTGCACGGCATGAACCTGGTGATCGAGGCGGTGCGGCAGGTCCGCGGCAGCTCGACCTGCCAGGTCGAGGGCGCGGCGTTGAGCATGGTCACCAGCGGCGGCGGGGGCGGGCACAAGAGCGCCGCCATCCTGGGACGATGAAGCTCGGCATTTTGGGCGCGGGTTTCATCGGCCGGGCACTGGCGACGCGTGCCGTAAAGGCCGGACTCGACGTGATGATCAGCAATTCGCGCGGGCCGCGCACGCTCGGCAGCACGACCGTGGCGATCGGTTGCCGCGCCGGCACGGCCGAAGAGGCCGCTTCGTTCGGCGAGGTCGTGGCCATCGCCGTCCCCTTCCACGCCGTGGATATGCTTGCGCCGGCGCCGCTGGCGGGCAAGGTCGTGCTGGACGCCGCCAATTACTATCCCGACCGGGACGGCCCGGTGCCGATCCTCGACCGCGAGGAGGCCACCACCAGCGGCCTGGTCGCCGCCCGCCTGCCGGGTGCTGTGGTCGTAAAGGCGTTCAACGCCATCCTGCAGAAGGACCTGCTGGCCGGCGGCGATCCGCCCGGCACGCCCGGACGCCGCGCCCTGCCGATCGCCGGCGATGACGCGAAGGCCAAGGCGCTCGCGGCCGACCTGCATGACCGCTTCGGCTTCGACGTCGTGGATGCGGGTCCGCTCGAGGAAGGCTGGAGGTTCCAGCGCGCGATGCCCGCCTACTGCCGGCCCTTCGACCGGGCAGGCCTCGTGGCGGCGCTGGCGGCGGCGCGGCGCGGTGTCGAACTCCCTCACGGCTCCTGGCGGGACTGATCCATGTATGAGCTTCTTCGCGGCCTCCGCGTGGTGGAGGCGGCCTCCTTCATCGCCGCCCCGTCCGCCACCCTGTATCTCGAGCAGATGGGCGCCGAGGTCATCCGGATCGACCAGCTCGGCGGCGGTCCCGACTATAACCGCTGGCCGCTATCGGGCGGCGCGTCCGGCAAGCCGGAGCGCAGCCTGTATTGGGAAGGCCTGAACAAGGGCAAGCGGTCGGTGGCGCTCGACCTGTCGCGTCCCGAGGGGCGGGAGCTGGCGGTCGCGCTGATCACCGCTCCCGGGGATGACGCCGGGCTGTTCGTGACCAACTTCCCCGCGTCGGGTTTCCTCTCCTACGAACGGCTCAAGCCGCTGCGGCCCGACCTGATCTGCGTGCGCGTGATGGGCTGGCCGGATGGGCGCCAGGCGGTGGACTACACCGTGAATGCCGCGGTCGGAATCCCTCTGATGACCGGCCCGCAGGATCGGCCGGATCCGGTCAACCACGTCCTGCCGGCCTGGGACCTGCTGGCCGGCGCCTATGCCGCCTTCAGCCTGGTGTCGGCCGAGCGGTCGCGGCGCGACGGCGGACAGGGATGCGAGATCCGGCTGCCGCTGTCCGACATCGCGATCGCGGCGATGGGCAACCTCGGCATGATCGCCGAGGTGTCGCTGACCGGGCAGGACCGGGTGCGCACCGGCAACGACCTGTTCGGGGCGTTCGGCCGGGACTTCGTCACCCGCGACGGCAAGCGGTTGATGGTGGTGGCGATCACGCCCCGGCAATGGAGCGGCCTGATCGCGACGCTCGGCATCGAGGTGCCCGTCGCGGCGGTCGAGGCAGAGTGCGGCGTGAGCTTCGCGGCCGACGAGGGACTCCGGTTCCAGCATCGCGAGCGGCTCACCCCGATCTTCGCCGAGGCATTCGCCGGCCGTGACAGCGCCGAGCTGGCGCCGGAGTTCGAGCGCCGCGGCGTCTGCTGGGGCCCGTACCAGACCCTGGCCGAGGCGGTCGCGCGCGATCCGTCCCTGTCGGCCGGCAACCCGATGCTGGCGCCGGTGGATCACCCGGGCGGCCGCTACCTCACGCCGGGACCGGCGGCGTCGATACCCGGCAACGCCCGCGCAACACCCCGGCCCGCGCCGGTCCTGGGGCAGGACACCGAGGACGTGCTCGCGACGATATTGAATCTACCCGGCCACGAGATCGCGCGGCTCCGGGATGCCGGCCTGATCGCATGAACCAGGTCGATTGGAGGCAGACAGACATGGACAACGTCGATTTCGAACTTCTTCAAGCGCAGGCGGAGCCCGACCTGCGTGTTCTGTGCGGCACCGCGGTCGAGGCGGCCCGCACCTATTTGGCTCGGGTTCGATCCTCCTGCCTCGCCGTGGTGGCGCCCGGCGGCAAGGTCGAGACCGCCCTGGTGGAGGCCGAACAGCGCCGGGTCCATGGTCTCGCCTGGGTCGCGACGACGGTCGAGGGACTGGACCAATTGGCGGCCTGGGGATCGCGGCTGGCCGGCAGGGAGGGCTTCGGGGACGGCGAGCGCCTGCTGGTGCGGATCGGCTTCGGCGAGTACCTGCTCCAGTTGATCGGCGGCCTGCCGCTGAGCCAGAACGAGATCCTGCGTCCCGGCGACCTGGACACCGAGGATGCCGCGCGATCGCTGGCCGACGATCCCGCGGTCAGGTGGTTCATCCGCAACGGCAACGTCGCCGAGACCCGCCGCCGGCTCGCCGGCCACCTCGCGGACGGCTGGCGTCCCGACGACAGCCTGGACGACGAGCTCCTGGATGCGATCCGCGTGCAGTTCCACCAGTTCACCGAGGAGCGGATCGTGCCGGGCGCCCATGCCTGGCATCTCGCCGACACGCTCATCCCGGATGGGCTGATCGCCGAGATGGCCGAGCTGGGCGTGTTCGGCATCGGCATCGAAGAGGAATACGGCGGCCTCGGCCTGGGCAAGCTCGCCATGTGCGTGGTGTCGGAGGAGCTGAGCCGGGGCTGGATCGCCGCGGGCTCGCTCGGCACCCGCTCGGAGATCGCCGGCGAGCTGATCGGCGCCAACGGCACCCCGGAGCAGAAGCGGCGCTGGCTTCCGGGCATCGCCTCGGGGGCGATCCTGCCCACCGCCGTCTTCACCGAGCCTGACACCGGCTCCGACCTCGCCTCGGCGAGGACACGGGCGCGGCGATCCGAGGCTGGAGATTGGCGCATCACCGGATCCAAGACCTGGATCACGCATGCCGCGCGCAGCGACCTGATGACGGTCATCGCGCGCAGCGAGGACAAGCCGGGCTTCGGCGGCCTGTCGATCTTCCTCGCCGCCAAATCCCGCGGCAACCAGGACGAGGACTTTCCCGATGCCGGACTGTCCGGCAGCGAAATCGAGGTGCTCGGCTATCGCGGCATGAAGGAGTACGTCCTGTCGTTCGAGGACTTCCCAGTCGACGGCGAGCAGCTTCTCGGCGGCGAGGGAGGTGCGGGCTTCCGGCAGTTGATGCAGACCTTCGAGAGCGCGCGCATCCAGACCGCCGCGCGCGCGGTCGGCGTCGCCCGGAGCGCGCTGGACCTCGCGATCAAGTATGCCCTGGACCGCAAGCAGTTCGGCAAGAACCTCGTGGCATTCCCCCGCATCACCGACAAGCTGGCGATGATGATGGTGGAGACCGTGATCGCCCGCGAGCTCACCTACCATGCCGGCAGGGTGAAGGATGCGGGGCATCGTTGCGACATCGAGGCGGGCATGGCGAAGCTGCTGGCCGCGCGCGTCGCGTGGAGCAACGCCGACGCGAGCCTTCAGGTGCATGGCGGCAACGGTTACGCACTGGAATACGAGATCAGCCGCGTGCTGTGCGACGCGCGGATCCTGAACATCTTCGAGGGCGCTGCGGAGATCCAGGCCAACGTCATCGGGAGAGGGTTGCTGGCCAGGGCAGGCTAATTTTCGGGTAGGTGGCGCGTCACCAACGACAGGCCCCAAGGGCCGGAAGGGAAACGTTTTGAAGACTAAAGCGAAATTCATAATCTACGCGCTCATCTTCTCCTTGACGATGATTGCCTACATGGACCGTATCGTGCTCTCGGTCGCGGCACCCCGGCTCGTTACGGAGTTCTCGCTGTCGCCGGTGCAGCTTGGCTACCTGCTGTCCAGCTTCGGGTGGTTATACCTCTTGACGCTGATCCCTTGGGGCATGGCGTTCGATCGCTTCGAGACCCGCAGGGTGAGCGCCATCGGTGTGGCCCTGTTCGCCTTGGCCACAGTGGCGAGCGGCCTCACCTGGAGCTTTCTCTCGCTGCTGATGTCGCGGCTGGTCATGGGGGTCGGGGAAGCTTCGTCCTTCCCCACCTGCGGCAAGGTCATCCGGGAGTGGATCCCGCCGGGGGAACGCGGCCTCGCCTTCACGATGCAGGGGGCCGGTCCCTATGTCGGGCCGGCCCTGGGAGCTATCCTGGCCGCTGCCATTATAGAGGCAGCCGGCTGGCGAACCGCCTTCCTCGTGATCGGCTTCCTGGGCCTGATCTGGCTGGCCTTCTGGATGGCCCTCTACAGCTCCCCCGGGCGCAGCCGTCTGCTCAACGAGCAGGAGCGGGCCGTCATCCTTGCGGCAACCGGGGCCGGGACGGACCAGTCCGCCAACCTTATGGCGCGCAGCGGTCTCGGCGGCCTGCTCAGGTCCAGGACCATGTGGGGCCTGATGCTCACCCAGGCGTTTCACGGCTACACGCTCTACCTGTTCCTGACTTGGCTGCCCACCTACCTGAAGGTGACCAAGGGCCTCTCGACCAAGGAAACTGGACTCTTCACCGCGATCCCCTACCTGGGGGCTGCCATCCTGATCATCGTGTATGGCCGTCTGAGCGACCGGTTCTTGCGCCAAAGAAACGTTCAGCGCGGTGATCGCCGGGTTGCGGTGGCGCTGACCCTCTTCAGCGCCGCGATCATTCTGTTGCTGCCTTGGGTCAACAGCCTCGCAGTGATCGAGATTATTCTCACGCTGTCGATGGCGGGTGTGGGAGCCGCCGGCTCCCTGAACCAGGCGCTGACGATCGACTTGCTTCCGAACAAGGCGGACTCAGGCACGGCGATTGGCATACTGATCGCCGCCGGCGTGGCGTTCGCGATCGTGGCGCCGATCGCGACCGGCTACATCGTAGCGCTGACCGGAAGCTACAACCTGACCTTCAACATCGCCGGCGTCCTTCTCGTCGCTGGTGGCGTGAGCAGTCTCACGTTGACGCGAAGGCCCATCGCGACACCGGACATGAGCGCGTTCGTCGCACCGCCCGTCTCGAATTACCGGACGGCTCCGCACGGATAACCTGACGTCAGTGTCGGGACTTCCAGTCGAAATCTACAAAAGCAGCCACGGTCTTATTCCGGCATGTGGCTGAACAAAATCCGAGGAACGTTATGATTGAAAGCATCAAAACTGGCTTGAAACGAGTGTCACGCTTTCCTCGGAAGAGGAACCTGCCTCTGGCTTGCCTCTGCCTGACAGGCGTCGGTCTTGTCGCACCCGTATCTCGCGCCACTGCTCAGGATGTCCAGCTGGCGCAGGCCAGCAATCCGTTTCCCACCCTACAGACAACGGTGCCGCCGCCCCCGCGCGTGGAAGACGAGTTTGGCATCTACGATCCGCTGCGCTTGAAGGGTTGGACGGTGCCACTTCCTCCACCGGAGGATACGATCGACCCGAGTCTGTTCGGCTTACGCAAAGACCTGGCCGATCTGGGAATCGGCTACGTCGGCTTCACCAACGACGCTTTCCAGGACAACATACTTCGGCATGGGCTACCTGCCCCCGGCGTTCGGGGACGGCAGAACCAGTTGTACAATGGGCAGTTGCCGACTTACCAGTCCATCAACTTCGGCTACCTGACCTATGATCTCGGTCGCTATGGCATTCCGGACGGTCAGATCGTGTTAGGCGGCATCTTTTTCCGCAGCAACTGGACGCCTCTCGGCCCGAATTCGATCGGCTTGTCGGAGCTGACCTACTACCAGACGCTGTTCCATGGCCTAGCCGAAGTCAAAGTAGGGTACATCGGACAGAGTGTGGAGTTCCTCGGCACCTATGTCGGCGGAAGCCTTGCCGGCGGCGTGTTCGGGCCAAACGGGAGCGTCATCACCGAGGGAGGCGAGAATACGACGGTCTATCCCACACCCTCTATAGACATCACCCTCCATCCGGCGAAGTATTTCTACGACAAGATCGGTGTGTCGCGAGCCCTCAGTCCAGGCGGCATCGTAACCGAGCATGCCGAGAATAATTACGGACTCCACTTCGACGTCCCCAACGCCGGAGTCTGGGTCTTCAACGAGGCAGGCTATCGCAGGGCCGCAGCGCCCGGCGCGCCGCAGACCTGGATACGGGCTGCCGCCAGCTACACCAGCAGCAACTACACCGACTACGCCAGGACCGGTGAAACATCGGATCATAATTATGGGCTATACTTGCTGGCCGATCGCCAGCTCTGGCAGAAGTCACCAGGTTCGGCCCGGACCGCCGCCCAGGGACTGTATGTCGGCTTCTCGACATATTACGCGCCGCCTAACCTGAACCGGTTCTACCAGTATTACGAGGCTCGGATCTATGGCTTCGGGCTCATCCCCGGGCGTCCGCGCGACCAGCTCAACTTCGTCTTTACCGACAACGTGTTCAGCGGCCATCTGGTGGATGCCGCGCAGGCGGCCGGCAACCTGGCGCATCATGACAGCAAGGCGGTAACCGTGTCGTACAGCGCGCACGTCCTTCCCGGCGTCAACCTCAACGGCGGCTTCAGCGTCATAAACAACCCGACCAGCGTCACCTACACGAGCAGGACGGGAAGCGCGTTCAACGTCCTGCTGGGCACCGTGACGTTCTTCTGATCGCGCCGGGTCTATTTTGAGGAACGTAATGAGGCTGCGATGATCATAACGATAGAACAGGCGAGACTTCTGGCGCGTGCAGCGATGCAGGCCGTCGGCCACACGGACGAGGAGGCGGATACGATCTCCGACCACCTGATCGACTGCGAGTTGCGCGGCCTCTCCTTCGGTGGACTGGCGCGCGCCGTCTCCATCGTCGAGCGGATACGGGCCAGCGACCAACCCCGGCGGCCCATTACGATCATCAAGGAGACGGCGGTGTCGGCGTCGCTCGATGGCGGCGATCAGGTGGGCTATCTCGTCGCGGCGAAGGCGACCGAGATGGGAATTGCAAAGGCGAGATCGACAGGATTGGCCGTCATCGGAGCCAAGGAAACCTGGTATACCGGCATGTACTCGTACTACCTGGAAAAGGTAACCCAGGCCGGTTTCGCCGGGATGATCGGCGGTAGCGGCCCGCAACGGGTAGCGCCGCATGGGGGAACCCAGGGCCGCTTCGGTACCAACCCCGTCGCTTTCGGTTTTCCATCCACCGGTGTGCCCGTGATCTGGGACATCGGCACGGCCGCAGTGATGAGCGGCGAGGTCATGCTGCAACAGCGCCTGGGGTTGCCGCTTCCGGAAGGAACTGCCTTCGACAAGGACGGCACACCGACTCGGGATGCATCCGAGGCTCTAGCGGGAGCTTTCGGCGTCTGGGGAGGTCATAAGGGGTCAGGGCTGGCCATGTCGATGCAGCTGCTCGGAATGATGTGTGGAGCCGCCGCCGCGCCACCGGTCGTCAGCGACTGCGGTTTCTTCCTGCTGGTGATCGATCCCGAACTGCTGGCGCCAGGGGAGGATTATCCTGCCCGCGTTGCACAATATGCGGACGACCTCCGCGCCACCCGGCCACTGGACGCCTCGAAGCCGGTCCGAGTTCCGTTCGAGCGGTCGGCGGCGTTAAGGGACCAGCGCCGAGCTGAGGGGGTAATCGACGTTCCCGACAAGATCGCGAGGACGTTGCAGGAAGTCGGTCAAGTGCGAATTTGATCCATGCCTCTGGCGAGCCCCCACCGGCTTCTTAATCCTGTTCGCACTCACATCCACGCAACCTGCAGGCTGCCTGCCTAGTGTAGTGTTTCTAAAGGAGGGTTCCCACGGAGTTTGAGACGCGCGGATCTGTATGGATGGAAGCACAAGCCTGCATCTTGCTCTCTTCCGAAGACCGAGCTCAGTTGGAAACCTGGGTTTCTGGCCGCAACACGCTGCAGAAGCTGGTGTAGCGGCTCGCCACGATTACTCGTCCGATACTTCCAGCCAGCTCAAGCGGACGCAGTCCTTCTTCCGGTTGTTCCTCGCGCCCGGCCTGGGCCACTGTCTCACCGGCCCCGGCCCCAACGTCTTCGGCGGCGCCGACAATCCCGGCGGGCCTGCGGATGCCGACCCACAACGTGTTGCTAGCCGCCAGCCATGACCAGGCCGCTCTGCGTGTTTCCCAAGGTCGCTCGCTACAAAGGCTCGGGCGATACGAGCGACGCCGCAAACTTCGAGTGCAAGGATGACGGGGTGACGAACAATCCCATGGCGGCGCGCCCCTATCTTCAATAGAGCCAGGCGCACCATCCTTTGACGTAATTGACGAACGCGGATTGACATCGGAGCGGTCGCCACCTCTGTAGAGGTGGCGACCGACCGAGCCACTTTTCTGGGGAGCCCCATCGTTGGATGTATTGATCGCACTGCTCGGCCTGGTCGTTCTCATTACCCTCGCCTATCGCGGCTTCAGCGTGATCCTGTTCGCACCGCTGGCCGCCATGTTGCCGGTGCTGCTCACCTCGCCCAGCGCGGTGCCGACGGCGTTCACCGGATTGTTCATGGCCAAGGCGGTCGTGTTCGTCAGGCTGTATTTTCCCGTCTTCCTTCTCGGTGCAGTGTTCGGCCGCCTGATCGAGATGGGCGGTTTCGCGCGATCTCTGACGGTCGCCATCATCCGCCTGGTCGGGCCGCAACGCGCCATTCTGGCCACCGTCCTGGTCGCAGCCCTGCTCTGTTATGGTGGCGTATCCCTCTTCGTCGTCGTCTTCGCCGTCTATCCGTTCGCCGTCGAACTATTCCGCTCCGCCAAGATACCCAAGCGCCTGATGCCCGCCGCACTCGCCCTCGGCGCGTTCAGCTTCACGATGGACGCCCTGCCCGGCACCCCGCAAATCCAGAATATCATCCCCACCGCCTTCTTCCACACGACGGCCTGGGCCGCGCCGATCCTGGGCATCATCGGATCGCTGTTCATCCTGGTCGCCGGCCTGGCCTACCTGCAGTGGCGCGCGGCGCGCGCCGGCCAAGAGGGCTATGGCGACGATCACCTCAACGAGCCCAACGTCGTGCCGACCGGCACCATCCCGCCATGGCCGCTGGCGCTGGCGCCGCTGCTGACCGTCTGGATACTCAACAAGCTGTTCACGATCGAAATCCCGCGCGTCTTTGGTTCCAGAGACGTCGTTCACCTGCCAGGATTGCCGGAGCCGCTCGTCACCGAGGTGCCTGCCGTCACCGCGATCTGGGCACTCGAGGCGGCCCTGATCGTCGGGGTTCTCCTGACGATCGCCTTCGGCTTCAAGGCCATCCGCGGGCGCTTCAACGACGGCACCCGGCCCGCGGTGGCCGGCGCCTTGCTCGCCACGCTCAACACGGCCTCGGAGTTCGGGTTCGGCGCGGTCATCGCGGCCCTGCCCGGGTTCATCCAGGCTCGCGACGCGCTCGGCTTCATCCCCAATCCATTGGTCAAGGCCGCGGTCGCGACGACGACGCTGGCCGGCATCACCGGTTCCGCCTCCGGCGGCCTGAGCATCGCGCTCGCGGCGCTCGGTCAGCAATTTGCCGCCGCAGCCACGACTGCCCACATTCCATTGCAGGTCATGCACCGCGTCGTCGCCATGGCGAGTGGCGGGATGGACATCTTGCCGCATAACGGCGCCGTCATCACGGTGCTCGGCGTCTGCGGCCTCACCCACCGGCAATCCTATGGCGATATCTTCGCCATAGCGATCATCAAGACCTTGGCCGTGTTCCTGATCATAGGCGTCTACGATGTCACCGGTCTTGTCTGACGCCACGGCAACCGACCGGATCGCCATCATCGGCACCGGGCTCGTCGGCAGCGGCTGGGCTATCGTGTTCGCCCGCGCCGGCTTCCAGGTCTCGCTCTACGATGCCGCACCAGACGTCGCCGAACGTGCTCTCGCCACGATCGGCGACAGCCTGCTCGACCTCCAGGCGGCCGAACTCGTGCAAGACCCGGCCGCGATCCACGCCCGCATCAAGGTCGAGCCCACGATCGCCGCAGCACTCGACGGGGCGATCTACGTGCAGGAAAGCGTGCTGGAGCGCGTCGAGGTCAAGCAGTCGGTGATGTCGGAGATCGACCAGGTGATCGGCCCGGACACGTGGGTTGGCAGCTCGTCATCCGGCTTGCCCGCATCGAAATACACCGGCCACGTGGCGTGTCGCGAGCGCTGTCTCGTCGCGCACCCGGTCAACCCGCCTTACCTTGCACCGGTCGTCGAACTTGTGCCGGCGCCCTGGACGACGCGTGCGACGATGCTCGGGGTAAGGGCCTTGATGGTCCAGGTCGGGCAGGCGCCGGTCGAAATGACGCGCGAAATCGAAGGGTTCATTCTCAACCGCCTTCAGGGCGTGTTGTTGATGGAGGCCTGGCGCCTGGTGGAGGAAGGCATTGCCACCGTCGAGGACGTCGACACCACCGTCTCGCAGGGGCTCGGCTTGCGCTGGTCGTTCATGGGTCCATTCGAGACCATCGACCTGAATGCGATCGGCGGGATCGCGGACTACGCCAAACGACTGGGCGGACTCTACTCGAGCATCGCCGCATCGACCACGCAGCATCGCACTTGGGGCCCCGAGCTTATCTCCCAGGTCGAGGGCCAGCGACGAGCGCTGCTGTCGGAGCAAGACCTGGCCGAGCGGGTCAGATGGCGCGACAGGAGGCTGATGGCGCTGGCGCGTCACAAGCGTCTGCTCGACGCCGATGAGGCCGGCGAGAAAGCCTGACCGTAATGATCTCGTCTCTTACAGGCATCGGGACGCAAGCCCGTCGTCGGGGAGCGGGCAATAGGGGGAAATGACAGGATGAGTGGTGATCTTCGCAGAGCGACGTGTCGTATGCTTCTCGTCTCTACTGCGGCGGCTCTGTCATCTCCGCTTTGGACAGGCGCCGCGTCCGCCGCCGGTTGCGAAGATCTGAAGACGGCCAGGATCCCCCACACGACGATCGAGACAGCCGTGTCGATCCCCGCAGGCTCGTATACGACGCCCGACAAGATCGTGCGTCCGGACATGCCGGCATTCTGCCGCGTTGTCGTCTCGGTCAAGGACAAACCGGATTCGGACATCGGTGTCGAGCTCTGGCTACCGCAAGCCGGCTGGACAGGCGTGTTTCACGCCAACGGCGGCGGCGGGTATGGCGGCGACCTCTCCAACGGCTATGACGGGATGGAGGCGGGCGTGAAGCGCGGCTACGCGTCCGCTGCCACCGACATGGGCACCGCTCCATCAACCCCGCTCGATGGCACGCCGCTGATCGGTCACCCGCAGAAATGGCAAGACTGGGGCATGCTGTCGACGCATATCATGGCAATCGTCGGCAAGCAGATCACCGCCGCCTTCTACGGCAAACAGTCGCGGCGGGCGTATTACACGGGATGTTCGACAGGCGGTCAGGAAGGCCTGATCGAGGCGCAGTATTTTCCGGCGGATTTCGACGGCATCGTCGCCGGCGCGCCGGTGATCAATCGCACGCATCTGCACACGGCCTTCATTTGGGATTATCGGGCCGCCAACTTGCAGCCAAACCATAAACTGTCGGCCGACAAGCTGGCGTTCTTGCATAAATCGGTCATTGCAGCCTGCAACGTCGACGCTCACGGCCCGAAATCGGATGCCTTTGTCGCGGACCCGCCACGCTGCAGATTCGATCCCGCCTCACTGGCCTGCAAGGGAGCAGACTCCGCGGACTGTCTCAGCCAAGGCGAGGTGGCGACTGCGGAGGCTTTCTATAACGGCCCAAAGAACGAACGCACCAGGCAGGCGATCTACTACGGCTGGCCGTTGGGCAGCGAGTTGGGCTGGCTCAACTGGTCGTTCCTGGAGACACCGCTGCCGGCGACGGAGCCGGCCTTCGACGGCTTGTATAAATGGGTGAAAGGCAAGGATTGGAGCTGGCGGGATTTTGACTTCGACAAGGATCAGGCCGACATCGACGCGACGCTTGGAGCCGACGTGAATGGCGCCACCATCACCGACCTGAGCAGGTTCAAGGCGCGTGGCGGAAAGCTCATCATCTTTCACGGCTTGGCAGACTCCATCGTCGATCCTTACGAAAGCACCGCATTCTATCAGCAGGCAGCGGCTAAACTCGGAGGCATCGGAGCGACGCAGAGTTTCGCCAGGCTGTTCCTGGCGCCTGGGGTGGCGCATTGCAGTCGTGGGGACGGACCGAACGCCTTCAACAGCGCAACCTACGGCGGCCCGCGCCCACCCTCCACCGACGCGTCGCATGACATGTTCACGGCGATCGCGGAGTGGGTCGAGCATGGCGTCGCGCCGGAGCGGATTGTGGCCACCAAATTCGTCGACAACGCTTCTGCCAACGGCATCGCCATGCAGCGCCCACTTTGTCCCTATCCTCGAAAGGCGCGCTACAACGGAACAGGCAACACGAATGATGCGCACAATTTCGTCTGCGGCGTAGAGGGACATTGATCCCCGCAACGGGTGGTCAAGGAGAAGAAGGGGTCTCCGAACGATTTGTCCAAAACTGATGCGGTGGACGGCTCCTGAGAGGCATCGATGTGCCAGGCTCGTAGCTGTTGAGGCAACGGGCAGAAGGAGCCGTCCACCATGGAGGTTACCACGATCGGCCTGGACATCGCCCAACGTGTTCCAGGTTCACGGGACTGACACGCAGGACAAGGGTCAGCTACGCCGCAAATTGCAGCGGGCGGAGGTGCTGGCGTTCTTCACCACCCTGCCGCCTTGTCTCGTCG
>CAXSEE010000049.1:17459-24524 GCA_964235615.1 uncultured Acetobacteraceae bacterium | reverse complement strand
CCTGGCGCCCGTTCTTCTGGCCGCGCAGCCTGGCTGCGCGTACCGCGCTGGTGCTGCTGGCGGGACTGGGCGTGGTGCAGGCGGCGGGCCTCACCATCCACGCCCTCGACCGGATCAGCATCGACCGCATCGAGATCGAGCGCGAGAGCGCGATGCGCGTGGCCGGTATCTACCGCTCGATCGCCGAGACCGACCAAGCCCAGCGGAATGCCGAGGCGCTTCAGATGAAGCTGCCGCCGGGCTTTCACGTCAGCCTGACGCCGGGGCCGAACATCACCGATTTCGATGTCGCCGGGCCGCTGATCCAGCGCTCGATGCGGATGAATTTCCAGATGATGCCGTTCCCGGGGCATCTGCACCCGACCCAGGTCCTGGCCGGCTTCAACCCGGTCACCCACCAGTCCTCGGTCTCGCTGCATCTGCCCGACGAGGCCCGCTGGGTCAGCCTGGTGTTCCGGGTGCCGCCGCCGAACCCGTTCGCCTCGCCGACCTTCCCGATCGCCTTTACGCTGATGATCGTCGCCACCGGCATTCTCACCCACTGGGCAGTGCGCCGCCTGACCGCGCCGGTGCGCACGCTCGCCGCCGCGGCCGAAGCGCTCGGGCGGGACGTGAACGCGCCGCCGCTGCCGGAGGACGGCCCGCTGGAGGTCGCCACCGCGGCGGTCGCCTTCAACACCATGGCCACGCGCATCCGCCGCTTCGTGACCGACCGCACGCTGCTGCTGACCGCGATCGGCCATGACCTGCGCACCCCGATCACGCGGCTGAAACTGCGCTCGGAATTCATCGAGGATGACGAGCTGCGCGGGAAGTTCGTCGCCGACCTCGACGAGCTGGAGGCGATGGTGTCCGCCACCCTGGCCTTCGGACGCGACAGCGCCAACCGCGAGCCGCTGGTACGGCTGGACCTCACCGCCCTGATGCGCACCATCCTCGACGAGTCGATCGAGGGGCGGCCGGACATGGCCAACCAGATCGGCTTCGCCGCCGAACCGCCGCAGATCACCGTGCAGGCCCGCTCGATGGCCCTGAAGCGAGCCATGTCCAACCTGGTCAGCAACGCCATCGCCTACGGCGGCAGCGCCAGGGTGACGCTCAAGCCGCCGCATGACGGATACGTCGCCGTGCTGATCGAGGATGAGGGCGCCGGCCTGCCACCGGCCGACCTGGAACGGGTGTTCGAGCCCTTCATCCGGATCGAGGCCAGTCGCAACCGGGAGACCGGCGGCATCGGGCTGGGGTTGTCGATCGCCCGCAACATCGCCCGCGGGCATGGCGGGGACATTACGTTATCGAACCGTATGCCGCGGGGATTGCGGGCTACCGTTACTTTGTTGGCTTGACGCAAGGTCGTCTATCCATAGGTCAGTCGATCAAATCAGGATCATGATCGTCGCTCGCCGTTCTCCACGCCAGACAAGGCCACAGCCCCAGCCCCAGCCCCAGCCCCAGCCAGTAACCGCAATCGTGACGGCGCATTTCAACTTCCCAGAAGCTCGATGCTTGCGTGCGGATCGTAGAAGACCGGCCGCAGACGTCAGACCTACCGCTAGCGCTGGTTCGAGCAGACGTGGGTGGTCGCCTACCGGGGCTATGGCAGCAACGCCTTCCGCGAGCATGTCTGGAGCATAGGCACCCGCCCTGTCATCCCAACCAAGAGGAATGAAGCTCCGGTCGCCTGCGCCGACTGGATACAGAACAACCGAAACCAGGTCGGACGGCTCTGGGCCAGGCTCAACGAATGGGTTGCGGTCGCCACTCGCTACGAGACGACGGCAAACTCCTTCATGGGCGTCCTGTGCCTTGCTGCCGCCTAACGACTGGATCAAGCGCTAACACAGCATAGAACTGCCAAGAAATATGTTTAGTAGTTTACAACGATGTAATTGGCTGTCTATACTGTCTGCGGCTCAGCTGAGAGTCCTCGTCCTCGGTTTCTGAGCAATGGAAGCCTGTCGATCGCATCGAGAAGCATTGGGCGCTTGAAGCTGAATAGGAATACAGGAATGGTTTCGGACGGACGCCAGGACTCGCACGAGGCCCAACCTGAAGCTGCCGCTCAGCTTGCCGCCCCTTTCTGGCGACTTGTGTTGAAGAACGGAAATACCATCGTACCCTTCAACGAAATCGGTAATGGCCCTGCTTTTTATTTCGTCCATCCGATCGCTGGTGATGTCACAAGTTTCCACGAGCTGGCCAAGTCGCTTGGTCCGGCGCAACGCGTCTATGGCATTCAAGTGCCAAGGAATAAGATGACTCCGGCGTTCGGAGTTTCGATCGAGGCAGTGGCGCGACATCACGTCGAGAAGCTCGTCGCCTTCCAGCCGAAAGGTCCGATCGTGCTAGGCGGCTGGTCGGCAGGAGCGATCATCGCGCTGGAAATGGCTCAGCAACTACGAGCTTTGGGCCGTGACGTCCCGCTCCTGATCGCCTTTGACGGCGCGCCCTCCAATACTGGGGCCGGCATGAACCGTTGGAGTCCGATCTATAACTGGAAGCTGATTTGCAACCTCCCCGGCTGGTTCCGTTATCAGCTGGTGGCAGTTGGTTCGTTTCGTACGTGTATTAAAAATCTCGTAAAAAAATTCAGCTTTCGAGCTAAGACTACTTTGTCCGCTTTTAAGAACGAGCAGACATTGGATGGGAGTGCGGTTCGGAGGTTCATGGAAAATTCCGGCGGGTTGAGCGACCAGATGCCCTTCATCCGTGCCATGTATGATGCCATGCGGACCTATATCCCTAGGCATTACTCTGGGCGTGTCATCTTGTACGAGGCGACGGCACAGCCTTATGATCACCTGCTGCAGCTGGGAGCGGCATGGACGAGAATTACCGAGAAGCTGGAAATTGTTCGACTGGCTGGGAGTCATAATACTATCTTCAAGGAGCCAAGCATCGGTACCCTGAGTAGACATCTCCGAACACGTCTGGCTGAACTGGAGTTCAAGGAAGCCAGCCGCGAGTTGCCTGAAAGCACTGTCTTCGTGGATCGAACGGACATCGATCGTTCGGCAACTTGAAATAGACTGGAAGGTAACGATACATCATGTGGAACTGCTCGGAGCCAGACGGGCGGCAACCGGAATTATTTCCGGCCCCGGCAACAGCCGGGCAAGTGCTACCACCATCGAGAGATTGACCAGGAGCCCGATAAAACCCGGATTGATGCCGGCGACCGGGACCTGGCCGAAATGCACTCCGAGTGCTACAACATCGCCTGCGAGCAAGCCCGCGATGATTGCAGGCGCGCGCACCCGGCGCAGAAACAGGATCGCCAGGACACCCGGAAACGACTGCGTGACCCCGAAATAGAACAGGTTGTTGATCGCGACCATGAGTTGCGAAGAGTTGACGGCGCCGGCGATCGACAGCGTCAGATAGATCGCCATCACCAGCTTCGACCATCGGCGCTGCTGGTCCCCATCCAGGCCCGGCACCAGGTTGCGCGTCACCAGCGGTCCGATGGCGAGGCAGATCCCGGTCAGCACCACGAGCGCGGATAAAGCCGCACCGGCCATCACCAGTCCGACCGCCCATCCCGGCAGAAGCAGGCGCGCGCTGGCGAGAAAGACGTCGTTCGGCGAGGCCAGCACCAGCTTGTGGCTCAAGGCGAAATACGAGACCACGGTCAGGAACGGGAACATCACCATATACAGCGGCATGATCACCTGCGCCCGCCGCACCGTGTTGGCCGACCGGGCGGTGAACACGTAGGCGCAGGTCTGCGGCACCATGCAGAAGCCGATGCTCTGCAGTAGGATCGTGGACATCGAGAACAGGTCGCTGCTCGCCGACGCAGGGGCAATGTGACGGGCGATGGCGCCGACGGTGGCAGGGTTGCGATCATGCACGGCGAGGGCGGCGAGGCCGGTCAGCAGGATTGCCGCCATCATCAGCAGGTCTTTCAGGACGGCGACGAACGCCGGCGCCCGGATACCGGAGATGGCGATGTAGCTGAACGCCAGGACGCCGGCGAGAGCGGTCAGCAACAGCGGCGGGACGCGCCAGTCCAGCCCATGCAGCACCGTGTTCAGGCCGACGAACTGCATCACGCCGAGCGGCACCAGGAACAACAGCGAGGCGAGCGTCACCACCAGTTCGAGCGCGCGGCTGTCGAAATGACGCCTGAACAAATCCGGCAGGGTTACCGCGCCATGCAGCCTGCCGGCTCGCCAGATCCAGGGATTGAGGAAATATCCGACCGGAAACGACAGCAGGATATAGCCAAGGAACCAGCTGACGAAACCGGTGCCGCGGGCATAGACGCCGCCAGGAAAGCCGAGGATGGTGGCGACGCTGTAGGTTTCGCCAACGGCGAGGAAGAAGAACAACACCGCGCCGAACTGGCCGGAGGCGACGAAGAAATCTTCGGCCCGCTGATGACGATGGCCACGCCTGGAGGCGAACGCGATGGCCAGCGACAAAAACAGCAGACCGAGAAATACCGCCGTCATACCAACACGCTGAACGACTGATCTTCAGAAGGTAGGGCCGGGCTCTGCCCAGACCCGCCAAAGGCCTCGGCCTTTGGAAACCAATTTATTAAGATAATTGGATTCTCAAGGCTTTGCCTTGAGCGGGTCCAGGGCAGCGCCTTGGCCTTCATTCGCCCGGCTCCGGCTCGGCAACGTCATGGCGATCATGCAGGAACCAGCACAGCGCGAGGCATGCCGAAGTCAGCGGAATGCAGCCGAACAGCCACAACACGGCGATCGGCAGCCCGAACGCCTGGGCATGCAGGCGGGCCAGTATCGGGATCGTCGGCACCACGGCGGCGAACGGCACGCCCAGGCCGATGGCGGCTCGCAGCAGAGGGGTCATCGGGTCGCTCCTGGCACAATGCTCGTCTTGGGGAGGAGGGCTTACAGCGTGCGCCAGGTACTGCCGGTCATGCCCGGCGGCAAGGTGGCGGCGAACACGCCGCGCGCCACCGAACGTGCCAACACATCCGCGCTCGCGGCGCCGATGCGCGCGACGATGAAATCGCGGCCAAGCCCCTTCGTCGCCGATGCCTGGCGCCGCGCGGTCGAGAGCGCGAACACGACGTCGCCGTCGAACGGACTATGCACCGGCCTTATCGCCCGCGACAGGCCGTCCTGGGCCATGATGGCGACCCGCTTGATCTCGTCGGCGTCGAGTTCGACATCCGTCGCCACGCAGGCGATCGTGGTATTGGCGCGAGCCCCCGGGTTGACCTTCGAGGCGCCCCAATCCTCACCTTCGGCAAGCGTGGCGGATGGACCCAGGCCGCCGAACTCATGCCCGAACTCGAACGGCGCCGCCCAGAAATGCTTGCCGCCCGGCGCCAGGGCCGAGCCGAAACTGTTGACGGCGACAATCGCGCCGATCGTCATTCCATCCGCTGTCACCAACGATGCCGAGCCGATGCCGCCCTTCAACGATCCGGCATCGGCGCCATAGCCCGCGCCCGCCGTGCCCAGCTCGAACTCGCGGCGGGCAGCCTCGACCGCGCGAATGCCCAGGGCGTGGTAGGGCGGGTCCATGCCCCAGTTCTTGGCACCCTTGTTGGCGAGGTCGTAGAGGATCGCCGCCGGCACGATCGGCGATTTCGGCACCCCGGGTTGGGTGAAGGCCGCGAAACCACGGCCGTGCGCGCCGAGCCAGGACGCAACCCCGTCGGCCGCCGCAAGGCCGTAGACGGACCCGCCGGACAACACCACGGCGTCCGCCGAATGCACCAGGTTCCAGGCATCGAGGGCGTCGGTCTCGCGGGTGCCGGGACCGCCGCCGCGCACATCGACGGCACAGATGGCGCGCTCGTCCGGCAGGATGACGGTGACACCGGTTCGCGCGACCGGGTCATCCGCCTGCCCGATCTGCAGACCGGCGACATCGGTGATGAGGTTGCGTGGTCCGGGCGCACCTGGACCCGACGCTGCCCGACTGAACTCCGGACGCAGCACGACGCCGGCGGCGAGACCGGCAATCAGGTGGCGGCGCTTGATCACGCTTCGAGCCTCGATGTCATGCGCGTTCAGGCTGCGGCTCCCATTATTGCGGGCGGCTTCGGCCAATTCACGATCGGGCCGCGCTGTGCCTCATACCAGCGTGCAACCTGCAAGGTACGCAGATCGTCGAACCGGCGGCAGACGATCTGCAAGCCGATCGGCAGGCCGGACCCCGACCATCCGCAGTTGATCGAGACCGCCGGCTGCTCGCCCATGTTCCAGGGCAGCGTGAAGGCGATATGCTCGAACGGCTTCGACGGGTCGTTCAAGGGAGATGCCCATTCGGCGGGGAAGCTGACATTGGGCGTCGTCGGCGACAGCACGACATCGAGATCGGCGAACGCGGCGGCGCAGTTCCGTCGAAGATCGAAGGTGCGGCCGTAGCCGGCGATGGCGTCCGCCCCCGACAACGAGACAGCCGTTTTCGCCCAGTCCACGATATAGGGCAGCACCTTGGCCCGTTGCGGCTCACGCAGGCGGCCGATGTCCGACCAGGAACGGGCACGCCAATAGACATCGATGCCATCGAGGATTTCGCGGTTCAGCACGGGTGCGGCGGTCGTGACGATCGCGCCGGCCTGTTCGAAGACGCGCGCCGCCTGCTCGACGGCCGCGGCGATCTCCGGATCGGCCGGCATGCCGCAGCCGGCATCGAGCATCAGCCCGATACGCAAGCCGCGAACCTGCCCGATCGGCTGGCGCCAGTCGATCGTCTCGGGCGGCAAGCTGGTGGCGTCGCGATCGTCCGGCAGAGCCAGGAAGCGCATCAGCCACGCGGCATCCGCGACGGTGCGCGTCATCGGGCCAGCGCACCGCCCGGTATAATAGGGATCGATCGGGATGCGTCCGAGCGTCGGCTTGAACCCGACCAATCCGCTCCAGGCCGCCGGCAGCCGCACCGACCCGCCGATGTCGGTGCCCACATGCAGCGGCCCGTAGCCAGCAGCGGCGGCGGCCGAGGCGCCGGCGCTCGAACCACCCGGGTTGCAGCCCAGGTCCCATGGGTTGCGCGTCAGAGGGTGGAAGCTCGAAAGGCCGGACGACAGCATGCCGTAGTCGGGCACGGTGGTCTTGCCGATGATGATGGCGCCGC
>CAXSEE010000049.1:0-17359 GCA_964235615.1 uncultured Acetobacteraceae bacterium | reverse complement strand
GACGACAGCATGCCGTAGTCGGGCACGGTGGTCTTGCCGATGATGATGGCGCCGCACTCGCGCAGGCGGGCGGCCGGCGGGGCATCCCTCGGCTCCGGCACCAATTCCGTGGCGGCAGTGCCCATCGGGGTTGGCGTGCCTTTGGTCGCGATCAGCTCCTTCAGCGTCACCGGCACGCCATCGAGTCCGCCGCTCGGCGTTCCACGATGCCAGCGTTCGGTGGAGGCCGCCGCGTGTTCGAGAGCAGCCTCCGGATCATAGGCGTACAGCGCGTGGATATGCGGCTCCCACGCGGCGATATGCTCTACCAGCGCCGCCATCACGTCGCTGGGCGTGAAGACCTTGGCCGCATATCCGGCCAGAAGCTCGTCCGTGCTCAGTTCAGCTAGGCTATTCATGTCAGAAGTTCACCCCAAGCCGGACGCCCCAGGTGGCCGGTAGGCCCGCGAGCGCGATGTCGTCGCCGTTGAGGAAGAAATTGCGTTCGACATCATATTGCTTGTCCAGGATGTTTTCGCCGAATGCCGAGATGCTCCAACGCCCGTCCTTCGGGGACAGCGTGGCGTTGGCATTGAACAAGGTGTAGCCGGCGACGTTGTAGAGCGAGCCGAACAGCGAATTATAGGTGCTGCGCAGACTATAATCGAGACCGGTCAACAGGTCGAACCTGCCCAGGTCCCATTTGTAGGTGATCGACCCGTTCATCGTTATCTTGGGCGCCGGCAGGCTGTTGCCCTTGCGGTTGCCAAAGATGCCGACGTACTCGCCATCGACCTTTACCGCGGTCAGCACGGATGAGAATTGATCGAACCGGCCATAGGCCCAGCCGGCACTCTGGGTCAAGGTCAGGTTGTGGATCGGCGACCAGTCCGCCTCGAACTCGCCGCCGAGCAGGTGGGACTTCGGCGCGTTGACGATCGATCCGATCAGGCCGGCGGTCGGATCGACGACCGCGGACTGGATCTGCTGATCATGGTAGTCGTAATAGAAAGCCGAGAGGTTCAGCCGGACATGCTGCGCCGGCAATTCGAACTTGTTGCCGACCTCGTAGGCCCACAGCGTTTCCGGCTGGAACGGTCTGGTGGCGATGGCGGCGTTGGTGGCGTTATAGGTGGTGAAGCCGCCCGATTTGACCCCGTGGCTGACCGAGGCATAAATCATGTCGTCGGTGAACGGGTTGTATTGCAGCTCCACTTTTCCGGACGGCTTGGTGAAGCTGGTGCTGCCATGGCCGATATGATTGTCCGGATTGATGACCACGCCGTCGGTGATGAAATAGGAGCTGAAGTTGTTCAGCTCGCGCTCCTCGTGCTCGACACGCAGGCCGCCGGTCAGGTTGAGCGCGCTGGTCAGCTTGTAGCTGGCCTGGCCGAACGCGCTCAAGGTGTTGACGGTCTGGGAATATTGCACGTTGCCGTCGATGCCGAGCGATGCCGCGGTACCGGAGCGATAATTCTCGTTCAGATACTGGTTGGCGTAATAGATGCCGCCGACCCACTTCAGGCGGCCCATATCGATCGATGTCAGCCGCAGCTCGTTGGCGAACACATTGGCGCGGGTGTTGAAATAGACGTCCGCGAGGTCGCCGTCGTAGGAGCCGAAATCGTCGTATTCCTTGCGCGCAGAATAGTCATAGCTGATCAGGTCGGTCAGGTTGGCGAAACCGAGGGTCTGGTCCGCCCGCACGCT
Organism: uncultured Acetobacteraceae bacterium; assembly: GCA_964235615.1. Taxonomy (GTDB): domain Bacteria; phylum Pseudomonadota; class Alphaproteobacteria; order Acetobacterales; family Acetobacteraceae; genus Lichenicoccus. The sequence continues at coordinate 15,670 of CAXSEE010000049.1, read as the reverse complement.
CGCGCCGCCGGTATCGATATGGCTGAACGGCTTGGTGTTGGGCGAGACCCCGATCTCGCTGGCGAAAGCCGGGGACGTGCCCCAGCCCGTCACATAGCGGTCGGTGTCGGCGGGATACACCGGATAGACATTCGGGAATGCCGCGTGCAGCGTGGTGAGCGGCGCGAAGAGATACAGGCCGTTGGCGTCGGAGCGATCATGGCTGCCGTGCAGGTTGACTTCGACCTTGAGCGTGTCGGTCGGTTCGACATCCACCATCAGGCGGGCGCCGCTGCGGTCGACATTGCCGAGCATCGACCCGTCGCCGTCGCGATTGGTCAAGTAGGCGCCGCCCTGCTGGGTTTCTCCGGACAGGCGGACCTGCACATTGTCGCTGAGCGGGCCCGAGATGTAGCCATCGACCTTGGCGGCATCGAAACGGCCATACTGCACATCGAGCCCGCCGCTCAGCTTCCGGGTCGGCTTGTTCAGGATGTAGTTGATCGCGCCGCCGGTGGTGTTGCGGCCATACAGCGTACCCTGAGGACCGCGCAGGACCTCGACCCGCTGGATGTCGAACATGGTGCCGTTGGTCGCGAATGGTATCGGGTAGGCGATCTCGTCGACATAGATGCCGACGGTGGGCGCGTTGTTGCTGGCATAATCGTTGAAACCGACACCGCGAATGGTGAACGAGGGCTGCCCGCTGCCGAACTGCGGCGTCACCTGCACCGACGGCGTCAGGTATTGAAGGTTGAAAACATTGTTGACGTTGCGTGTCTCCAGCGATCTCCCGGAGATCACGCTGATCGAGCTTCCGACGCTCTGCGCGCTCTGGCTGCGCCGTTCCGATGTGACGGTGATCTGCTCCAGACCGGCGCCGCCGCCGCTGTTCGAGGCAGGTAGCGAGGCAGGCGATGTGGTCGCGGGCGCCGCCGTTTGGGCAGATGCGGGCCGGCCTACGTTTGTGAGCAGACAGGCGAGACTGACCGATCCGGCCAGCGTCAGGCGCCCGCGCCGGCGGTCCGGGCGCTTGGATGCCAAGCCCTTGGATAATCGAGAGGCCGCGCGCGTAGGGTCCATGCGATTTCGTTGCTCCGCCTGACTGCATCCACCCGTATCGCTGGATCGTCTCGCTCAGGACGATATTGAGACAATGGCGCAAATTCGAGCGAGAGTTTGTGTTCTGGCCGTCACCGGATGCGGTGCACTGCGCGCGTAATCGTCGTTTGCTCAAGAAGCCGGCAATAAATCCGTGGTTATGGTACGAACCAAGGCGTCGAGCACCGTCTGCGCCGCGAATGAAAGGGTCCGGTCCGGTGCCCTGCATAAATCCAGCGAGGTGTAGATCATGCTGTCCGGCGCCAGAGGAATTGCGACCAGCAAACCAGCGTCGATCTCACGGCGGCAACAGAGCGGAGGCAGGACCAGTACGGCAGCCCCCCGAGCGGCGAGTTCTTTCTGCATGTCGAGAGAACCCGTGACGAACACCGGATCGAGCCGGACATTGGCGGCCCTGGCGCTGCGCTGCAGGCTCTGGCGAACTCCGTAGGATGCATCCGGCATGGCGATCGGCTGGCCGGCAAGCGTCTTCATCGAGATCGATGGCAATGAGGCCAGCGGATGCGCCGGGCCGACGATCACCGCATGGCTGATCAAGTAGCTGCTGCTGATCATCGACCTGGCGCTGTCGGGCGAAAAGATGGTGACACCGATATCGGCGTCGCCACTGCCGACGGCCGATAATACCTCCCCGGCTCGTGCCACATCGACATGGAACCGCAACCCCGGATAACGGATATGCAACTCGCAAAGCACGGGCGCCACCAGTCCGGCAACGACCGAACCCGCCGCCCGGATGGTCACCTGGCCGCGCTGCAGGCCGCGCAGGTCGTCGATCAGCGCGCGCGTCGTTTCGGCGTCGTTGACGATCGACCGAGCCCGTTCGGCAAGCAGCCGGCCAGCCTCGGTCAGCTCGATACCACCGGCGCCGCGATCGACCAGCCTGGCGCGAAAATAATATTCGAGACCATCGATCTGACGGGTGATCGCGGTGGGCGAAAGCGAAAGCCGCTGCGCCGCCTGACGGATGGAGGCGGACGCAGCAAGCTCCACGAAAACCTGCATCGCGCGGATATTCATGGTCGGGAAGGCTAAAGCACCGCGGTGGGAAAGGGTATCGCTTTACGGGCGGTCCGTTCGACAATGGCTTTCCCTTGAACCTCACCGCCAGCGATGGCATTCCAGGTACCATGCTCCAGAGCCTCTACAAACGCGTCCTCGCCCTGTCCGCCAGCGGTTACGCGCCGATGTGGCTGGCGATCGTGGCCTTCGCCGAGGGCAGCTTCTTCCCCCTGCCGCCGGACCTGCTGCTGATCCCGATGGTGCTGGCGCGGCCCGACCGGGCCTGGTACATCGCCCTGCTCTGCACCATCGCGAGCGTCTGCGGCGGCGCCCTGGGCTGGTTCATCGGCTCGGAACTGCTGTATCGCGTGGCGCTGCCGCTGGTGCGGTTCTACCATTACCAGGCAGCGCTCGACGCCATGTCGCAGCGGTTCCGCGATTACGGGGTCTGGGTGGTGCTCATCAAGGGCCTGACGCCGATCCCGTACAAGATCGTCGCGATCGCCAGCGGCGCTGCCCAGTTCAGCCTGCCCTTGTTCCTGCTGGCCAGCCTGGCCTCGCGCGGTTTCCGCTTCTTCCTGGTCGCCGCCCTGCTCAAGCGTTTCGGCTCGCCGGTGCAGGAATTCATCGAGAAGCGGCTGACGCTGATCGCCTCGGCCGTGGCCGTCGCGATCGTCGGCGGCGTCCTGCTGCTGAAGTTCGTCTGACCGAACCTCGGCTGCTGCCGGCGCGTTGCCATAACAACGCCGAGAGGAACATAGCCGGATGCAGCAGGTCGTCGTGATTACCGGAGCCGGGGCCGGAGTTGGCCGGGCGACGGCCCGCGAGTTCGCCAAGAAGGGCTGCGACGTCGGGCTGATCGGGCGTAACCAGAGCCGGCTCGAAGCCTGTGCTACGGAGATGCGCGCCTATGGCGTACGCACGTCGGTGGCAATCGCCGACGTCGCCGATAGCGAAGCGGTCGAGGCGGCGGCGGACCAGATCGAGGCGGCCCTGGGACCGATCACGGTCTGGGTCAATAACGCAATGGCGACCGTGTTCTCGCCGGTGGCCGACCTGACCGCCGCGGAGTTCCGGCGCGCCACCGAGGTGACCTATCTGGGCACCGTGCATGGAACCATGGCGGCCCTTCGGCGGATGCGCAGGCGGGGCTCGGGCACCATCGTCAACGTCGGCTCGGCCCTGGCCTATCGCTCGGTGCCGCTGCAGTCGGTCTATTGCGGCGCCAAGTCGGCGATACGCGGCTTCACCGACAGCCTGCGCTCGGAGATCCTGCATGACGGCGACGACATCCATCTGACCATGGTGCATCTGCCGGCGGTGAACACGCCGCAGTTCGACTGGGCGCTCAACCATACCGGCTACAAGGCGCAGCCGGTGCCGCCGATCTTCGAGCCGGAGATCCCGGCCCAAGCGATCGTATTCGCCGCCTTCCATCATCGCCGCGAAGTCTGGGTCGGCTTCTCGACGGTGGTGGCGATCATGGCCAACCGGATCGCAGCAGGCCTGGCCGACCGCTACCTGGCCAGTGCCGGCTATTCCGGCCAGCTGACGAAGCAAGCCGCCGATCCCGAGGCGGCGAACAACCTGTATGAGACCGTCGAGGGCGACTACGCGGCGAATGGACGTTTCGACGATCGCGCGCGCAAGAGCAGCATCGAGATGTTCTCATCGCGTCACAAGGCAGCGCTTATCGCGACCGCGTTGGGACTGGCCGCCACGGCCGCGGTCAGGCAGGTTCTGGCTGGTTCACGTAGATCAGCACCGCGAGGAGGGTGAGGAAGAAGCGGAACGCGGCTTCCTGCCCGTTCCAGAGCTGCGACTGCCACATCGTGAACCATTCGCCGCCCACGACCATGAAGCCGGTGAACCAGACCAGGAAGCCGATCGCGGCACCCAGATGCACGAAGGCCTTGGCGCGCTCGAAGAGGGCGGCCGGCCCGCTCAACGCGCGCAGCATCGAGACGGCAGCGATGGTGAAAGCAGCACCGGTACAGAACTCCCCGGCGATGATGGCGGCATAGGCGGCATGCCATTCCCAGGCCCGGGGCAACGCGCGGCCAAGCAGCGCATTGCCGGGAAACACCGTGTCCATGCTCAGCACATGGCGTACGAACAGGGCGTTCGAGCCATAGTCCACGAGGTTGTTGAAGGTCACCAGCAGGGCGAACGCTGCGAGACTGGCGGTCATTGCCAGCTTCGCGACACGCCCGGCAAGCCGAGGCGTCAACTCGGCTTGCGCCCGTCGCCCGGGCTGCTGTGCACCATGCCCATATGGACGGTAAGGGCGCGAACCACCTTCTCGATGGTGGAAGCCGGCAGGACGAAACCGACCGGCCCATAGGCGGGATGCTGGAAGGCGATCACCGAGCCCTCGGTCAGCGCCTCCGGCTGCACCACCCATTGCGTCTTGAAGACAGGGTTGAAATGCGCACCCTCGATCGGCGGGACCGGATGTTTCTCCATCATCGCCGCGCGCGCCTGCCCGAGGCCGAAGATCAACTGCGTGATCTGATCCAGGTTGAGGGAGATGTCGCCCTCGAGCCCGCTCTCCGGGAGCAGGGTCAGGGTAGCGCTCTGCACGTCGTTTGCGACAGAGACCCGCATCCGTGCGCTCAAACTGGCCCTCCATCCTTCAGGTCGTTCGTGATGCTGCACCATACAGTAGACCCGGCCGCCAGGATACTTGGTTCCTTGCCTGGACGAGTTTGCGCGGTGACGCCTAAAGTTTACGCCCATTCTCTGGAAGAGCACCGAGCAATGAACCAGGCCGCTGATTTCGCCGAGGTTTTCAGCCGTCTGAACCGTGAGGGGTGCAGCGAGGAGACCATGCAGCTCGGTGGCGTGAACGTCCGGCTGGTCAGAGTGATGGGCGGCGGGGAAGGACGATGGGACCGTCACGATCGGACTGCCGAGACTGTCGTGGTCTGGAGCGGCGACTTCACCGTCGAGTTTCGCGACCACACCCTGCATCTGTCCAGCGGTCAATGCTGCGTAGTGCCCATCGGCGCGGAGCATCGCGGGACGTCAGGAGCCGGCGCCGACGTCATCCTGTTCCAGCAGGCCGGCTGATCCGGGGTCAGTCGAAGCTCCGTTCACGAAAAGGCCGCCGGCCCATGTCCACCAATGGGATGGCCATCCTCCCTTCCGCATCGCCAAGCTGGCGGCGGAAGCGTCATCGAACAGACCAAAGCAGGTGGCGCCGGAACCGCTCATCCGCGCGAGCCGGCAGCCGGGCAGCGCGCGCAACACCGACAGCACGTCGCCGATCGCCGGACAGAGCCGCCGTGCGGCGGCTTCGAGATCGTTCGACAGCAGGGACAGGCTTGCGGCCAGCGACGTGGCATCGGACCAGCCATGCGGCAGTTCGGCCACCTGGCGGAACCCGGGTTGGCGGGCGCCGAAAACCGCCTGGGTGCTGACCGCATCGCCGCAGTTGATCAGCACCATGCCGATTGCGGGCAACGTCGGGGCTTCGAGCAGGATGTCGCCAATTCCCTGCATGCGTGCCGGACGCGACTCCAGGCAGACCGGCACATCCGCTCCCAGCTCGCTGGCCACCGCATGCAGGAAGCTGGCATCGACCGCCCCGAGCGACCAGAAGCGACGCAGCAGGCGCAAGGCCGCAGCCGCATCCGCGGAGCCACCGCCGATCCCGGAGGCGACCGGCAGATGCTTCTCCAGCGTCAGATGCGCACCCGGGACAGGGTGTGCCGCCTCTGCCGCAAGTCGTCTCGCCGCGCGCAGGACGAGATTATCCTCGGCATTCTCCCGCAATGCCGCGCCGAACGGGCCGGACAACGACATCCGCAGCTCCGGGCATGGCGCGACGGTGAGCCGGTCGGCCACGTCGGCGAAAACCGCGAGGCTATCCAGCAGGTGGTAGCCGTCGTCACGCCGCCCGGTCACATGCAGGAACAGGTTGATCTTCGCATATGCCTTTTCCCCATGAACCAGGGAGGCAGCGGCGGCGCTCAAGGATGCGCGGGCGGCATCGCATCCGCCGCCATCACCGGATCCCCGCCGGAACGGGTGGAGGCGCGCAAGGCGGCGCGGATGCGGGCCTCGTCCTGTTTCTCGGGATGCAGGTTCAGCGCCCAATGCCATTGGTCACGCGCCTCGACGTGCCGTCCGGCAACCCAGTAGGCGACGCCAAGATGATAGTTGACGGTCGCATCCTCGGGCATCAGCTCGGCCGCGTGCTCGAGCTCGCGCACGGCGCCGGCGATGTCGTTCTGGCGGACCATCGCCCAACCGAGGCTGTCCCTGATCGAGCCGTCGTCGGGCTTGGAATCCAGCGCCCGTTCGATCATCAGCCGTGCGCCGCCGAGATCCTGCTTCCGCTCGACCCAGCTATAGCCGAGATAGTTCAGCAGGAACGGCTGGTTCGGCGCCAACTGCAGCGCATGCTGGAGATCGGACTGCGCCTGCGGCCATTGCTGGTTGCGGTCATAGGCGGTGGCGCGCGCGAACAGGATCGGCCAGTCCTCGCCGTTCAGCGGCGACATCAGGCGGATCGCCTGGTCATAGGCGCGGATCGCGGCGGCGAAGTGGTTGCCGTCCTGCAGCAGGTCGCCCAGTGCCTGCTGCGGCTCGGCACGGTCGGGAAAGCTCCTGACCAGCCGCTCCAGGTTTGCCTGCGCCTCGGACCGTTCGCCGACGGCGGCGCCGATGATACCACGGCGCAACGACGCCACCGGTCCGAGCGGGTCGCCTTGCGTGATCAGGCGCAGGCTCGCGAGCGCCTGCCGCGGCTGGCCGGAGGCGTTCTGCAGGTCGGCCATGAGCAGCCGGGCCGGCGCGAGATCGGGCTGCAGGTCGAGCGCGAACCGCAGCATGAAGCCCTCCGCCTCCTGTCCGCGCGGTCCCTGCTGCTGGATCAGCGAGGCGATGGTCAGGAAGCCATGCGCCAGACCCTGCACCGGATTTGCGATCGGCGAGCCGGTCAGCGAGGCATCGAGCCCCGGTTCGGCAATGGCCAGCAGCGGGAGCGCCTTGACCAGGGCATGCACCAGCGCCTTGGCGTCCGCGGATCTACCGTTCCGGGCCAGGAAGCTGGCATAGGACTGCACGAACACCAGGTCCGAGCCGGGATAGAGCGTCGCGGCCTGCTGGTAGAGCCGGCCGGCCTGCTCGCGCCGTCCGGCGAGGTCGGCGATCATCGCCGCATGCAGCCCGTAGACCCCGGCGGCAACCGGGTTTGCCGACCCCGACGTGAGCGTGTTCAGCGCCGCGTCCGTCCTGCCTGCGCCCTGTTGCGACCAGGCCACCAGCAACGGCCGCAACAGCTCGTTCAGAGGCGAGCCGGTGATGCGTCGGTAGATGGCCTCGGCGGCGCCCCAGTCCCCGCGACGGGCCGCATCATTGCCGAGCACCAGCGGCGCCAGCGGATTGTTGCTCATCTGCGCAGCCAGCTTCGCCGCCTCGGCACGCCCGGCCATGGTCGAGAACACGAACGCCTGACTGCGCACGTCAGGATCGCCGGGGTCGGTCCCGAGCACATCCAGCAGCCTGGCTGAAGCCGTATCGCTATCCCCGAGCATTCCGGCGACGACGCCGCTTAGATAGGAGCCATAGACCGGACGGGCCGGCGAAGGCGATTCCTCGCCCGCGACCGCTTGCGTGCCGGGCCATGACAGGGCCAGGGACAGGGACAGGGACAGGAGACAAGGGGATCTTGGGAGCATCACGGACGCAGGCTACCAGGGTGGCGCGGCCGGGGCTATCCTGTGCAAGACGCCTGCACAGGAGAGTGCTGCCCTGAACGATCTGCTGGACGCGCTGGCCCTGCTGCGCCTGCAGATCGAGTGGGGCGCCGATGAAGCGCTCGACGAGCAGCCGCACGACCGTCTCGCAGCGCGCGTGCCGCTGGCCGGACCGGTGCTGCGCGCGGCCGAGGCGGCGCCCATCGGGCCGGCCGCCGCCGAACCGGCTCCACGCCCGGCTATCCTGTCGAGGCCGCCGATACGCGGACAGGCGCAACTGGCCGAGGAGCTCGCGGCGGCGGCGGACGACGTCGCCGCCCTGCGTCGGGCGTTGACGGGCTTCACCGGCTGTTCGTTGCGCGATACCGCCAGCCACACGCTGTTCGCGGAGGGCGACGCCGCCTCCGGCCTGATGCTGATCAGCGAAGTGCCGGACGCCGACGAGGATCGCGCCGGGCACTGCTTCGCGGGACCCTCCGGCGCCCTGCTCGATCGCATGCTCGCCAGCATCGGCCTGTCCCGCGACCGGATCCTGATCAGCCCGCTGATCCCGTGGCGGCCACCGGGCGACCGCAAGGTGAACCCGGTCGAGCTGGCGGCCTGCCTACCCTTCCTGCACCGGCTGGTGGCGCTGATACGGCCGACCCGGCTCATATTGATGGGCGTGCGGCCGACGCGCGCCCTGCTGGCCAGCGAGGCGCCGCTCTCCCGGTTGCGCGGCCACTGGATGCCGGCCGCCGTTCCGGGGTTGCCGGCACCGGTCCAGGCACTGCCGATGCGCCATCCCGGCCATCTGCTTACCAGCCCGCTATCCAGGCGCGACGCCTGGCATGATCTGCTGCTGTTGCATGACGCGCTCGGCACCGGCCGGCCTCCTGCGACATCGTCACAAGCACGTGAGGAAAATATGCCTCAACCGCAGTAGCCTGTGGATTCAAGTCTCGTCACGGGCGCAATGCATCAAAAAGGATTGCATCCTTGGGTAGTGTTCGACAGTTACGTCGATCATGCGAGGGAATGGTAGTCAGCGCCCCCCTACTGCGGTCTCGGCCATTCTGGTCTCGACCGCGCTACTGGCTGGTGTCATCGGCCCCGTGCTCGCGCAGGGACAAGGCCGGACACCTGATCAGGCAGGACCACCCGTCGAGACCGCTTTCGCGATGCCGCGAAACGGCGTTCTCGCGGGTCACGGCGTGTCACGGCCAGGTCAGGTGCAAACCGGCGAGGTTGCAATAACCCGCCCGTTATCGGCAGCCGACGCTGCCCGCATCCGCGAGATATTTGCGTGGCAGGCGTCCGGACAGATCGACCAGGCGGCCCGTGCCACCCGCGAGCTGAACGACACCACCCTGCTCGGCGACATCCTTGCCGACCGGTATCTGTCGCCCACGGCCAAGCCGGCTCTATCCTCACTGGAGCAATGGCTCCGTCGTTGGCCGGATCAGCCGGATGCGGGTGCGATCCGGCATCTCCTGTCGGACCTTTCGCGTGGCTGGAGCACCGCGCCAGGTCCGATTTCCACGCCCGCGCTAGATACCGATCAGCCGGAAGAGGCCGACCCAGCCGGTTTGGCGTTCCAGCGCAATCCGTTGCTGGACCGCACGATCGAGGCGCGTCTCGCACAAGGTGATGCCGGTGCGCGCAGCGCCCTTCGACTGGTGTCGGCCACGCGCCATATCGATCCGCTCTATGCCGCCATGCTGCGGGCCGAGATCGCGCACGAGCTGTTCACGTCGGGCAACGACAGGCTTGCCATGCAGACGGCGCATGCATCCCTGTCGCAGTCCGGTGGCCAGATCGGCCTTGCCGCCTATATCGCCGGCCTGGCGGCATGGCGGCAGGACCAGACGGCGACTGCGCAATCCTTCTTCGAGCAGGCATCCCGCGCCGCGCTGACCGAGCCCAGCACACGGGCCGGGAGCGCCTTCTGGGCCGCTCGCGCCCATCGTCGCCTGCATGACGAGACCGCCTGGCGCGCCTGGATGCAGCGGGCCGCGGCATCGTCCCACACCTTCTACGGGATGCTGGCCGCGCGCATGCTCGACCAGGCCGCCGATCCGGTGGTTGCCGTCTCCGACCATCCGGGCTCCGACAAGCTCGGCTCGGGCCAAGGATCGGGCTTCACCCGAGGATCGCGTATCGGCGTGCTTGGCGAGATCGACGTAGAGGCGGTAGGGGCGACAGCGGAAGGAAGACGTGCCTTCGCCCTGCTGCAGGTCGGCCAGCAGAGGAGGGCCGAAGCCACTCTGCGCGGTCTCTGGCCTCGCGTGCAGGACGATGCCGCCCTCTGCCGATCAATCGTTCTGGTCGCCCAGGAAGCCGGTATGACCGGATTGTCCGAGCAGCTCGAACCCCTCCTGCAACGCCAGGAGGAACCCGGCAATGCCGCGAACTTCCCGGTGCCACGGCTACGGCCACGCAGCGGCTTCACCGTCAACCCGGCGCTGGTCTATGCATTGACCCGGCTGGAATCCAATTTCGACAACAGGGCAGTCTCCGGCGCCGGCGCCCATGGCCTGATGCAGATCATGCCGGTGACGGCCAGCTTCGTGCTTTCGCAAGGCAGAGCCGCGTCACGTCGCGCCGCCGCCACGGATGCCCGCGCACTGCACAACCCCGCCTTCAACCTCGAAATCGGGCAGCGCTACATTTCATATCTTGCTACCGAGGACGGGATCCACGGCGACCTCATCCGGTTGCTGGCCAGCTACAACGCCGGTCCGAATGCCGTCGCCGAATGGAACCTGAGCCAGCCCGCAGCGAAGGTTCCCGAGTTCGAGCAGGCCTTCGATCACGGCGATCCGCTGATGTTCATCGAGACCCTGCCAGTGTCCGAGACACGCAACTTCGTGCATCGGGCGTTGACCTATCTGTGGATCTACGCGGCCCGCATGGATCTGCCGGCACCCTCGCTCGATACGCTGTCACAGGACGAATGGCCGCGCTTCGACGACGAGCAGCGGATGGCCAGCGCCAGGCCCGAGGTCATCAGCCAGGCCCACTAGCTGTAGCGGCGCGCAATGATAGCTGCCGACGTTCGGCTCGCTGCACAACCCCTCGAGATTCCGATCCGGCAGTGAAGGCTATTTGCGGGTATCGGAAATCATGGCTTGGCCACAGCCCCAATATATTTCCCCCAGGCTGCCGACTCCAGCGGCTTGGTGTCCGAAGAGTGTGAGAACTCGTAGTTACCGCCACCGTTGCTGTCCCAGACGTCGACGAAAGCCACCGTCAGCCCAGCAGCCTGCGCATTCGTGATCTGAGAGGCCAGCCACTGCGGGAATGTCGGGTCGTCCTTCACGTCGGTCCCGGCGTTCGAGTTGCCAGCACCCGTCTCACAGATAGCAAACGGCTTGTTGTGCTGCTCGGCAAAGGTAACAAAGCTGGTGAAGGTTGCACTGTTGCCGCTGCTGCCATCAAGAGACCACTTGGTGGCTGCCGGATAGCTCCAATAGTGTGAGCGGTTGGTTGCGTTCGCCATGAAAGTCGCAAGGCTGGTATCCTCCCCACCGGTTGCCCAGTCGTGGTAGGTCGCAGGAGATCCACCATCGGAGAAAGGATGCATGTCGGAATACATATCGACCCCAATGACGTCCACATAGGCGTCACCCGGATACAGGTCCGTTGTCGCCTTCGTGGTGTCATAGTTCGTGACATTCGGGTTCCAGACAACCTCGACGGTGATGCCCAGTGCCTTGGCTTCGGCGTGCAGCACCGTATAGACGTGCTGATAGGCCGCAATCCAGTCAGCCCAATCCTGCGCGGTCGTCCCGGCGTAGGTGTTGCCCGAGATGTTCATCTCCCAGCCAGGACGGAAGATGACGGTTTTATAGCCGACCTGCGCCCAGGTCTCGACAATCTGCTTGATGACGGTGTCGTAGGTGCCAGCTGAGAACTCGCGAAACTGCGCATCCGGCGTGGCTGACCCGGAGGCGATCGAGGCAAGTGGAAACGCAATAACCGGCGTCAACGGCTTGGCCGACACCGAGTCCACGTTCGAATCAGCTGACCATTCCGAGTTGGAAACCCAGTCGGCAACAGGCTGCGTATAGTCGATGTAGAGGTTGATAAGGCCGGGGGACTCCTTCATCGCCGCTGTAAAGCTGTTGTAGTTGCTTTCGAACGTAGCTTCGTCCGAGGTGCTGGCATTGTTCGGGTCGCCGACATAGACGCCGAGGACGGGCGAGGTCGTGACGGCTGCCGCGTTGGCTGCGGCCAGCGGCGCCATCGCCAAGCTCGCGTAGGTTGCAGTCATCACGATCCTAGGCAGTGCATGAAGTTTCAGAGACTGGTGACAATACTTACCTAGTCTCGAGATTGTCTTGAAAATTGGGCGTACGTGCGCCGAACGCGCTGCGATTTGCTTCACAATATCATCCGATCAAATGGATATTCGTTACTTATAGGTCAAAAGTATCACGATAAGTATAACTTGCAAGCAGTTTGATCACGCTTTTGTGAATAAGGTCGACCTGTCAGCTGGTCGAAGAGCGAGTGCTTGATACCGCGGGTGACCGCCGCAAGCGGATCCGAACGACATTCTTTTAACATTATCAACGGTTTGGACGGAACCTCACCATCATTCGAGACACTGGTGCTGGTTCGGCCTGCGTCGTTATCGCCATCAATAGGCTTAGCGAAGCTGGGAGGTCGTTATGATGGTATACTGTAATTTTACAATAAAACACGAGTAAAGTTGTTTGCGAGCGACATGCGCGTTAGCGTCTTGAAGGCCGGGTCATGAAAGACCAAGGCTCTGCCCTGGACCCGCTCAAGAGCCTCGAGAATCCAATCATATGAATAAATTGGTTTGCAAAGGCCAAGGCCTTTGGCGGGTCTGGGCAGAGCCCAGCCTTGCCGTCCAACGGCCAATCTCACCGCAAGCGGCGTCGGGCAACTGCGACGAACCTCTAGTTGTCGGCCAGTTTCTGGCGGCTGGCCTGCACACGATGGACCCGACGGCCTTGCATCTCCATCACCTCGAACATCCATCCGGAGAACACGACCTTGTCGCCTACCGCCGGAACCCGCCTGAGCAGGGCGAGGATCAGGCCTGCCAACGTGTGATAGCTGCCCGCCGCCGGCAGGTCGCCCAGCATCAATCGGTCTTTGACCTCATCGGCAGGCGAAGTGCCGTCGAGATTGACCACTCCGTCATGCGCGTGGGTCAAGGTCGGAGGTGCCCCCGGCTCGGACTGCTCGCCGAGGATGGCGGCGAAGATATCGCCACTGGTCACGATCCCCTCGAAGCTGCCGTACTCGTCCAGCACCAGCAGGATGCCCAGCGGCAATCCACGCAGCCGTTCCAGCGCGTTGAAGGCGGTGATCGTCTCCGGCACGACCGGCGCGGGACGCATCAGCCCCTCGATGCTCGGCTCCTTGCCGTCGAGCAGCAGGTCGAGCACGTCCTTGACCAGGATGATGCCGACCGGATCGTCCACGCCGCCGTCGCACACCACCAGCCGGGTGTGGGCGCCGCTCTTCAGGGTCGCGACCAGCTCCTCCCGCCCGGCATGCTGCTCGATCCAGGATATTCCGTTTCGTGGCGTCATGATCGCCCGCACCGGCCGGTCGGCGAGCCGAAGCAGCCGCTCGATCATGTTGTGCTCCTCGACCTCCAGCAGCCCCGCCTGCGCGCCCTCCGCCAGCACCGCGCGCAGTTCCTCCTCGGTCACGGTCTGCCGCGCCTCGCGGGAGATGCCGCCCAGCCGCAGCACCAGCGCCGACGCCCATCCCAGCAGCCACACCACCGGGCTCGCCACCCGCGCCAGCATCAGCAAGGGCGACGCCAGCCTTGCTGCGATCGTCTCCGGGTGACGCAGGGCCAGTTGCTTGGGCACCAGCTCGCCCAGCACCAGCATCAGGGTGGTGATGAAGATCACCACCAGCGCCAGCGCCAATTCGCCGGCGAAGGGACGTAAAAGTGCCACCCGCGCGAGATAGGGGGTCAGGCCGCCTGCGATACGGGCACCGCCGAACGTGCCCTCGATGATGCTGACCAGGGTGATGCCGACCTGCACCGTCGGCAGGAAACGCTGCGGGTCCTCGGCCAGGCGGCGCGCATTCTCCGCACCCGGCACGCCACGACGCTCCAGCACCGCCAGGCGTGGCCTGGTGGCGGAGATCAGCGCGAGTTCGCCCATGGCGAATACGCCGTTGAGCAATACCAACAGCAGCACCAGAATCATCGAGACGATCATGGCGCACTCTATGGAGTTGATGCAGAAGGCGCCAGGGCGTTACCCTGGCCGGCTAAGGTCTTGAGCCCCTGCCTTCAGTCCGCCGCGTCGGCCGATTCGACGCGCTTGACCACCGGCAGCTTGGACGGCTTCTTGTTGGCCGCGAGCACGGCCATGCGCTCGTCGACATGCTTGGTGAAGCTGTATTCGGCCGGCCGCTGGTTGGCGAGCGAGATCTCGGGCGCCATCGGTCCTTCGGTCTGCGGACCGGTCAGCGCCACCTTCAGTATGTGCAGCGGCCGCTTCACGGCGTCGATCACGGCGCTCGACTCGTAGCCGGAATGCACCATGCAGTCGGCGCATTTCTCGTAGTTGCCGGTGCCGTACTGTTCCCAGGCGGTGTCGTCCATCAGCTCCTTGAAGGTCGGGGCATAGCCCTCGCCGAGCAGGTAGCAGGGACGCTGCCAGCCGAAAACGTTGCGCAACGGCTTGCCCCAGGGCGTGCAATGGTAGGTCTCGTTGCCGGCAAGGAAGTTCAGGAACAGCGGCGACTGCGTGAATTTCCACTTCTTGCCGCGGCCGTAACGGAACACGTCGCGGAACAACTGCTTGGTCTTCTGACGGGTCAGGAAGTGCGCCTGGTCCGGCGCGCGCTCGTAGGCGTAGCCCGGCGCGGTCATGATGCCGTCGACGCCGAGCGCCATCACCTCGTCGAAGAAGTCGGCGAGCCGCTTGGGATCCGCGCCGTCGAAAACGGTGCAGTTGATCGAAACCCTGAAGCCGCGCGCCTTGGCCTTCTTGATGGCGCTCACCGCGCGATCGAACACGCCGTCCTGGCAGACCGACTGGTCGTGCATGACCTGGTCGCCGTCGAGATGCACGTCCCACGAAAAATAGGGATGCGGCTGATAGTCATCCAGCTTCTTTTCCAGCAGCAGGGCGTTGGTGCAGAGGTACACGTACTTCTTGCGCGCCAGCAGCTTGCCGATGATCTCGGGCATCTCCTTGTGCAGCAGCGGCTCGCCGCCGGCCACCGCGATCACGGGGGCGCCGCACTGCGTATCGGCATCGAGACATTCCTCGACCGACAGGCGCTGGTTCAGGATCGGCGCGGGATAGTCGATCTTGCCACAGCCGGCGCAGGCCAGGTTGCAACGGAACAACGGCTCCAGCATCAGCACCAGCGGGTAGCGCTTGCGCCCGCGCATGTGCTGCTTGACGACGTATGCGCCGACCCTCACTGCCTGCATCAATGGTACGGCCATTCGAATTCCGCTCCTGTGCCGGCCCGGTGCCGGATCTCTGGATATCGCCGCGCGCCCTCAGGCAGGCACGAGAAAACTCTGGCGCCGATGCGGCGCCTAGATGGGTCTAGTTCTATAACCTGGTGACGGGTTCCTCGGCAAACACCGCCTATGCCGCCGGCTGCTTCAACTCGGCCTGGGCTGTGGCCGGTATGCAACAATAAGATACCCGTGTCTGGCGAAACCGGCAAGTTTGGCGTTAGAACCCTCGATGGGCTCGTATGCCACCGGAATCCGAGTGCCGACGTCCAAGCGGCAGCTGACGGGAACGAGAGGGATTTGACAAGATGGACCAACCGCACTCAGCCCTCGATCCATCGCAAGAGAAGCTCGCCAAGCTGAGAGCCGTCGATACTGGCGCCAAAGCGGGGGGCGCCAA
>CAXSEE010000048.1:6784-24599 GCA_964235615.1 uncultured Acetobacteraceae bacterium | reverse complement strand
TGATCTGCGCCGCCGAACCGACGCGGGACACGGACGCGCCCACGTTCACCGCCGGCCGGATGCCGCGGAAGAACAGCTCGGTCTCGAGGAAGATCTGGCCGTCGGTGATCGAGATCACGTTGGTCGGGATATAGGCCGAGACGTCTCCGGCCTGGGTCTCGATCACCGGCAGCGCGGTCAGCGAGCCGCCGCCGAACTCCTCGGACATCTTCGCCGCCCGTTCGAGCAGGCGCGAATGCAGGTAGAACACGTCGCCGGGATAGGCCTCGCGCGCCGGCGGACGGCGCAGCAGCAACGACATCTGGCGATAGGCCACCGCATGCTTCGACAGGTCGTCATAGGCGATCAGCGCGTGCATGCCGTTGTCGCGGAAATACTCGCCCATCGCGCAGCCGGTGTAGGGAGCCAGATACTGCATCGGCGCCGGGTCCGACGCGGTCGCGGCGACCACGATAGAATATTCCATGGCGCCGTTCTCCTCGAGCGTGCGCACGATCTGCGCGACCGTGGAGCGCTTCTGGCCGATGGCGACATAGATGCAATAGAGCGACTTCTTGTCGTCGCCGAGCGCGTTGATGGTCTTCTGGCCGATGATGGTGTCGGTGACGATGCTGGTCTTGCCGGTCTGGCGGTCGCCGATGATCAGCTCGCGCTGGCCGCGGCCGATCGGCACCAGGCTGTCGATCGCCTTGATGCCGGTCTGCATCGGCTCGAACACCGACATGCGCGGCATGATGCCGGGCGCCTTCACCTCGACCCGCTTCTGCTCGACGTCGGTCAGGGGACCCTTGCCGTCGATCGGGGTGCCGAGGCCGTCGACCACGCGCCCGAGCAGGCCGCGGCCGACCGGGACCTCGACCACGCTGCCGGTGCGCGAGACGGTGTCGCCCTCGCGTATGGTGCGGTCGTTGCCGAACACCACGACGCCGACATTGTCGGTCTCCAGGTTCAGCGCCATGCCGCGCAGGTCGGAGCCGGGGAAGAACACCATCTCCCCGGCCATGACGTTCTGCAGGCCGTAGACGCGCGCGATGCCGTCGCCGACGCTGAGCACGGTGCCGGTCTCGGAGATGTCGGACTCCGCGTCGAACGACGCGATCTGCTGCTTGAGGATTTCCGAAATTTCAGCCGGACGGATTTCCATCACGCGGAGACTCCCTTCATGGCATGGTTCAGGCGGGCGAGACGGGACTTGACGCTGGCATCATATAGCCGGGCACCGACGCGCACGACCAGACCGCCCAGCAACGACGCATCGACGCTCTCCTGTATGTCCACCCGCCCGTAGCCGGCCTCGGTCAGCCGGGCCTGAAGCTGGGTGCGTTGCAGGCTGGTCAGGGGATGGGCGCTCGATACCTGGGCGATGGTGATCCCGCGCCGGCCGGCGACCAGGGCGGCGAAGGCCGCGACGATGCCGCGTAACGCCGGCAGCCGGCGGTTGTTGGCGATCACGCCGACGAAATGCCGGATGGTGGCGCCGAAGCCCTGCTCGTCGAGTATCGCCAGCACGGCATCGCGGGACTGGGCGATATCCAGCGTCGGGCTGGACAGCAGGGCACGCAGCGGCTGGCTCTGGTCGATCAGCCGGCCGAGGGCATTGGCCTGGTCCACCACCTCGTCGAGATTGCGATGCTCGTCGGCGAGTTCGTAGAGCGCGGTCGCATAGCGTCCGAACAAGCCGCTGGGCTGGCCACCTATCTGGGCGTTCGGACCGGAAGTCGGGCCATCTATTGCGGCACTTGGCACCACGCTTGGCGTTTCCATCTATTTCCGTGGATTATAGCGACTTGCGCCATTGCCGGGCGTCTAGCATGAGGCCCATGACCACGCAACCGATGGACCCCTCCCCTGCTACTGTGCGACGCGCCGACCAGGCGCCGCTGCTGCTCACCCTGCAGCTCGCGGAGCCGGCGCAATCGCTGTTCCAGGCCTTGCGGAACCGGCATTTTCCCGCCGGGCGCAACATAGTGCCGGCGCATGTCTCGCTGTTCCATGCCTTGCCGGGTTCGGAGCATGCCGGCATCCTGCGCCGGCTGCGGGCGGTGGAGGCGACGCGGCCGGCGATCCTGGTCGAGCCGCCGCGGTCGCTTGGCCGCGGTGTCGCGTTCAGGCTGCACTCGCCGGGACTGCAGGCGCTGCGCGCGGAGCTGGCCGCCGCCTGGTCGGACTGGCTGACGCCCCAGGACCGCCAACGCTTCCAGCCTCATGTCACGGTGCAGAACAAGGTTACGCCGGCGCAGGCGGCCGCCACGCTGACGCGCCTGCAGCAAGGCTTTGTTCCGTGGCAGACCGAAGGGATGGCCTTGTTGCTGTGGCGCTATCTGGATGGCCCGTGGGAGGCGCTCGAGCGTATCGAGCTTGCCGCGCCGGAGTTGACCGTCCCGACATGAGGGTTGTTGCATCCTGCGCCGCTTCAGGCATGTTCCCGGGCAAACTTCGTCTGGATGAAATGATGCCTCGACCCCACGCCGCCCGTATCGCCGTGTTGATAGCCGGAAGCCTCCTGCCCGCGGCGAGCCTGGCGCCTCATGCATCCGCGCAGATGGCGTCTCCGGCCACAAGCGACCCGGCCAGGATCGAGAGCGGCGCCTATGCCGTCGAGCCGAACCATACCCAGCTGCTGTTCAGCGTCTCGCACATGGGTTTCTCGACCTATTACGGGCAGTTCTCGAAGGCGAGCGGCTCGCTGAACCTGGATTCCCAGGCGCCCTCCAAGAGCAGCTTCGAGATCCACGTGCCGGTGAACTCCGTCACCACGACCAGCGACAAGCTGACCAGTGAGCTCAAGAGCGATGCCTGGCTGGACGCCTCCGCCGATCCGGAGATCCTGTTCAAGTCGGTCCGGGTGATGCCGACCGGCAAGGGCAACGCCACCGTGACCGGCAACCTCACCCTGCATGGCGTCACCAGGCCGGTCACGCTGCACGCCAGGCTGGTCGGCGGCGGCATCAACCCGCTCGACAAGAAATACACCGTCGGCTTCGACCTGACCGGGACCATCCGGCGCAGCGAGTTCGGCGTGAAGAGCTATGTCCCGCTGATCGGCGACATGGTGACGCTGACGATCGCCGGCGTGTTCGAGAAGGCCTAAGGCCCACTTCCGGGCCGTGCTTTAAAGCAGGCCTGAGGCCCACTTCTGGGCCGTGCTTCGAGCGCGACGAGACGATGCTTCAGGAGCCTTGGCTTCAGGAGACTTGGCTTCAGGAGACTTGCCGTCGTCGTGACGGCGTGATCCGGCTGCCGGCCGATGATCCAGATGGCTGTTCGCTGCCGGGCGAGGCCACGATCCGCGCCGGCAGGATGAGCACCAGGCCGGCGGACAGCAGGGCCGAAAAGGCGAGCACGTAGAGCCCTGCCGCCGTCGACCCGAAGTGCCCGTCCGCCCAGGCCCGCACGTTGGGAGCCACGAACCCGCCGAGATTGCCGAGCGAGTTGATCGCGGCGATCCCGCCGGCGGCGGCGACACCGCCGAGATAGCCGGTCGGGAAGGTCCAGAAGATCGGCTGCACGCAGATCGCCCCGGTGGTGACGAAGCATAGCGCCAGGATCGCCAGCAGCGGCGGGGTATTGGCGGATATGATCAGGCCGGCCGTGATGAACAGCAGGAACACCAGCGCGTAGAGCCGCGATCTCCCGACGCGCACGGCACGGCCGGGCCAGTAGGCCGCCATCAGCGCGGCACAGAGCCAGGGGATGCCGGTAATCAGCCCGACCTCCGGGCCGATCTTGACCCCGAGCAGCGCGCTCACCTGGCTGGGCAGATAGAAGGTCACGCCATAGACGCTGATCTGCAGGAAGAAATAGACGCCGAGCAGATGCAGCAGGCGCGGGTCCCGCAGCGCCCGTCCGAGATGCAACCCGCCCCGGTCGATTTTCTCCTGGGTCTCCTGCTCGATCGCCCGCGACAGAGCGGCTTTTTCCTCCGTCGTCAGCCATGCGGCGTCCGTGGGATGATCGGTCAGGCCCCATAGGGCATAGATCCCTACCAGGCAGGCGAGCAGGCCCTCGATCAGGAACATCCACTGCCAACCGGCGATGCCGAGCCATCCGTCGAGAGCCAGCAGGCCTCCCGAGAGCGGACTGCCGATGGTGAGCGCGATCGGAAAGCCGAAATAGAACAGGCCCAGCACCTGGCCGCGTTCCTTCGCCGGGAACCAGTAGGTCATGTAGAGGATGGCGCCGGGGAAGAAACCCGCCTCGGCCAGGCCGAGCAGGAGCCGCAGGCTCAGGAAGGACCAGTTGCCGCGGGTGAACATCATCGCCGCCGCGACCAGGCCCCAGCTCACCATGATCCGGCACATCCATATACGCGCGCCGACGCGATGCAGCACCAGGTTGCTCGGCAGCTCGAAGATGGCATAGGTGATGAAGAACACGCCTGCGCCGAGGGCGAACGCCGCATCCGACACCCCTGCGTCATGCCGCAGCGCCTGTCTCGCGAAACCGATGTTGGTCCGGTCCAGCATGGCCACGAGATACATGATCAGCAGCAGCGGCATCAGGCGTCTTCGCGCCTTGCCGATCGCGCTTGCGAGTGCCGGCTCATCCGCCATGTCGTCTTCCCTCCGCTGGCCCGCGTCTTCTAATCCAGGACGTTCTCGGCCGATCGGACCGAGGTAAGAACCGATCGAGCGGTCAGGTCAATCAGCGGACAGATGGTCAGCCGGCAACCGCGACCAACGGCAACCGGCTTTCCGACGCTGAGACTGGCACTGCCCTCGTGACCTGCCTGGCCCTCGCATGGTCCTGCACGAACTGGGCGATGGCCTCATGCGGCATCGGACGACCCAGCAGGAAGCCCTGCAGCTCGTGACACCCTTGGGCGCAAAGCAGCTCGAACTGCTCGATGGTCTCGACCCCCTCCGCGGTGACTTCGAGGTTGAGGCTGCGGCTCATGGCGATGATGGCCTTGATGATGGCCCGGGAGCCGTCATCGGCCTCCAGCCGCTGCACGAAGGAGCGGTCCACCTTGAGCTTGTCGAACGGGAAACGCTGCAGGTAGGAGAGGCTCGAATAGCCGGTGCCGAAATCGTCCAGCACCAGCCGGGCGCCGATCCCGCGCAGCTCGTTCAGCGTGCGGATCGCGCCCTCGGTATTGTCCATCAGCACCCCCTCGGTGATCTCCAGCTCCAGGCGGTTCGGCGGCAGGCCGGTCTCGGCCAGGATGTTGGCCACCATGGCGCGCAGGTCACCGCGCAGGAACTGGGTGGGTGACAGGTTGACCGCGACCCTGCAGGCGTGATCCCAGGTCATCGCCATCGTGCAGGCGGCGCGCATGACCCATTCGCCGAGCGGTATGATGAGGCCGCATTCCTCGGCCAGGGAGATGAACCGTGCGGGCGGAACCATTCCATGGACGGGATGCACCCATCGCACCAGCGCCTCGAAGGCCACCAGCTCGAGCTTGTTGTCGAACAGCGGCTGGAAATGGAGAATGAACTCGTCACGCTGCAACGCGAGGCGGAGATCCTGTTCCAGCACGCGCCGTTCGCGCAGGGCCAGGTCCATGCCGCTCTCGAACAATCGGAACCAGCCAAGCCCATCCTCCTTGGCCCGGTAGAGCGCGATATCGGCATTCTTCAGCAGTGCCACGGCGGTGTCGCCGTCCTGCGGATGCACCGAAATCCCGATGCTGACGCCGATATTGACGTCCTGGCCGTCGATGTGGAAGCTCGGCGCGAGACATTCGATGATCCGTTTTGCCAGCGTCGTCGCCTGTCCGGGCTGCACGCCGGTGGTCTGCAGGACGACGAACTCGTCGCCACCGACACGGGCGATGAAATCGCTCTCGCGCAGGTTGTCGCGCAACCGGACCGCCACCTGGCAGAGCAACTGGTCGCCGGCGGCATGTCCGAGCGTGTCGTTGACCATCTTGAAGGAGTCCAGGTCGAGGCACAGCACCGCGATCGGCGTCGCGTTGCGTGCGGCACCACGCAGTGCAAGGTCCAGGCTTTCGCTCAACAGCACGCGGTTCGGCAGCTCGGTAAGCATGTCGTGGTGGGCCAGGAAGCGGATCCGCTGCTCGGATGCCCGGCGTTCACGCACATCGCGCAGTGCGGTGACCAGCGCCGGCTGGCCGCCATAGCTGATCGCGCGGGACAGGATCTCGACCGGCATCCGGTTGCCGTTGGCCGCGACGATTTCCGTCTCCACCGGTATGGCACCCTGTTCGGGGCTCCAGATCGAGGGGTCGCTATCGGGGACGACGAAGCGGGCGAGCGGACTGGTGCGCAACTCCGCGAGCTTCACGCCGAGCAGGGCGGCCAGACTATCGTTGCCGTCGAGGATGCGGCCGTTGCGGTGGATCAGGATCCCCTCGAGCGTGCTGTCCGCCAGCTGCCGGAAGCGGTCGGTTTCCTGCTGGTCTCTCGCCGCGACCCGGTTGTCGACCAGCGACCCGGACAGGCTGAGCACCAGCACCGCGACGGCTTCCGCGGCGATGATGATGGCGATCGGGGAGGATGCCAGCTGATCCGGGCGGCTCACCGCGTTGATCCAGGCATCGAAAGGCAGGATGGCGGCCATGGATCCGAAAGCCAGCACGCTGATCGCCAGGGCAGCCAGCCCGCTGCCGATCATCCCGGGATGCCGGCGCTTCCGGTTGCCGGCTTCCCACAGGGCATAACTGCACAAGGCGGCGCCCAGCACCATGATGACGATCACGGCGGTAAGGTCGTAGGCGAGGGCGAACGGCCTGACCAGGCCGGCCATGCCGGTGAACAGCATGCACGAGAAGCCGCAGGCCAGCAGCGATCCGGACAGCAGGGCGTTGCGCGCCGAGCGGCGGCCAAGCTGCTGGAGGGCTGCCACGGCCATGCTGCTGAGCAGGGACATCGCCAGTGCGGGGATGATCCAGCGCATCGGCATGGTCACGCTGAGCCGCGGAAAGGTACCAGCCAGGGCCATGATGAAGGCGAGCCACGAGACCAGGGTGACCGAGATGCCGAACAGCAACACCGTCACCAGGCGTCCTCTCAGGCGCGACCTGTATCCGAACAGGATCTTTATGAAGGTCCCGCTGCCGATGAAGGCTTCCAGCAGCACCAGGACGATGACGCGCGCGTCATGGTCGCGCAGCAGTTGCGCAAGCAGATGGGTCATGGCGCTTCACTCCCGCCGCGGGTCGCCATGGATTGCATCGGCATCAGAATTTCGCCTCGATGCCTGCGACGAAGCGCCGGTCGACCTGCAACCCGGCTGTCTCGGCGAGGCTCTGCTGGTTCAACTGCTCGGCGAGCAGCGAGAGCGTGATCTGGTTGGTGACACGCCAGCCCAGGCGGACATTGACGGTGACGTAGTTCGGCACTGACACGGTTTGGGCAGTGTATCCGTCGGGACCGACCGTGAAGTCCTCGAAGTGCGACTGCCAGCGGGCTTGCGTATCGAGATCCAGCCGCTTCCAACTGTAGCCGGCCCCGAGGATGACGGAGTGGGTCGGCGTCTGCCTCTGGTAGCTCACCGAGGGCGTCGAGAGGAGCACGGCACGCGAGCTGTCGTCATGCACCACGGCGAGGGCGTAACTGGCGGCCCAGTGCAGGCCGGAGGCGCTGCTGCCCTTGAGGCCGATCTCGCCGCCGGACGCGCTGCTGTCGCCGAAATTGCGCGCGAGCAACGCCGCGCGTCCGTTGGACAACAGCGTTATATCCGAGCTGAAGGGCGATCCGATGGTGGTGCTCGTGTGCTGCGTGAAGGCGGCGATCCGCAGCGTGGAGTCGAGCGAGGGCAAGCCGCGATCATAGTCGAGTTCGTAGTTCTGCACGATGGATGGCTGCAGACCGGAGTTTCCAGCGATGATGCCAGCGCTGTAGTCCCGGGCGTAACCGAAATCCACCAGACTGGGCAATTGTATGGCGCGGGCCGCGGTGAGGCGAATGGTGTCATAGTTCGTGAGCTTGAGGACGGCGCCGCTGTTGAAGCTCGGCTCTACGATGTTCGCATCGTGATATACGCCGCCAATTCCTGCGAGTTCGAACTGCGCGCCCTGGTGACTGAGCGAGAGATCATCGACGCGTATGGCGTTGGTGAGGGACAGGCGCGGCAGGATCTGCCAATTCCACATCAGCGATCCGGCGATATTGATGTAGCCGACTCGGCCGTTGAAGGATTGCAGCGACGACGCCGAGTTGTCGCGATATTCTGCGGCGACACGCACGGTCTGGTTGCGAGCCGGTTTCAGCAGATCGCTGGCCTGCACGACGATAACGTCTTCCCGCCAGCTATCGTCGGAGCCCTGGTCCCGGTCTGACGTGCGGTTTTCGTTACGATAGGCATCGAGTTGCAGCATCCCGATCGCAGTATCGGCGGAAAGCTGGCTGCGCAGGCTGTTGGCCTTCAAACCGATTGGCCTGTATAAACCAGGGTCGAGGTAGAAGTCGGTGTCGACGCTGCCTATCGACCCGGACAGATCCCATTCCACGCTCGGCACGAGCAGGAAGCGCGCGTCGATGGCAACCGTGCCGGTATGCGGCTGTTCGCGGGTGTCGCCAGCCTGGCTGCCAAGGAACTCAGTCGAACGGAAACCCTCGGCGGACAGGCGCACGCCGGCCCGGTCCGGGATCTGCGCGGTGGCAACCGCCTCGCCATAGGCCTGGCTCTGACTGCCCCCTTCCGCCCGGGCGGCATCCACCTTGTCGGTCAAGGGATTGTAGGTGACGATGTTGATGACGCCGGAAACCGCATTGAAGCCGTAAAGCGCGGCACCGGGACCCTTGATGATCTCGATCTGGCGGATGGCGCTCATTGCAACCGGGATCATTGGCCAGACCGTGGCGCCGTAGTCATCCTCATAAACCTGCCTGCCGTCGAGCAGCACCAGCACGCGCGGGTTCAGCGCGGTGTTGTAGCCGCGTATGCCGACCTCCGCGTCCTGCTCGCCATAGCGGCGAACATCGAGGCCGGCCACGAAGCGCAGCACGTCGGGGATATTGTCGGCACCGGAACGGCGAATGTCGTCGGCGGTGACGATGTCCATCTCGACCGGCACCTCGCTGGCACGCTGCGGCTGGCCGGTCGCGGAGCTGGTCACGGGTTCGCCGAACATCTGCTCGAAGGCATCGTGATCGATGGATTGCGCACCGGCCGGGATCGCGGTGGACGCGAGCAGCAGCATGGCCGCGAGAACGGACCGGCTCATATCTCTTGGACCATCATGCGGAACGCGGTGGCGAACCGCACGCCGGCATAGGCGGCGTTCCGCATGTTGACGACGATGCTGACGCTGGGCTTCGAGCAGATGGCGACGATGCAGCTTCCGTGCTCGACCTGCTCGGGATGCCGCGTCAGGCACGGAACCTGACGCCTCGTGAGCTCGGCACTCAGCAATGCCTGATCCACCGCAACGGTCGTGAAGACGGCGCCATAGTCGCCCGCCTCGACGAGATGCGCCTGCTCGACCAGCCGCGGACGCAGGATCAGGTCGCCGACGACAAGGCCGTTACCGAGCACTGCCGCGATCGCGGCCGCTTCGTCATGGGAGTGTCGGTTCGCCGGGTCATAGACGATCGCGACGACGATTGCGCCGAGAACGGGTGTCTGCTGGAAATGCAGCACATGGCCGGCGATCTGCATGTCCTGCAGCGTCGGCATGTCATCGTCGAGCGGCGCCCAGCATGACAGCATCAGGGCGGCCAGGATGAGACTGAAGTTTTGGTATTTCATCCTGTTTGGACGCCTTCCCGCCTGACGCTGATCGGCGGTCGTGCCGGTAGGCCTCCTGATCTACAGGTCCGAGGTTAACAAAGCTCTACCACGCTAAAAACAAAACGGATTTGGAACAAGATCGTGCTGGACTGCAGGCCAGTCTACAGAAACGATACCGGATCGACATCGACGTCGATGCGCACCTGTCGTCCGGGCTGCACCTGGGCCAGCCATTCGCGCAGCAGCGGCTGCACGGCGATGTCGCGGCGCGTGCGCAGCAGCAGCCGGCGCCGGTGACGGCCACGCAGGATGGACAAAGGCGCCGGCGCCGGACCGAGCACCTGCACGCCGTCGGCCCGCGGCGCCGCGCGACCCAGCGCACGCGCCGCCTCGTCCGCGGCCTCCGCGGTGTCGGCACTGACGATCAGGGCGGCGAGACGGCCATAGGGCGGCCAATGGCCAGGACGGCGGCTCTCCGCCTCGCGCTGCATGAAGGCGGCGAAATCGTTGCTGATCAGCGCCTGCATCACCGGATGCTCGGGGGCATAGGTCTGCAGCAGCACGCGTCCCGGTGCCTCGGCACGACCGGCGCGGCCGCTGACCTGGTGCAGCAGCTGCACCGTGCGCTCGGCAGCGCGCAGGTCGCCACCGGCGAGACCGAGATCGGCGTCGACCACGCCCACCAGGGTCAGATGCGGAAAATGCCATCCCTTGGCGACGATCTGGGTGCCGATGATCAGATCGACCTCTCGCTCGGTGATGCGGCGGACCGCCTCGGTCGCGGCATGCGGGCCGGGCAGCGTGTCGCTGGCCATCACCAGCAGCCGGGCCTGGGGGAACGAGGCGCGCGCCTCCTCGGTGATCCGCTCCACGCCCGGTCCGATCGGGGTCAGGCTCGCTTCCGCGCCGCACGCCGGACAGAGTTTCGGCACCGGCTCGGTATGTCCGCAGTGATGACAGGTCAGGATGCGACGCGCCCGATGCTCGACCAGCCAGGCGGTGCAGTTCGGGCATTGCAGGCGATGGCCGCAGGCCCGGCACAGGGTCAGCGGGGCATAGCCGCGGCGGTTCAGGAACAGCATCGCCTGCTCGCCGCGGGCGAGCGTCTCGTCGATCGCGGTCTTCATCACCGGGGAGAGGAACAGGCCGCGCTCGGGCGGGGCGTCGCGCATGTCGATCGCCGCCACCTCCGGCAGGCTGGCGCCGCCGTGGCGCGCGGCAAGGGTCAGCCGGCGGTAGCGTCCGGCCTCGACGTTGGCCAGGCTCTCCAGGCTGGGTGTCGCCGATACCAGCAGGATCGTTGCCGCGGACAGCCGCGCGCGCACCACGGCCATGTCACGGGCGTTGTAGGTGACGCCGTCCTCCTGCTTGAAGGCGGTCTCATGCTCCTCGTCGACGATGATCAGCCCGAGGTCGGTGAAGGGCAGGAACAGGGCCGAGCGCGCGCCGACCACCACCGGCGCCTCCCCGCCGGACACCGCCCGCCAGGTGATGCGCCGCTGCTTCGATCCGAGGTCCGAATGCCAGACCGCCGGCTCGGTGCCGAAACGGCGCGCAAAACGCTGCAGCCATTGCGAGGACAGGGCGATTTCCGGCAGCAGCACGAGCGCCTGCCGGCCGTGGGCCAGGCACTCGGCCACTGCTTCGAGATAGACCTCGGTCTTGCCCGAGCCGGTGACGCCTTCGAGCAGGGTCACGGAAAAACGCCGGGCGCGGACCGCCTGACGCAGCTCCCGCGCCGCGGCGTCCTGGTCGGCCGACAGGCGGGGGGCTTCGTGATGATCCGGGTCCGGGCGGCGGAAGGCCAGGCGGCGCGGCATCGGGACCTCGACCAGCAGCCCGGCCTCGGCCATCGCGCGGACCACGGCGCTTCCGGTGCCGGCGGCGCGGGCGAGATCGGCGGTGTCGCGTGGCGAGGCGTGCCCGAGGGCCGCGAGCACGCGCGTGCGCACCGGGGTAATCCTGGCCGTGTCCGGCGGCGTCTCGGCGGCAATCCAGCCCAGCATGGGACGGCCCACCGTAAAGGCGTTCAGGCGCAGGGCCATCGCCAACACCAGGCCGGGCGGCGTCAGCGTGTAGCCCGCAACCCAGTCGACGAAGCGGCGCGAGGCCAGCGGCAGGCGCGGCACATCGAGCAACGCGCTGACCGGCTTGAGCTTGGCGCTGGCCACCGCCGGCGTCGGCGCGGGACGGAACTCGGGCGGGACGCTGGCATCCTCGTCCCACACCACGCCGACTTCCTCGCGCCGGTTCAGCGGCACCATCACCACGTCGCCCGGCGCCAGATCGAGCGAGGCCGGAGCCAGATAATCGAAGGGGCCGGGAAACGGATAGGGCAGCAGCACCTTCACCCTGGTCCCAACCTGGTTTCCTTGGCTGCCAACCTTGTTTCCTTGAAGGGAGCGCACGGCTAGGGTGGGACTCGTGATGATCTTCAGGGACGGCTCTCTCTGCTGGCGTGTGCAGGATGCCATGTGGCGTCCCGGTCCGGCATCGGCAATCGCCTCCGCTCCGGCATGACCGACGCGGGCGAGGTCGCGCGCTTCCTACGTGACAACCCCGACTGGCTGGCCAAGCAGACCGGCCTGTACGAGCAGCTGGCGCCGCCGCGCCGCGTGCATGGCGAGATCCTTGCCGATCATATGGCGGCGATGCTCGGCGAGGCCCGCCGCCGTGCCGCATCGAGCACCGAGCAGGCCGCCGGGATGCTGCGCGCGCTGCGTGCCGGATCGGGTCTGTCCGGGCGGGTGCAGGAGGCGATCCTGGCCCTGGTCCGCGCCGACGACCTCGCCGCCTGCATCGCCATCGACCTGCCGGCCCTGCTCGGCATCGACGCCGCCCTGCTGTGCAGCGAGGCCGGAACGCCGGCGCGGCTGCAGGCCCGCGCGCTGTCGCCCGGCGCCATCGCCGCCCTGATCGGCACCCGGGACGTCGTGCTGCGTGCCAGCCCACCCGACGCGGTGGCCCTGCACGGCGAGGCAGCGTTGCTGGCGCGTCACGATGCGCTGCTGCGGGTGCCGGCGACGGGGATGCCGCCGATGCTGCTGGCTCTGGCCGCCCGGGACGACGCCATCCTCAACGAAACCCTTGCCGACGGTGCCGGCACCGCCGCGCTGGCCTTCCTGGGCCGCGTGCTGGCCGCGCGCATCGAGGCGATCTGGCCGGATCACGTGTCATGAGTTCTTTGGGCAGCAGCCCGATCACCGGCATCATGTTGCTCGAAGCCTTCCTCGACTGGATGCGGGACGAGAAGCGCTGTGCCGCGCCGACCCTGGTGGCCTATCGCCATGACCTGTCCGGCTTCCTCGGCTTCCTGGCAATCCATCTCGGCGGCGAGCCCGACCTTTCGGCGCTCGATGGCCTCAGCCAGGCAGACCTGCGCGCCTGGCTCGCCCGCGACGCCGCAGCCCTTGCCGCCGCGGCATCCCGCCGGCCACGCTCGACGCGCGACGGCAACAATCGCACCCGCGCGCGCCGCATCGCCGCCCTGCGCAGCTTCTATCGCTACCTCGCCCGCCGGCACGGGCTGACCAACGCCGCCCCTGCCCTGCTGGTGGGTCCGCGCACGGCGCGCAGGCTGCCGCGCTCGCTGTCGCCCGAGCAGGCGCTGGACATCCCGGACGGCATCGGCGCCCTGGCCGCAACACCGATGGCCGCCGCACGCGACGCGGCCCTGTTCATCCTGCTCTATGGCTGTGGCCTGCGCATCGCCGAGGCGCTCGGGCTGGACCTGCGCCACCTGCCGCACGTGGCCGGCGAGCCGTTGCGGGTCCATGGCAAGGGCGGCCGCGACCGGCTGGTGCCGATGCTGCCGGCCGTCTTCGAGACCCTCGACGATTGGCGCCGGCGGCATCCCGACCCGCAGCCGGACGCGCCCTTGTTCCCCGGCGTGCGTGGCGGCCGCCTCAACCCCGCCGTGGCGCAGCGCACGATGCGCCAGTATCGGCGGCTGGCCGGTCTGCCGGAGCATGCCACCCCGCACGCCCTGCGCCACTCCTTCGCCACCCACCTGATGGAAGGGGGGGCGGACCTGCGCGCCATCCAGCTGCTGCTCGGGCATGCCGGCCTGTCGACCACCCAGGCCTACACGCTGGTCGACGAGACCCGGCTGATGCAGGTCTGGCGCGCATCACACCCACGCAGCGGCGATAGGGCAGACACCAGACAGGAGAGCCCGTGATGCCGGCCGCGCGAAATTTCTATCCGCCGATCGAGCCCTACGCCCGTGGCCTGCTCGACACGGGGCCGGTCGATCAAGGCGGAGGTCACCAGGTCTACTGGGAATTATGCGGCAACCCGGACGGCATCCCGGTGGTGTTCCTGCATGGCGGCCCTGGCAGCGGCTGCTCGCCGATGCAGCGCCAGCTGTTCGACCCGAGACTGTACCGGATCCTGCTGTTCGACCAGCGCGGCTGCGGACGCTCCACCCCCCATGCCTCGCTGGAGAACAACACCACCTGGCATTTGGTCGCCGACATCGAGCGCCTGCGCGAGATGACCCGGACACCCCGCTGGCTGGTGTTCGGCGGCTCCTGGGGCAGCACCCTGGCTCTGGCCTACGCCCAGGCCCATCCCGAGCGGGCAACCGGGCTGATCCTGCGCGGCATCTTCACGCTGCGGCAGGCCGAGTTGCTCTGGTACTACCAGGAAGGCGCCTCCTGGCTGTTTCCCGACAAGTGGGAGCGCTTCCTGGCCCCGATCCCGCCCGAGGAACGGGGCGACCTGATGGCCGCCTATCGCAAGCGCCTGACCGGAGACGATGCCCAGGCGCGGATCGAGGCGGCACGCGCCTGGAGCCTTTGGGAAGGCGAGACGCTCACGTTGCTGCCCAACCCCGAGATCACCGCGCAACATGGCGAGGATCATTACGCGCTGGCCTTCGCCCGCATCGAGAACCATTATTTCGTTCATGGCGCCTGGCTCGAGGAAGGCCAGTTGTTGCGCGACATCCCTCGCATCGCCCATCTGCCCGGCGTGATCGTCCAGGGGCGCTACGACATCGCCACCCCGGCCCGGACCGCCTGGGACCTGCACCGCGCATGGCCAGCCGCGTCGTTCCGCCTCATCAACGATGCCGGGCATGCCACCACCGAGCCCGGGATCCTGACCGCCCTGATCAATGCCACCGATGATTTTGCCAGGGACGGAGGGGATATGAGATCCACTGCCTGAGAGGAGCGGTCCTCGGTTTTCTGTGCGTCGTGGCGGTGCCGGCGACGTCGGCTGCCTCCTGCCGGCTGCAACGGCTCGAAAGCGTGCCCCTGCGCGACGACGGCGGTTTCCTGTCGATCCCGGCCACGACCGCCGGTCAGCCGATCCGGCTGATGATCGACACCGGTTCCGATGCCGGATTGCTCACGCCGCAGGCGGCAAGCCGCTTCCGCCTGGCGCCCGATCCGGACCGGCATGTCCGGATACAGGGGACCGGAGGGACGGGTCGTTCGGCGCCGATCGCCACTCTGCCGGCATTGGCCATCGGCGGCCTGTTGCTCGGCGACGTCTCCATGCCGATCGGATCGTTGCCCGCGGCTCCCAACCTCGCGCCACCGGTGGCCGGGTTTCTCGGCGGCGACGTGCTCTCGCGGTTCGATCTCGATATCGACGTCCCGAACGCGACCCTCGCCTTCTATCGCGTCGATCTGCCCTCCCTGGCCTGTGCCACGCCACCGGCCTGGAACGGCGCCTACGCGACCATCCCGCTGACGCGGCACGGCGTGCGTCTCTCGCTGGGTGCCACGCTCGACGGCCACCCGATCAGCGCGCTGGTCGATACCGGGGCACGCTCGCGCCTCCTGTCGCAGGCGGCCGGGCGGCGCATCGGCGTGCCGGCCGCGGCACTCGCAGCCGATCCCGGCGGCATCGACAGCGGCGTGGACATGCACGAGCAGGTCTACCACTGGCATGTTTTCAAGAGCTTGGTGATCGGTGGCGAGACCGCACTGTCGCCAACCCTGACGGTGGCGCCGCTGAGCGCCGAGGAGCCGTTCGACATGCTGCTCGGCACCGACTGGCTGGCCGGACATGAAGTCTGGATCTCGTACTCGACCGGGCAGATGTTCCGGCGCGAGGCTGCGGCCAGGAGCGAAAACCCTCGCTGACGGGCATGCGGCATAACGTTCACTTAACGTCTTTGTTCAGATCAAGTCCCGCGGGGCATCCGACTGGCGGCGGCCGTTCGCCCCGGCGTCGCCGCGCAGCAGCATGACCAGCACGAAGACGGCGCCGAGGCCCGCGGTCACGATGCCGACCGGGAGTTCCTGCGAGACCAGCAGTACGCGGCTGATCAGGTCGCTGCTCACCATCAGCACGGTGCCGAGCAACGCAGAGACCGGGACCAGTCTCTGGTGGCGCAGGCCGACCATCGCGCGCGCGAGCTGCGGTATCATCAGCCCGACGAAGCCGATCACGCCGGACAGCGCCACGAACGTCGAGGTGGCCAGCGCGCAGCACAGGAACACCAGCACGCGGAAGCGTCGCACGTGGATGCCGAGCGAGGCGGCGGTCTGGTCTCCGGCCAGCAGCGCATCGAGCCGGCGCGACCAGCCGAGGCCAGCCGCCAGCGCCACCGCGAGCCCGGCCCCCGCGAGCGGCAGGTTGTCCCAACGCGCCAGGCCGAAACCGCCCAGCATCCAGAACAGGATGGACTGCGACGCCCTCTGGTCGCCGGCGAACACCAGCACGTCGGTGATCGCGCCGAACAGGAACGACACCGCCAGGCCGGCGACGATCAGCCGCTCCTCGCCGCGCGAGCGACGGGCGAGCACCAGCGCCACCACGCTGGCGCTGGACACCAGGCCGCCGGCAAAGCTCGCGATCGGCAGCGTCCACACACCGAGCCGGTCGCCGACGAACGAGATCACCGCCACGGCGCCGGTGGCAGCACCCGACGACAGGCCGAAGACGAACGGATCGGCCAGGTCGTTGCGCGTCGTGGTCTGCAGCAGCACCCCCACCACCGCCAGCCCGGCGCCGACGATGCCCGCGAGCAGCACGCGCGGCAGGCGGAGCTGCAGGACGATCGCCGTGACGGCCGGCGACAGGTCGGACGCGGGCGACCCGCCGAGCGCCGCACGGGCGATGATCCTCGCGACCTCTCCCGGGGGCACCGTCACCGGACCGAGGCTGGCGCCGAGCACGAGCAGCAACGCCAGCAGCACGATCCCGGCGGCGAAAGCGAGGGCGAGGCGCCAGCTGGTCAGGCGCCTGCCGATCACCGGCCGAAGGCGTCCGGATGCAGGGCGCGGGCGAGCCGCTCGATCGCGTCGATGTTCGCCGGCCCGGGCGTCAACGCCTCGTAGCGCAACGGCATCACCCGGCCGCGCCGCACGGAATCGAGCAGCCCCATTGCCGGATGGGCGCGCAGGAACGCGAGCAGCGACGGCGCACCGCCGCCATCCTGGTAGTCGAGCAGCACGATGAACTCGGGATCGCGCATCGCGACCGTGTCCCAGGACGAGGTGCCCCAGCTGGTCGGCATGTCGTCCAGCACGTTGCGGCCGCCGGCGGCGGCGATGATCGCGCTGGCCATCGCGTAGCGGCCGGCGGTGAATGGCTTGTCCCTGCCGCTGTCATAGACGAACACCCGCGGCGGCGCGCGGTCGCCTATCCGGGCGCGGACGGCGGCGACGCGCGCGCGCCATCCCGCAATCAGGGTTTCGGCCTGCGCGTCGCGGCCGAACACCCGGCCGAGCCGCAATTCGTCATCGTAGAGCAGGTCCAGCGATGCCGGCGGACGGCCATGATCGACGTGGATGCAGCTTTCGCTCAGCACCAGGGTCGGGATGTGCCATGCCGCCAGCGTGTCCGGCGTGACGTCGCCACCCGGCTTCATGCCGTAGTACCAGCCGGCGACGAACAGGTCGGTGCGTGCCGCGACCAGCTGTTCCAGCGTGGGGTAGCGCGGCGCTAGTTCCGGGATGCTGCCTCGCGCGGCGGTGAAGGCGGGTGTCACGTGATACCATCCGCTCACGCCGGTCACGCCCGCCATCGACGGCTGCAGATGCAGCGCGAAGGCCATCTCGGCCATGTTGATGTCGTTGAACACGGCGCGGCGGGGCGGCTGCGAGAACGTCACCGGCCGGCCGCAGCTGGTCACGGTGACTGGAAAGCACCGGGCGGCGACCGCCAGGCAGCAGAGCAGCAGGCCCAACGCGCCAGCCGGAGCATGATGAGGCCG
>CAXSEE010000048.1:0-6684 GCA_964235615.1 uncultured Acetobacteraceae bacterium | reverse complement strand
CAGCCGGGGCTTCAGCCGGGCCGGACCATGTCGCGCACTCGGGCGTCGAAGACGAGATGGGACCTGCCGTCCGGACCGCGGGCCGGGAAGCAGTCCAGGTCGAACACGTCCCGCACGACATCCGGCGACAAGGCCCGGTCCGGCGGCCCGCAGGACACCAGCCTGCCGCCCTTGAGCACCAGCACGCGGTCGGCGAAGCCGGGCACCAGCGGCAGGTCGTGCAGCACGGCGACGACGGTGATGCCGAGGCCGCGCAGCAGCGCCAGCATCTCGGCCCGTGCCCGCAGATCGAGATGGTTGGTCGGCTCGTCCACCAGCAGCAGGCGAGGCTGCTGGGCCAGGGCTCGCGCCAGCAGAACGCGCTGGCGCTCGCCGCCGGACAGGGAGCCGAGCTGCCGGGTGGCGAACCGGTCCACTCCACACGTGCGCAGCGCACCCTCCACGACGGCGCGGTCGCTCGATGCCGTGGCGCGCGCAGCATGCGGGATGCGGCCCAGGGCTGCGTAGTCGCGAACGATGAAGCGCGGATCGGGGTTGTCGGTCTGCGATACCATGCCGGCGTGCCGTGCCTGCTCGCTGCGCGCGATCGCGTGGATCGGACGGCCCTCGAACGTCACCTGGCCTTGCGCGGGCGGCACGCCGTCGGCAAGTGCGCGCAGCAGCGTGGTCTTGCCGGCACCGTTCGGACCGACGATCGCGATCCTCTCGCCCGCGGCGACATCGAACGAGACGCCGGCGAGCAGCAGTCTGCCCAGCGGATCCGGGACGTGCAGGTCCGAGACCCTGAGCAGGAGGCTCGGCGCCACGCCCTGCCGCGCGCTACAGGCCGACATGCAGATCGATCCCGAAGTAGCGCGGACGTCCGATCAGCAACTCCGTGGGATAGTTGACGTCCGCCCACGAGACGTAGGCCTTGTCGAGCAGGTTGTTGATCCGTCCTGTCACTTCGACGCTCCTGGTCATGTGGTAGGTCGCGTTGATGTCGACCAGCTCGTAGTCGGATCGCCGGAGCGTGTTGCCGCGGTTTCCTGTGCGGCGCGCGAGTTGGTCCCCTACGCGGTCACGACGCCGACAAGGATAAGTTCCTGTCAGGATCGGCGTTTCGCCGCCACCTTGGACGGCCGGCAGAATTGGACGGCTGAGAGGGAGCGGACACCACAACATTGGGGATTGCCGCGCAGCCTTTCCATAAGTTTCAGGCTTAGACAGAAAAGATTGGCTGGTCAATTGAGAACAATAGAAATGCGAACCAACGAACGACCAGGGGCGGCGGTGATTACTTGACCTATAGGGGGGCTACCTATTACCGTTGCATACCCGTAAAGGGGAAAGCCTGTCAGGAGATTTCCCGACCGGCTTTCCCGCAGCTTGCCGATGCCAGCCGTCGTGCGCCTAGCTGATGCGTTCGCCGTGCAGCGTCATGTCCAGGCCCTCGGTCTCTTCGTCATGGGTGACGCGCAGGCCGATGGTCCAGTCGATGATCTTGAGCAGAACGAACGACAGCAGCCCGCTCCAGATCAGGGTGGCGCACACCGCCTTCGCCTGGATGATCAACTGGGCGAAGGATCCCACCGTGCCGGCCGGCGAAGCGTCGGTCGCCGACAGCGGGCCGAAGGCGAACACGCCGGTGAGCAGCGCGCCGATGATGCCGCCGACGCCATGCACGCCGAAGCAGTCGAGACTGTCGTCATAGCCGAGCATGTGCTTCATGTAGCTCGCGGTCCAGAAGCAGATCACGCCGGCCGCGACGCCGATGATGATCGCCGCACCCGGCAGCACGTAGCCGGAAGCCGGTGTGATCGCGACCAGGCCGGCGACCGCGCCGGAGATCACGCCCAGCACCGTCGGCTTGCCCTTGGCGATCCACTCGGCGAACATCCAGCCCAGCGCCGCCGCGGCGGTGGCGATCTGCGTCACCGCCATCGCCATGCCGGCGCGGCCATTCGCGCCGGTCGCCGAGCCGGCGTTGAAGCCGAACCAGCCGACCCAGAGCAGCGAGGCGCCGATCACCGCGTAGGTGAGGTTGAACGGCGCCATGTCGTCATGGCCGTAGCCCTGGCGCTTGCCGAGCACGAGCGCGCACATCAGCCCGGCGATGCCGGCGTTGATATGCACGACGGTGCCGCCGGCGAAGTCGATCGCGCCGAACGCGCCGACCCAGCCGATCGGGCTCCAGACCCAGTGCGCGATCGGCGCGTAGACGACCAGGGACCACAGCACCATGAAGATGCACATGGCGCTGAACTTCATGCGGTCGGCAAAGGCGCCGGCGATCAGCGCCGGGGTGATGATGGCGAACGTCATCTGGAACATCATGTAGACGCTCTCGGGGATCGTCATCACGGTCGGATTGGAGCTGCCCAGGCCCATGGTGAAGCCGATGTCGTTGCCCTTGGTGATGTTGGCCTCCATGCCGTGCAGCATGAAGCGCGACAGGTCGCCGATGTAGGGCGAGCCGGTGGTGAAGGCGAGGCTGTAGCCGAGCACGACCCAGGTGATGGTGACCAGGCAGCAGATGGTGAAGGCCTGCATCAGGGTCGCCAGGACATTCTTCTTGCGGACCATGCCGGCGTAGAACAGCGCGAGACCGGGCACGGTCATCATCAGCACGAGGGCGGTGCTGGTCAGCATCCACGCGGTGTCGCCGGTATCGACCTTCGGCGGTGGCGGCGGGGGCGCCGGGGTGGCGGCAAGGGCCGGCGCGGCCAGGGCGGCCATCGCCATGACCGCGCCGGCGACGATGCCGACCGAGGCCGCGCGAGAGGGAAGGGTCGTCAATGCTCTCACAGTGCGTCATCTCCGGTCTCGCGCGTGCGGATACGCACGGCACGCAGGATTTCGGTGACGAAGATCTTGCCGTCGCCGATCTTGCCGGTGTGGGCGGAGGCGACGATCGCATCGACCACCTGGTCGACCATGTCGTCGGTCACGGCGACCTCGATCTTCACCTTGGGCAGAAAGCTCACATGGTATTCCGCGCCGCGATAGATCTCCGTCTGACCTTTCTGGCGTCCAAATCCCTTCACTTCCGACACGGTCAAACCTTGCACACCCAAAGGCGTCAGGGCCTCACGCACATCGTCGAGCTTGAAGGGCTTGATGACTGCTGTAACGAGCTTCATCACACCTCACTTTGCCTTGGCTTGCTGTACTGCCCACCGCAGGACGAATGTCCGCCGTGCCGAACGCTGTTCGTGACACGTGTTTGACACCCGACGGTTCCAAAAACCATGCCAAATCCAGCCAACTGCCGGCCGCCTGTTGACGAAGCGCCACGGTGCGTTACCTGTGCCACTTGACCATCTCCAACCGGCCTGTTTGGCGACCAGATCGGACCGATATCCTGCCCAAGAACTAGGCATATCCATCTGATGTCCGCTTCCAATTCCGTGTCCGCGGTTAGTGCGTCCGTGATGTCCGAGCAGGACGTCGATGTCTGCATCGTGGGAGCCGGCCCGGTCGGCGCCGCCCTTGCCTGCCGCCTTGCCGCCGGCGGCGTCCGCGTCGGGGTGATCGACCGCGCGAGCCTGCCGCCGATGGAGCATCCGGACTTCGATGGCCGCGCCTATGCCATCACCGCCAGCTCGCGTCGCATGCTGGAAGCAGCCAGGGTATGGGAGCGGCTGCCCCTGCCCTCCTGCCCGATCGAGGGCATCCGCGTCTCCGATGGCCATAACGGCCGTCCCGCCTCGCCGCTGTTCCTGCATTTCGATCACCATGACGTCGGCGAGCCGTTCGGCTGGATGACCGAGGCGCGAAGCCTGCGGGTCGCGTTGAACGCGTCGATGCATGCCTCCCCGCTGATCAGCCGGTTCGCGCCTACGGAGGCCAATGTTGTTCGTGGCCGGGGCGGCGCACAGGTCACGACCGGATCCGGCGCCCGCCTGCGCGCCCGCCTCGTGGTCGCGGCGGAAGGACGGCAGAGCCCGTTGCGCGCCCAGGCCGGCATCGCGGTGACGCGCTTCTCCTACGGGCAGACCGGCATCGTCAGCGCGATCGCCCACGAGAAGCCGCACCACAACCTGGCACTGGAGCATTTCCTGCCGGGCGGTCCGTTCGCGCAACTGCCGATGGCCGGGGGCGAGGCAGGGGAGCACTTGTCCGCCATCGTCTGGACCGAGCGCGATCCGCTCGCTGCCCGCTTGGCCGGCCTCGACGAGGAGGGCTTCACCCGCGAGCTGCAGCGCCGGCTGGGCATGCATCTGGGCCGGATACGACCGGTCGGCCGCCGCTGGACCTACGCTCTCGGAGCCCTGCACGCGCATCGCTACGTGGCCGAACGCCTCGCCCTGGTCGGCGACGCGGCGCACGGCATCCACCCGATCGCGGGACAGGGGCTCAACCTCGGCTTCCGCGACGTCATGACGCTTTCGGAACTGGTGATCGCGGCGGTCGCGGACGGGCGCGATCCGGGTGACGCCGCGCTGCTCGCCCGCTACCAGGCCAGGCGCCGGCCGGCCAACCTCATGATGCTGGCCGCCACCGACGGGCTCGACCGTCTGTTCAGCACCGACAACCCGGTCCTGCGCCTAGCGCGTGATGTGGGTATCGCCGCGGTGCATCGCATGCCGCGCCTGAAACGTGCCTTCATGGCTCAGGCGATGGGGGGATAGGAGCCATGAACAGCATTGCCGGATCGCGCCGCGTGGACGTGACCACTCCGGTCCTGACGACCCCCGCCTTGACCACCCCGGTTCTCATCACTACCACCCCGATCGAGCTGGACCTGCTCTGGCAGCGGCTCCGCCAGGAGGCCGGCATCTGCCTGGACCCGATCATGGCGGGATTGCTGGAGCTCAATTTGCGTGTGCATCGCGGCTTCGGCCCGGCCCTGGCCGCCCTGCTCGGGCGCAAGCTGGCGGACAGCTCGGTGCCGGCGCGCGCACTGACGGAGCTGGTGAGCGAGGCGCATCTCGCCGATCCGGACATCGTCGATGCCGCCGCCTCCGATCTCGTGGCCATCAAGGAGCGCGATCCCGCCTGCCCCGACCTCATCACGCCCTTCCTGTTCTTCAAGGGCTTCCAGGCGCTGCAATCGTACCGGGTCGCGCACTGGCTGTGGGGACATGGCCGGCGTCACCTGGCGCGGCATCTGCAAAGCCGGGTGTCGGAAGTGTTCGGCCTCGACATCCATCCTGCCGCGGCCCTCGGCCGGCGCATCCTGATCGACCACGGCACCGGCATCGTCATCGGCGAGACCTCGGTCCTCGAGGACGACGTCTCGATGCTGCAGGGCGTCACCTTGGGCGGCACCGGCAAGAACGAGGGCGACCGCCATCCCAAGATCCGCCGCGGCGTGCTGCTCGGGGCCGGCTGCAAGGTGCTGGGCAACATCGAGATCGGCGAAGGAGCCAAGGTCGGCGCCGGCAGCATCGTGCTTGAGGCAGTGCCGCCCTACAGCACGGTGGTCGGCAATCCGGCCCGCGCGGTCGGCACGCGCCACTCCTCGATGCCGGCGTTTACCATGGATCAGACGCTCCCCCCGATCGACTACGTGATTTAACGCCTATCCGTCCAATCTCTTGTCCAGGTGGCTCGATGTGATGACCATCATGTTTGTTGGCAGTCTTTGACCCAGGACGCATTCGTCCATCTTCCGCACCTCCGCGGCAAATTGACACCCGTGGAGCAATCGCCTTTGCGCTTCACGCGCGAGGTTCTCGCCGCCCGCGACGAGCGCGCTCACAAAGCCGGCTATCCTGCCAGCTGGCGCCAATCGGACCAGCAAATTGACAGGTCATGGCGCAGCTTTTTCTCAAGCCGGGTTGAGCCGGGTGATCTTTGGGTCTTTGGCTACGGGTCGATCATGTGGGACCCGGGCTTCCACTATACGGAAGTCAGGCTGACCAGTTTTAGACGTTCCTAAACCTACTCCGTGTAGAACCATAGGCACGTTCTACGTGTTCCAGATCGTTGGAAGTGGCTCAAGGATAGCTGCATGCTGCCACGTCAGGCTTGCGGCGGCCAACTTCGCAGTTCCGTATTGTTTCAATATCCAGACTATATTAGACCGCAAATTGATCACGCGTCAGTTGCAGGCATTCGCACAGCTT
The DNA here is from genome assembly GCA_964235615.1 of uncultured Acetobacteraceae bacterium. Classification (GTDB taxonomy): domain Bacteria; phylum Pseudomonadota; class Alphaproteobacteria; order Acetobacterales; family Acetobacteraceae; genus Lichenicoccus. The sequence goes on along the minus strand of CAXSEE010000048.1, from coordinate 631 downwards.
GCGCGCATCCAGCATCTGCACTGACTACACCACAGAAACTGCAACTCCGCCTTGGTAAGTTCCGATGCTAGATCAACGACATCTTCGACAATTGGTAGGTTGACGAAAATGCTGCCTTTCTCGATCAAAGCCTCGATAGCGCGCTTTGCTTGGAGCATGATCGTTCCGCGACGAACCAGAGAGTAGGTCGCATCGATCGTCCTCGGAATTTTGAGGTTCTGCGGCAGACAGGACAAACTCGGCGGGTGAACCGGGAAGGACGCGGTCTATGCTCCGGATTTGATTGCTTGAGAGGTGTGCTACGCTCAGCAGCCTGACGGGCGGCGCACGCGGACTATTCGGCGTCATTCTTCTCGAACGGGACGCCTTCGTAGAGGCTGGCGATCGGGGTCTCGATATCGATCTCGGGCATGTGGATCACGCTGTTCTGCTCCAGCACACGACCGAGCCATTCGCCGCCGCGCCGCTCGAACATCATGCCGCCGATCCGGCTCTGCTGGAGGATGACGTAGCGCTGCACCGAAGGGAGCGAGGCATATTCCTCGTTCTTCTCGAACAAGTCGGTCTGCTCCGAGCTGTCGCTGACAACCTCGAACAGGACAACCGGATCCCGGCCATGCTTGTCGGCGGC
>CAXSEE010000047.1:0-24832 GCA_964235615.1 uncultured Acetobacteraceae bacterium | reverse complement strand
GCAAGATGCCCGAACTCGTCGTTGATCTTCTTGAAATGGTCGATGTCGCAGAGAAGTATGGCAAGCGATTCGCCTGACTCCAGGGCCGAAGCCATCGCGTTTTCCAGCGCGTTCATGATTGCCCGCCGGTTCGCCAATCCGGTCAAGACGTCCGACATGGCAATTCGATGCAGTTCGCCGCGCGCCTGCTCGATCTCCGCCGTCCTGATGTTGACCATCTCCTCCAGGCGACGCTGCTCCCCTTCCAGACGTCTCTGTTCCCGCATGGAATGATGCTCGAGCTCAAGCCTCGCGTGCTCGATCTCGGCAGTCCGCAGATACACCTCATCCTCAAGACGGCGTTGCCGTTGCAGGAGAAGCCGGACGCGTCCTCGCCACGTCGCAACGATGGCCAGAGCTGTAAGGACCGAGCATAAACCGAAGAACCACCAGCGGCGCCACCAAGGCGCGCTTATCCGGATCGTGAAACCGACCGGAGCCGAGATGATACCGCGCGCACTACTCACGGCAAGAAGCTCGAAACTGAACTTCCCTACCGGCATGTCCGCGTAGCGCACTTCGTGGGCGACCGTGTCGCTCCAGCCGCTGTCGAGGCCGCGAAGGCGGTAACGAAAACTTATCGCGCCTTGGGCATAGTCGAGGTCATTGAAGCGGATGATCAGAGGTGCGGTGCTCCATTTTGCAGTCACCCTTGACGAAAATGGCAGACTGCGGCCGCCGAGCATGATGGATATCACCCGAGGGTGGAGGGTCGCCTGCGGCGGTAGATGGTCGGGAACGCGCAGGTGCGAAACACCGCGACTGGTCCCGAACCACATCGAGCCGTCGATGTCCTCATAGACGCTCTCCTGGTCCATGTCGTTGCTGATGGGGCCTTGGCTGCTGTCACAACGACGCCAGGACCGTCCGTCGAACATGTCGATCCCATGATCGGTGCCGACCCAAAGCCGGTCGGACCGGTCACGGTGAAGGAAGAGGATGCTGTCGGAGCCGATGGTAGGGGTGCGGATGCTGGATAAGGAGAGCAGGCTCCCCGCAGTCATTCTGAAGCGATGAACGCCCGCTCCCCTGGTGGCAATCCAGATCGTCCCATCCGGGGTAAACGCCAGATCGGTTGGGCGGCTGCCCAGCTCCGAGAGAGAGACGGCGAGCCGGAAGGCGCCGTCCTGCCCGAACCGGAAGACGCCACCCGGGCCGGCAGCCCAGATCCCTCCGGAGAGGTCAGTCACGACTGCCATTTTCGCTTCCGGCAGAACCAGTCCCGGATGGATATCCGCGGTTGCTGCATCTGCGTCGGGTATAAGAAAGACGCCCTCGCGCGTCCCCAACCAGAGCCGGTCGTCATGGTCCACCATGGCATCCAGCACCGTGGGGGCGAAAGCCACGCGCTCCTTGGTCTGGCCCTGTGCATCCAGGCGCAGCAACGTGCCGCCGAAGGGCGCGAGCCACAACTGTCCTTTCCTGGTCGCTGCCAGTGCATAGTTGCTTCCGGAAACTCGTCCAGGCCTGTCGCCGAGAGAGACCGTGCCCCGGTCGGTAGCGACCCAGAACTGGCCGTTCGGCAGGCGCGTCATCGACCAGACGGTGTTGCTGGGCAGTCCGTCATCGACCGTCCAGTGTTCCCACGTTCCCAGACCTAGGCTGCGGAAGGCGCCTCCGCCTTCGCTGCCGGCCCAGAGCGATCCTTCATGGTCGATGAAAAGCCCGTGGACCGCGTTGTCCGGCAAGCCGCCAGGATGGCGGCCATACTCCTTCCATGATCCTCCTTCGAATTCGAGCAGGTCGCCATCGCCTTCGGTAAGGATGCCGCCTCGGCCATCAGGAACGAGGTCGAGCTGCCCGGGATGACCGGCGAAGAAGGAGTCGCGATGTCCTGGCACCTCGATGACGCGAAAGGATGCCTGGCCCGGGTTTCTCCAGGCCAAGTGACCGAGGCTACGGACCCACAGGACGCCGTCAGGAGCGGTGAGCGCTATGGTCCAGTCGTCATCGGGCAAGCCCACCTCTTTTCCGAGGGTTGTCACCTGGTGGTGGCTCGAGATGCACAGGATGCGGCCGCACCCGATCAACAGCCCGCCGCTCCCGTCGGCTACAACGAAGCGTGCCTTCGCGAGCTCAGGAATTTTGGCCGTCGTTCCGGCGTCGAAGAGTGGAGCAGGCGTTCCAATTTCAGATGGGCCAACCGGAACGCTCAGCAGGACGCCTCCCGCATCGAGCACCGCGCTACCCTTGCTCAACGCGAGGAGGTGATAGGACCCGTCGTCGAGAGCGTTCCGACCCGTGTCGATTGGCCGGAAGGTTGCGCCGTCGCGCACAAAGGCGCGGTCCGTCGTAACGACCCAGAGCCTGTCGTTCGCATCGAACGCAATCTGCTGTATCAGAGGCGCTGCGGGCAGACCCGGTGCAATGTAAGGCGTGACACGGGTGCCGTCATACTCGTAGAGACCGCCCTCCGTGCCAAACAGGATGTTTCCGGCCCTGTCCTGGGCGAAGGACGTGACAGCGAGAGTGCCAAGACCCTGTTCGTCGGTATAGCTCTGGAACCGGGTGAACTGGGCGATCGCCTCGTGCGACGCCAAAAACCAACCTATTGCAGCGATCGCGACGGCTCCGAGCAGGCGCCTAATTCGAGACTCTGACGTTGAATGTTGTTGATCCCGTCTTGGCGCTTGCACTTTGTTGTTCCCGGCCAGGATCCCGGTTCTAGCGTGTCTTTGTTAAAGAATGCTGAACGAGAGCGGCTGGAAATGCGGGACACAAAGCCGGTCATCTCCAACAAATCAATCGAAAGGGAACGCTGTTCGATCCGGGCGCGGATCTCTAGCGTGCGCCCTTCGACTCCTGAGCTGACCAATATGCGATTGAACGTATCCTCCAACCCGTGATGACGCCGGCATCAACGAGCGGGTCTCCCCTGACGATCTCCTCGGCCGCCTCCGCGGTATCGGCATCCAGCAACCACTAGGCCCCAGCGTCATCCGCAAAAAGCCGGCGGCTCGCAACTGGCCGTTTTCAAGGAAAGTGCGAAGGTAGGTTCGATGCACGGCATGGTTGGCTTTCAAGCCGTCCTTGTCGCTTCCATACTCGATGATGAAGGTGTCAAGCTGGTCAGCCGCAACCGGATTTTGTGCGATGAGATCAAACGAGAGCCGACCGATCCGCTCGACTGCCTGCCCGTCCAGTCGCAGCATCATCAGCCCGTGACCGAACATACGGTCCGGCCAGGTTATCGTGGGCTGGACCGGGCCGGCATGAGCAGTGCGATGCAAGGCATGATCGACCTCGAGGCTAGCCCGGCTGTCGGTCCCTGGACATGGTCACGGCAACACGCGCGCGCGCTTCTCCTGCGAGGGCGGACAATCCCAGCTCGTCATAGACACCGGCCAGGATCCGGTTGAGCGCGACCCCGTCCGGGTCGAAACCGCGTCGCATCTCGAGCAGTTGCTGCGCACGCGCCAGGCGCCGCGTCTTCAGCAAACAGTCCAGCAGGATCTGCTCGAACAGGTCGCGCTGGGCATGGCTGCCGCCGATCTCGGCCAGGCGGCCGAATGGCGCTTCCAGGAAGCGGAGCGCACTCTCCGGATCGCCATTCGCATGCGCCATCAGCCCCTCGGCGATCGGCAGCGCTACGTCATGCCAGACGACGCGCCGTGCCGGATCGCCGGAGCCTGCCGCGTCGCGGATCGCCCGCAGCAGCTGGCCCGCCTCCGGACGGCCCGCGCGAGCCAGTCCGTATAGATACTGCAACGACAGGAACGCGTTGGTGACGTCGCCCGCGCGGGCGGCGAGATATTGGCCGAGATCGTGCCAGCGTGCGCCCGCCTCCAGGCCTGCGAACTCGAACCGGGCGAGCAGCGAGACCGCGCCGATCTGATCCTGGGAGAAGTCGCGCTGCATCGACCAGCAATGGTCGTCATAGGCCGACAGGGCGTCGTCGTTGCGGCCCTGGCTCAGGTAGAACAGCGCCAGGTGCCACCATTGGTGCGTGTACATGAAGGAGGTCAGGCCGCTCCAGCCGTCGCGCATCGACTCCAGGAAGCGCGCTCCCTCCTCGATCCGGCCTTGCGTCAGCATCACGTGGGCCAGCGCGTGCTGCGCCCAGGGGTCGCGACCCTGCGCCAGCCCCAGCCTCAGCGCCGTGCGCGCGGCGCCCTCGGCATGGTCCAGCAGATGGCACTGCTCGTAGCCGAACGCAGTCATGCCGTGCACGAACCCGATCTCCGGAGCGGCAGCCAGGCTTGCCAGCGCCACACGCAGCATCGCCGGGAAATCGCCGCTGTTGAAGTCGTGGTACTGGTGCAGCTTGAGCATCACCAGGTCGCGCGGGTGCGCTGCCAGGATCTCCTCGACGAGCGCGATCGAGCCGGGCAGGTCGTCCTCCACCCAGAGTTGCAGCACCGAGATGGCGGCGCGTTCGCGATCGCCGGCGGTGCCCATGGCCTCCCGGGCGCGATGCAGGTAGCGGCGTGCATCCTCGGGCACCGTCCCGGTTTCCGACAGCATCCACAGCAGGCCGGCATAGGCGTTGGCCAGGCAGTCCGGATCGCGGTCGGCCGCACCCAGGATGTTGACGATCCTCTTGTCGTAGCCGAGCAGGCCGAGCGCGAAATCGTCGATCGCCGCGACCGTCTGCGGAGCAAGGGTGGCCAGCGCATTGCCGAAGCAGTCGAAATTCATGTCGCGGGACTCCCGGCGGCGACGATGATGTCCCTGATCGCCCGGTCGGTTTCCTGCGGCCGTTCCAGCATGACCTGATGGCCGCAGCGCGCCACCATGCGCAGTTCGGCACCGGGCAGCCGGGCTACAAGGCCGGCGACGGCATCCGGCGGCACGATGCCGTCCTGCTCGCCGGCCAGCACCAGGATCGGCAGGCGCAGCGCCCGCAGGCGATCCGGATCGACGACCGGCGCGTTCGACAGCAGTGCCTGCATCATCGACAGGCGATTGCCGCGGGTGGCGCGCTGCTCGGTGCGGATCAGCCCGGGATCGGCATCCGGATGCCAGGCGCGGCGGCGGAACTCGCGCGCGAGCAGCGGGCGGGCCAGCTCCAGCAGCGGCAACGGCAGCCGGCCGAGCAGGCCGCCGATGAGGCGCCGTCCGGACAACTGGCCGATGGGCGCCGGTCCGAGCAGCACCAGTCCATCGATCGGGACACCTTGCAACAGCAGCGCGAGCGCCACCCGCGCGCCGTAGGAGTGGGCGACGAGGATGCTGCGCGCCGTCTTGTAGCGTTCGAGGACGGCGCGTGCGTCGGCGACCAGCTCGGCGCCGTCATAGGCGGCGAGGTCGCGCGGCCGTGGGCTTCGGCCGTGGCCGATCGCGTCCCAGGCGACCAGGTTGCAGCCGGCATTCTCCAGGCGCCACTGGAAGCGCCACTGCTCCTTGTTGCCGCCGCCGCCATGCACGAAGAACAGCGTGGTGTCGGCGCCCCGGTCGCGGACCGCCACGTGCAGCCGCCGTCCGGGACGGATCTCCTCCAATGTGCCGCCAAGCTCAGATTGCATGGGATGGTCCGGTTGGAGTGGGAGCATGGGACGATGACCTAAAGCCGCTGTGCCGGCGGGACCCGAAGCGGCTGTGCCAGCAGGGCTGCTCGCCGGGCTGCCCCTGCGAGCGGGCCTCGAACACGCCACGGGCGATGGCGCGGGCCATGACGAGGGTGGCGGCGAGGCAGAGGCCGGACAGCTCGGGATCGCCGCCGGCGAGCGGCCGCGCGCCGGTCGAGACGCCGAACACGGTATCGCCGTCACGGGGCAGATGGGCCGGCAGCACGGCGCGCGCCACGCCATCCTGCGCCAGGATCGCCAGGCGCCTGGCCTGTTTCGCGGTCAGGCTGGCATCGGTCGCGACGATGCCGATCGTGGTCCCCCAGACGGCGACCGGCTTGACGCGCAGGCGCAGCTCGTCCTCCGAGAACGAAGCGGGCAGGCCCAGCGCGCCGAACTCGGCGTCACGCTCGAATGGCGCCGACCAGAAATGCGGCCCGTCGCCGATGGTCGCGGTGCCGACGGCATTGACCGCGACCAGTGCCGCGACCCGATGGCCTTCCGGCGTCGTCATGCTGGCCGAGCCGAGGCCGCCCTTGAGGGTCGCGGTGGTGGCGCCAAGGCCGGCGCCGACGCTGCCGAGCTCGAAGCGTCCGGCCTCGGCGGCGCGGGCGGCGTCGTAGCCGAGCCCGGCGTAGGGCGGGTAGCGGCCCCACTCCTTGTCTCCGCCGTTGGCGAGGTCGAACAGGCTGGCCTGCACGACGAGCGGCACGCGGATCAGGTTCGGGACCGGCCGCGCGGCGAAATCCTCCCGCAGTGCTGCCTGCACGCCGGAGGTCGCGTCGAGCCCGTAGGTCGAGCCCCCCGACAGGACGACGGCCTGGACATGCTCGACCGTCATGTCGAGTTCCAGCAGCGCCGCTTCCCGCGAGGCGGGGGCGCCGCCGAGCAGGCTCGCGCTAGCGATCGCCGGGCGGTCGAACAGGACCACGGTGACGCCGGAACGAAGTGCGGGGTCGCCGGCATGGCCGACCCGGATGCCGGGAATATCGGTCAGGAGGTTCAGCATCGGATCGTCCATCATGGCCTCGCAGCACCTGTATGCATGATCCCGCGCGCGCCGGGGAGGGCCGCGATCAGACGGCGGGTGACCGCATGGCGCGGCGCGCGCATGACCTGCTCGGCCTCGCCCTGCTCGACGATCCGGCCGGCATCCAGCACCAGCACCCGATGCGCGACGTGGCGGATCACGCCGAGGTCGTGGCTGATGAACACGTAGGCAAGGCCCAGGCGCCGGCGCAGCTCCAGCAGCAGGTTGAGCACCTGCGCCTGCACCGAGACGTCGAGGGCCGAGACCGGCTCGTCGGCGATCACCAGCGCGGGACGGGTCACCAGGGCGCGGGCGATGGCGATGCGCTGGCGCTGGCCGCCGGAGAACTCGTGCGGGTAGCGCTGCGCCGCATCGGCCGGCAGCGACACCGCCTCCAGCGCCTCGCGCACCCGCTCTGCCCGTGCCGGCGGGTCTAGCCCAAGCCCAAGCAACGGCTCGGCCACGGTCCGGCCGATCCGGTAGCGCGGATCGAGCGAGCCGTACGGGTCCTGGAACACCGCCTGGATCTGGGTGCGGGCGGCGCGCAGGGCGACCCGGTCGCGTCCGAACAGGTCGGTGCCGCGAAACTGGACGGTGCCGGCGTCGGGCGGTTCCAGCCCCATCAGGATGCGGGCCAGGGTCGACTTGCCGGAGCCGGAGCCGCCGATGATGCCGAGCGTCTCGCCCGGTGCCACCCGCAGGTCGATCCCATGCAGTATGGGCGTTCGGGTGCTGCCATACGATCGGGTGAGCCCGGCAGCCTCCAGCAGGATCTCGCTCATGCGGCGATCAGCGGGTGCAGGCAGGCGACCCGGTGCGTGTCGGTATGACCGATCGCACGCAGCGGCGGCTGCATCGGCAGGCAGTCGGGTTCCATGCGCGGGCAGCGGGGGGCGAAGCAGCAGCCGCCGCCGCGCGAGAACGGCGGCGGCACCTGGCCGGGGATCGTCGGCAGCACGCCGCCGGGGGCTGCGGCCGCGACATGCAGCGCACTGGCGAACAGGCCCTCGGTGTAGGGATGCGCCCGTGCGGCGAACAGCGCCGGCGTGGTCGCGGTCTCGACCGCGCGTCCGGCATAGAGCACCAGCGCCCGTTCGCAGACCTGCGACAGCAGGCCCAGATCGTGTGTGATCAGCAGTAGGCCCATGCGCCGTTCCGCCACCAGCTCGGCCAGAAGCTCCAGGATCTGTGCCTGGGTGGTCATGTCGAGCGCGGTCGAGAACTCGTCGGCGATCAGCAGCGCCGGGTCGCAGGCGAGCGCGATGGCGATCATCACCCGCTGCCGCTGGCCGCCGGAAAGCCGGTGCGGCAGCGCGTGCGGCGACACCGAGGCTCCCGGCAGCCCGACCCGGTCCAGCAGCAGGCGGGCACGCGCGTCGGCCTCCGCGCGCCCGAGACGCAGATGCAGGCGCATCCCCTCGGCGACCTGGCGGCCGATCGGCCGGGTCGGGTTGAGGGCGCGCATCGGCTCCTGGAACACCATCGACACACGCCGGCCGCGCAACCGGCAGAGCGCCGGCTCGGTGAGCGTCAGCAGGTCGGTGCCGTCCAGCCGGATCGTCCCGGACGCGGACATCGCCGGCGGCAGCAGCCCGATCAGCGACAGCGCCAGGACCGACTTGCCGCAGCCGGATTCGCCGACGATGCCGAGCGCGCTCCCCGCCTCCAGGCCGAACCCGACCCGGTCCAGGATCGCCGCCTGCCGGTCGCCCTGGCGCAGATGCACCGACAGCTCCTCGACCTCCAGCAGCGTGCTCATGGCGGCAGCCTGCTCATGACGACCGCGGCAGCGTCGGATCGAGCAGGTCGCGCACGCCGTCGCCGAGCAGGTTGAAGCCGAGCACCAGCAGCGCCACCACCGCGCCCGGGGCCACCACGAGCAGCGGATCGTCGAAGATGCGGGTCTGGTAGTCGGCGAGCGCCCGCCCCAGGCTCGGCAGCGGCGGCGGCAGGCCGAGCCCGAGATAGGAAAGCCCGGCTTCGGACAGCTCGGCGACCGCCAGCGCCAGCGTCACCTGCACCAGCAGCATCGCTGCGATGTTCGGCAGCACGTGGCTCGCCAGCACGGCGACCCGGCCGCGTCCGGCGATCCGGGCGGCGGCGACGTAATCCTGGTTCAGCACCGACAGGCTGGCGCTCCGGGTCAGGCGGACGAAGGCGGGCACGTTGAACACGCCGATCGCCAGGATCTCGCCGCCCACTCCCGGACCCTTCGCCGCGACGATCATCGCCGCGGTCAGCAGCGGCGGGAACGCGAGACACAGATCGGTCGCCCGCATCACCAGCGTGCTGCGCCAGCCGGGCGCCGCGGCGGCGAGGCCGAGCGGCACGCCGACCAGGGCGGCGGCACCGATCGCGGCCAGGCAGACCAGGGTGCTGTTGCATGCGGCCACCATCAGCACCGACAGCAGGTCGCGGCCGAACGGGTCGGTCCCGAACGGGTGCGCGGATGAAGGCGCGGCCAACCGGTGCAGGATGTCCAGGCGTCCGGGCGGATACGGCGTCCAGACTGCCGAGAGGGCGGCCGGCAGCAGCGCCAGCGCCAGCACCAGCAGCCCGAGCCACAGGCTTGGATGACGGGCGTGCCGCCGGCGGGTGGCCGGCCTTGCCAGCGCGGCACTCACGCGCGCCCGGCTCCCGATACCAGGCGCGGATCGAGCCGGACCGAGACCAGGTCGACGGCGAAGTTCACCAGCAGCACGGTCGAGACCAGCAGCACCACCAGGTCCTGCACGACGACCAGGTCGCGCTGGTTGATCGCCTCGTAGACCAGGCGGCCGAGCCCGGGCAGGTCGAACACGTTCTCGACGATGATGGTGCCGGTCAGCAGCAGCGGGAACTGGATGCCGATCAGCGTGACGACCGGGATCAGCGCGTTCGGCACCGCGTGCCGCCACAGCGCCGCGTTGCGGGTCAGGCCCTTGGCGCGCGCGGTGCGGACGAAATCCTGCCCCAGCGCGCCCAGTGTCGAGGACCGCATGAACCGGGCCAGGATCGCCGCCTGCGGCAGCGCCAGCGCCAACGACGGCAGCACCAGCGCCAGCAGCGCCTTGGCCGGCGCCTGCCAACCGGGAAAGCCGCCGGAGGGCAGCCAGTGCAGCGCCAGCGAGAACACCAGGATCAGCAGCACGCCGCCCCAGAAATCCGGGATCGCCTTGAACAGCTGTGCCGCCAGCATGATCGCCGTGTCCGAGATCCGTCCCTGCCGGCTTGCCGCCGCCACTCCGACCGGGATCCCGATCGCCACCGACAGCACGAGCGTGATCGCCGCCAGCGGCAGGGTGATCTGCAGCCGGTCGCCGATCAGCTGCGACACCGGGATGCCGTAGGTGGTGCTGGTGCCCAGATGCAGGCTGAGCAGGCCGCCGATCCAGCGCAGGTAGCGGATCGGCAGCGGCGCATCGAGACCGAGCTGACGATGCAGGGCGGCGATGGTGTCCGGCCGCGCATCGACCCCCAGCATGACCATGGCGGGATCTCCCGGCAGCAGGTTCAGCACCATGAAGACGATGAGCGAGCCGGCCAGCAGGGTCGCGATCATGCCGCCGACCTTGCCGCCGAGCCCTGCCCCCAGCCTGGCGCCGGCCGTGCCGCCGCTCATGGCGACCACGTCACTCCGGCGACCGGGATCGCGGCGATCGGCTGGTCGTGCCACATGCCGTGCAGCTTCGCGTCCCAGACGCCGTAGCGGGGCGTCGAGAACAGGAACACGTTGGGCTCGTCGTCGGCGAGCTTCTGTTGCAGCTGGATGGACAGCTGGTGACGGGCGGCAGGGTCGTTGGTGCTCTCGTAACGCTGGAACAGTGCTGCATAGGCGGCGTCGTGGTAGCCGAAATAGTAGCTCGGGCGGGCATAGATATCGAGATCGTGCGGCTCGTTATGCGCCACGATGGTCGCCTGGTAGGCGGCATGGCCGAACACCTGCGACAGCCATTGCGGCCACTCCACCGGAACCAGCGTGGCGTTCAGGCCGGCCTCGCCGAGATAGGCGGCGACCAGCTCGCCCGATTTGCGGGCGTAGTCGACCGGCGGGATGGTGATGGCGATGCTGGTGCCGGGCTTCACGCCGGCGGCGGCGAGCAGCTGCCTGGCCTTGTCCGGATCGAACGGGTAGCGGCCCGACAGGTCGACATAGTCCGGGTCGGACGGGCTCATGTGCGAGCCGATCACGGTGCCGTCCCCGTCGCCGATCGCCAGCAGGATCGCGTGGCGGTCGATCGCGTAGGCGAGAGCCCGCCGCACGCGGATGTCGTCGAACGGGTGCTGCGCCTCGTTCAGCGCCATCAGGATCTTGATCGGGAACGTGCCCTGCTCCACCGCGAAGCGGGGATCGGCGTGGAACCGGGCCAGCAGTTCCTTGGACGGAAACGAGGGGTAGGCGTCCAGCTCGCCGCCCTCGATCGCGTTGGTCGCGGCCAGCGGGTCGCTGATGAAGCGGAACGTCACCGTCTGGATGGCGGGCTTGGCGCCCCAGTAGCCGTCGTTGCGGACCAGCGTCAGGCTGTCGCCGCGACGCCAGGACGAGAAGCGGTACGGGCCGGTGCCGATCGGATGGGTGGCGTTCCCGGCCACGCTTCCTGGCCCCACCATGGCCGCGTCCGGCCACGCCATGTCGTAGAGGAAGCTGCCGACCGGACGGGTGAGCGTCACCACGGCCTCCGTCGGCGACGGGCAATCGACCTGCCGGATCGGGCCGAAGAACTGTTTCTGCGCGTTGGTGCTGTCCTTCGCCGCCGCGCGCCCGTAGGCGAAACGCACGATCGTGCAATCGAAGGGCGTGCCGTCGTGGAAATGCACGCCCGATTGCAGGTGGAAATCATAGCGCAGCCCGTCCGGCGAGATCGTCCAGTCATGCGCCAGCAGCGGCTGCACGTGGCCGTCCTGGTCGATTGCCGTGAGGCCCTGGAAGATGTTGCCGTTGGTGATCGACCGGATCGACTCCGCCGGGTTCGTGGTCGGATCGAGCGTCGGCGGTTCTAGCGCCAGCCCGATCGACAGCGTCGTCTTCGGGCCGGCGGCCGCCGCCGGTGGTGCGCCGGCCCAGGCTGCGGCGCCTGCGAGCAGCACGGCCGCGCAAACTAGCCGCAACCGGTCTCGGCTTGCGCCCGCTGATCCGCGAGCAGGTCCAATCTGGTGCAAACAGTAATCCTTCAGGGCTGTATGGGTCCGGGAGATGCGGCGAGCCGCGATCAGTAGTTCACCGAGAGCCGCACGCCCCAGGTCGCCGGCAGTCCGGCCAGGGCGATGTCGTCACCCTGGACGAAGAAGTTGCGCGTGATGTCGTACTGCTTGTCGAGGATGTTCTGCCCGAAGGCGGCGAGGCTCCAGCGGCCGTTCTTCGGCGAGAGCGTGGCGGAGGCATTGAACAGGGTGTAGCCGGCGACGTTATAGAGCGGGCCGAACAGCGAGCGCTGGGTGCTGCGCAGGCTGTAGTCGCCCTCGGTCACGAGATCCAAGAGCCCGAGATCCCATTTATAGCTGACCGAGCCGTTCATCGTGATCTTCGGCGCCGGCAGGCTGTCGCCCTTGCGGCTGGCTTCGATGGCGACGTACCTGGTGCCGACGAGGTTGTCGCCGACCGTCGCGTTGAACTCGTCGAATTGTCCGATCGCCCAGCCGGCGGATTGCGTCAGGGTCAGCTTGGGCAGCGGCGTCCAGCTTGTCTCGAACTCACCGCCGTAGAGGTGCGAGCGCGGCGCGTTGACGATGACGCCGATCGGGCCGACCGTCGGATTGACCACCTCCGACTGCACCTGCTGGTCATGATAATCATAGTAGAACGCGGAGATGTTGAAGCGCAGATGCTCGCGCGGCAGCTCCAGCTTGTTGCCGACCTCGTAGGCCCACAGTTTTTCCGGCTGGAACGGCGCGGTCGATACCGCCGGATCGGGTGAGTTGTAGGTGGTGAACCCACCCGACTTCACGCCGCGGCTGACCGAGCCGTAGAGCATGTCGTTGTGGATCGGACTATATTCCAGCTCGATCTTTCCGGACGGCAAGGTAAAGCTGGTGCTCTGCGGCCCGACAGTGTCATCGGGATTGGTAAGCACGTCATCGGCCAGGAACTGCGAGGTGAAGTTGTTCAGCCGGCGGGTCTCGTGCTCGATGCGCAGGCCGCCGATCAGGGTCAGCGCGTTGGTGAACTTGTAGTTGCCCTGGCCAAAGCCGCTGATGGTGTTGACGGTCTGCGAATAATGCACGTTTCCTTCCAGGCCGTAGATGTCGTCGAAGCCCGAGCGGTAGATGTCACTCAGGAACTGGTTCGAATAGAAAATGCCGCCGACCCAGTTCAGGCGCCCGGAGTCGCGCGAGGTCAGGCGCAGCTCGTTGGAGAACACGTCGGCGCGGCTGTTGTAGAACACGTCGGCGATCGAAAGCGGGGACGCATCGAAATTGTCGTATTCGGTGCGCTGCGCATAATCCTCGCTGACCAGGTCGGTCAGGGTCGCGAAGCTCAGCGTCTGGTCGGCGCGCAGGCTGATGCCGGCGGTGTCGACATGGGTGAACGGCTTCTGGTTCGGCTGGATGCCGATCTCATTGGCGAACACCGCGGACGTGCCCCAGCTGGTGGCGAAGCGGTCGGTATCGGCCGGTTGGATCGGCGCCGAGGGAATGAGGTCGTTGACGGCGGTCAGCGGCGCGTAGAGGTGCAGGCCGTTGGCGTCGGAGCGGTCGTGGCTGCCGTGCAGGTTCAACTCGAGCTTGAGCGTATCCGTGACCTCCGCATCGAGCAGCAGGCGCAGCGCGTTGCGGTTGACGTCGCCCAGCACCGAGCCGTCGCCGTCACGGTTATGCTCGAAGGCGCCGCCGTGCTGGGTCTCGCCGGAGAGCCGGAACTGCACGCGGTCGCTGATCGGCCCGGACACGAAGCCATCGACCTTGGAGCTGTCGAAACTGCCGTACTGGGTGTCGAGCCCGGCGATCAGGTCGGACGTCGGCTTGTTCAGGATATAGTTGATGGCGCCGCCGGTGGTGTTGCGGCCATACAGCGTGCCCTGCGGGCCGCGCAGCACCTCGACGCGCTGGACGTCGAAGGTGGACTCGTTGGTGGCGAACGGCACCGGCAGCGACACCTCGTCGATGTAGATGCCGACGCTGGGGGCATTGTTGCTGGCATAGTCGTCGAAACCCAGGCCGCGGATCGCGAACGAGGGCTGGCCGCTGCCGAACTGCGGCGTCACCTGGAGCGATGGCGTCAGATACTGCAGGTCGAACACGTCGTTGACGTTGCGGCTCACCAGCGTGTTGGCCGAAATCACGCTGATCGAGCTTCCCACATTCTGCACGTTCTGCGTGCGCCGCTCCGAGGTGACGGTGATCTCCTCCGCGCCACTGGCTGCGGCATTGGTGCTGGTTGCCGGCACGCCCGCCCTCGCGACCGGCGGCTTCGCGGCCGTCTGGCTGGTCACACCCCGGGCAGTGCTGCCGGTATCTCCGACGACGGCCTGGGCATGGGCGCGGGCCGTGAGGTTGATCCCCATGCCGGCGATGCCCATCAGCAACGAGGCACGGGCGACGGACCGGACGCGGCGATCGCTGCTTCGGACACATAACTTGTCAACCTGGCGGTTCGTCGCAGCCATCTAGCAGTCTTCCACGATGTTAATATTGCTCCGACGTCGTCCTGCCGGACGATCCAGAGCCGGGTTCTCGTTGCGTAGTGGGAGGTAACGATGGCTTGCCGCGCCGATCATGATCCTTGGCTGATCCAATGGTCCGGCAGGCTCTCCACGTCGATATCCTGTTATTCCACGAAATGCCTTGGTGCAAGAGCGCTTTGCCACAGTCGATATACAACCTCATGCAGTAACATTAGAAGACAGCCACATGCAGGCCACAATGCAATTCGCAGGCCATGCTGGTATTGATGCACCGACAATCGGATGTGGACTTGCCTAATGGGCTCGGCTCTGTTGCATGGAAATCTCTTGTGTCGAACGCCACGCTGCCGCCCGGCAAGACTGCGGCATGGAGCCGGACGGCTTGTTCAATACTGGGTAGTGTCGATGCGGGCATCCCGCCGCGCCTATCACCTCGCCGTGCTTATCCCAAGCATCGAGCCAACATGATTGGAGACCGACCATGGCGGACACCATGAGACCACGCGTCGTTGTCACGGATTGTCGCTTCGAGGGCCTCCGCCATGAGCAGGAGGCGGCAGAGCGGTTCGGAGCGGCCTTCGAGGTCTTCGACTGCAAAGGCCCCGCCGACGTCGCGCGGGCCTTGCTCGACACGGACATCGCCTTCGTCAACCTCGTGCCGGTCGATGCCGAAGCCCTGGCCGGCATGCGGCCGAACGGGCTCGTCATCCGCTATGGGATCGGCATCGACAACGTCGACCTCGGGGCCGCTCGTCGCCTCGGAAAGCGCGTCGCCAACATTCCCGACTACGGCAGCGATACCGTGGCCGATCATGCCGCCTCCAGCATGCTCGCCCTGCTGCGTCGACTGAGGGTCTATGACGCCGCGATCCGGCGCGATGGCTGGGCTGCTCCAGCGATGGTGGCGCACCTTCCGGCACTTGCCGCCACCACCATCGGGCTGCTCGGCGTCGGCCGTATCGGCGTCCTCGTCGCCCAGCGTCTGCAAGCCTTCGGCATCAGCGTCCTGGCCCATGATCCCTATGCGGATCCGGTCCGCCTGCAGGCGCTGAAGATCGAGCTGGTCCCGCTGGAGACCCTGCTCGCCCAGGTCCATGGTCTCTCGCTCCATCTGCCCGCGACGCCGGCGACGCGCCACATCATCGGCCGGGACACGATCGGCCGCATGCGGCCCGGCGCCATGCTGGTGAACACGGCGCGTGGCGCGCTGGTCGACGAGGCTGCGCTGTCCGATGCGCTCGCCAGCGGCCACCTCGGCGGCGCGGCGCTTGACGTGTTTGATCCCGAGCCACTATCTCCCGGGTCACCGCTGCGCCGAATGGATAACGTGTTTCTCACACCGCATGCTGCCTTCTACTCGGCCGAAAGCCTGGAAGCATTGCAGCGTCTGGCAGCCGAGGAGGCCATCCGGGCACTTGCCGGCGAGCCGCTTCGTTCGGAGGTGGTGTGATCCAGGCGGCCGGGCACGAACCGGGATCCGGTTTCGGTTCGGAGGACCCGCCTTGATGCGGCCCGCTGCAGGCTCTCCCGAGGAAAAAGAGACGTGTCCATGTCGTCCGCAGTAACGACCCAGTCCGCTACCGATGCCGCCGTCCGCCACCTGGTGGGCAAATACAACCCGAAGGGCAACCGGGTCGGCTGGCTCATGATGGCGTCCATCCTGCTGGAGGCCTGGGATCTCTACTCGATCGCCTTCGTGCTGGTGTTCATTCGCCAGCAATACCATCCCGATCCCCTGCTGCTCGGTCTGGCCGCGGCCGGAACCCAGGGCGGTGCCCTGTTCGGCGCGTTGCTGGGTGGCTGGCTGTGCGACAGGATCGGCCGTCGGGTGATGTTCCTGGCGACCATGATCATGTTCATCGTCCTCGCCTTGGCGCAGGCTTTCGTGCCCACGGTCGGCTGGCTGGTGCTGGTGCGCCTGCTGCTGGGCATCCCGCTCGGCAGCGACATCTCCAACGGCTACGCCTACATCATGGAATCGATGCCCAAGGGCGAACGGGAGGTGATGGGCAATCGCTGGCAGTTCATGTTCGCCATCGGCGAGGTGCTGACGCTCGCCGTCGTCGCGGTGCTCCTCGTCGCCCAGCTGCCGCCGCACCTGATCTGGCGGTTGACGCTCGGGTTGGGCGCGCTGCCGGCGCTCATCATCCTGCTGATGCGCCACAACCTGCCGGAGACGGCAGTCTGGCTAATCCGGCGCGGGCGGTTCCGCGAGGCCAAGCAGGTCAGCTTGAGCATGTATGGCGATCCGCTCGACATGCTGCCCGACCAGGACGTGGTGGTGCAGCGGCCACGTCCTACCGCGTTCCTGTCCGACCTGGTCGGCGACCGCATCCGCTGGCGCGCCACCCTGTATGGCTGGATCTCCTGCTTCTGCCAGGCGAGCGAGTTCTCGACCTTCGCCTTTTATCTTCCGGTCCTGTTCATCTCGCTGAACGTCTCCTCCGTGCTGGGAACCGACGTGGTGACCATGGGGCTGTATGTCGTTGCGGCGATCTCCGGTTGGGTGGGACCGCTCATCACCCCCAGGATCGGCCATCGCGGCATCGGCATCGCGGGGTTCGGCATCGTGCTGGTCTCGCTGCTTGCGGCGGCGGCGGCGATCTACACCGGACATCCCCTGCTGCTGCCCTTCCTGGCGGCCGTGATGCTGTGGGGCCACTACTGGGATGCGTCGAACGGCATGACGATCCCGTCGCTGGTCGCCAAGCCCGAGTATCGAGGCACCGCCAGCGGATTTGCCTACATGTTCGTGAAGCTCCCCTCGTTCCTGGCGATCTTCCTGTTCCCGTCGCTGTTCCACGCGATCGGCCAGGCAGGCGCCACGCTGTTCGTCGCCGTCTTCCCGCTGATCGGGCTGCTTTCCGCGGTGTTCATCCTGCCGGAAGTCTATGGCTACGAGCAGGATTGACCGGCTGGTCCATGCTTATCCACAAGCGTTCAGCCCTGACCCTGCAATACCATATTGTACGATTTTGTAATGTAATTGATCATTGATGAACGCGATGGCGCGTCTTCAGGGATAACCACGCGCCAGTTGCGCGTTTTGGTTAATATGGTTATGTTGATGTAGTAGGTTATGTACAGGGCGACGGGATGTTCGGCGGCATTGGGCTTTCGGTCGCAGCGGAAGTGCGCATCCCGAACTCTTGGACCGGCTCATGCTCGATCCAGTCGCACCCAGGAGTGATGCAATGAACGAGAAGCCCGAACGAGCCCGGCATCTCGATCAGCTTTGGGGAAGCGCACCGTCCAAACGCTATAGCGAACTAAGGCAGCGTTTCACCCCGATCTTCGAGACGATCAGGGAGGGCGCCCTCTCGGCCGAACTCGAGCGTCAGCTTCCATTCGATGCGATACGGGACCTGAAGCGAGCCGGTTTTACGGCCATCCGCGTGGCCTGCGCCACTGGCGGCTCGGGCGCGTCGCTCGTCGAACTCCTGGCCCTCGTCGTCGACCTGGCGGCTGCGGACTCGAATGTCGCACAGGCGCTGCGGGCTCATTTCGGTTTCGTCGAACATCTTCTCGCCGAGGACGACGGACCGTATCGCGCCCGATGGCTGGAACGCGTCGTCCAGGGCGATATCGCCGGAGCGGCAGCTGCCGAAGTCGGAGGTGCGTCGCGCGACCGTTTCGGCACGCGGCTGAGCCTGCGCGACACGCAATGGAGCTTGCACGGCACAAAATACTTCACCACCGGGTCGCTCTATGCCGACTGGCTGACGGTGACGGCGACGACCGAGGATGGACAAACGGCAAAATGTCTCGCCTCCCGTCACGATCCAGGGCTCGAGATCGTCGACGATTGGGACGGGATGGGTCAGCGCCTGACCGCGAGCGGCACGGCACATTTCGATAACGTCAGGGTCGAGAAAGAAGACATCCTTTTCGGGAACACTGCCTTCCCATACTCTCAGGCCTTCTTCCAGCTTTATCATCTTGCCACCGTCGTGGGTATCGCGCGCGCCGCGTCGCAGGAGATCTCGGAGCTGGTCGGCCGCCGGAGGCGAAGCTTCACGCATGGCAACGGCGACCTGCCATCGGGCGATCCGCAGATCCTCGAGATCGTCGGCCGGGTCTGCAGCGCCGCATACGTCGCCGGTGCAGTGGTCGCGAGCGCCACCCGCACGCTGCAAAGTGCGGCCGATTGCGACGAGGATGAGCGCGAGGCACTGGTCGCCCGGGCCGAACTCGAAGTCTGGCAAGCGCAGGATCAGATCTTCCCCATGCTTCTGGAAGCCACCAGTCTCATGTTCGACGCGCTGAGCGGCTCGGCGACGCTTCGAACCAATGGGCTCGATCGCTATTGGCGAAACATCCGCACCATCGCGGGTCACAATCCGCGGGTGTATCGGACCCGGATCGTCGGCGATTTCGCCGTCAACGGAACCAGGCCGCCGGGGCAGTGGCGCGTCGGCGTAGCCGACGCGTCGTGATGGCCGCTTCGGCATGATCCTGAACGCGTTCACGATGGCGAGCGTCTCGCATCTGAACTATGGCCTCTGGCGACACCCTCGCGACCAGACGCATCGTTACAAGGATATCGACTATTGGGTCGGGCTGGCGCGCATGCTGGACGAGGCAGGCTTCGACTGCCTGTTTCTCGCCGACGCGCTGGGTCAGATCGACGTGTACGGCCAGAGTCCGGCGGCGGCGCTGCGGCACGGCATCCAGTCCCCGCTGATCGATCCGCTTCTGCTGGTGTCGGCGATGGCGGCGGCAACGACATCGCTCGGCTTCGGCGTGACCGTCTCGACGACCTACGAATATCCCTATCTGCTGGCACGGAAGTTCACGACGCTCGATCACCTCACCAAAGGCCGGATCGGCTGGAACATCGTGACGTCGCAGCAGGACAGCGCGGCGCGCAACCTCGGATTGCAGCAGCAGATCCCGCATGACGAGCGCTACGCGCGCGCCGACGAATTCATGGACGTGGTCTACAAGCTCTGGCTCGGCTCGTGGGACGATGACGCCGTACTCCGTCACGTGGCCGCGGGCGATCTCGGCCAATCGGTCTACACCGATCCGGACCGTGTCCACCCGATCCGTCACGAGGGCAAATATTTCCGCGTTCCGGACGGTCACGTCGCGGAGCCGAGCCCTCAGCGCGTGCCGCTCCTGCTGCAGGCGGGAAGCTCCGAAAGCGGCGTCCGCTTCGCCGCCCGCCACGCAGAGGTGGTTTTCGTCGTCGGTGCCGATGCGCGCGGAACACGCCAGAACGTAAGCCGCATCAAGGAAGCCGCCGCGGAGTTCGGACGTGATCCCGCCGGGCTCAAATTCATCACGGCGGCTGCGGTGGTAGCCGGCGAGACGGACGACGAGGCACGCCGGAAGTTCGACGACTACAAGGCCTACTTCGATCCCGAAGGGTCCATCATCCACTATGCATCGATGACGGGCGTGGACTTCGAGCAGCAGCGAAGGGATGAGGCGCTTTCCTACACCAGGACCGAAGCCAGCCAGTCGGTCCTGCGGCAGTTCGACCGGGCGGTGAGTGGCCGGAGCTGGAGCCTCGCGGAAGCGACCAATCCCGCGGAGGGTTTCGGTCGCGCGAGAACGTTCATCGGCGCGCCTGGACGCATCGCCGATGACATGCAGGCCTGGCTGCACGCGTCCGACACGGACGGGTTCAACCTCATCCAGCTCGTCAACCCCGACACCTACACGGACTTCATCGGTCTCGTAGCACCGGAGCTCCGACGCCGGGGATGTCGTCGCGAACGCGGGGCCCCGCCCCTGCGATGCAGGATGTTCCCACAGGCCATGTCGGCGTTGCCGGCACCCGATCATCCGGCACGCCGGTTCGACAGATCCCGGGTCCGTGCGGAATGAAGCTGGATGGAGCAGGGATGAAGCAAACGCATCCCATCGTGCCCTCACAGTCGCCATTCGCGTTCAGGGCGCAATATCTCGGCCTGCTCGTCTTCATGATCGGCGACGGCGTGGAGGTGGGCTATCTGTCGCCGTTCCTGGTCTCGACCGGCCTCACCGAGCACTACGTGGCACTCATGTTCACGGTCTACGGCGTGGTGGCGGCGTGCGCAGCGGGATGTTCCGGCATCCTGTGCGAGCGGCTTGGCACCCGGTGGGTCATGGCGGCCGGCCTGGTCCTCTGGATCGTCCCGCAGATCGTCTTTCTCGGGTTCGGCCTGCCGGGACATGTCGCCCCCATCCTGCTGGCGAGCTACGCCGTCCGCGGCGCGGGCTATCCCTTGTTCGCGTACGGTCTGCTGACGCTGCTGGTCAAGACCGTCGAGGCCGGCAAGCTCGGGCTCGCGGTCGGGCTTTTCTGGTTCTGTTTCAGCTGCGGCTTGCCGACGCTTGGGGTTGTCGCGTCGCAATTCCTGCTTCCCGTCATTGGACCGGTCTCGACGTTGTGGGCAGCACTCGGAGCCGTCGCGCTCGGCGGCCTGCTCGCGTTGCGGCTTCCAGCGAAGACCCCGAGCATCGAACGCGGGCGCGGCGAATGGCGCAGCAGTGGCGCCATGATGCGTGCCACCGCGAGACTTGTCCGCGACAACCCTGCACTCGGCCTGGCATGCGTCGTCCGCGCGATCAATTCGAGCCCGTCGCATGGGATCGTGATCTTCATGCCGTTCTACTTCGCGCGGACGCTCCATCTGCCGGCGGGCCGCTGGTTGGTGTTTCTCGAGGTGATCTTCGCCAGCAACATCGTGTTCAACCTCCTGATCGGCGCGATCAGCGACTTCGTGTCGTGGCGGCAGACGATCGTCTGGGTCGGCGGCGTCGGGAGCGCGTTGAGCTGCCTTGGCTTGTACTGGATGCCGGCCACGTTCGCACCTGTCGGCGGCGTCGCGTTCTACCTTGCCGCCGTGCTATTCGGGATGACGCTTGCGGGCTACGTGCCGCTATCGGCGCTGGCGCCTTCCTTGCTGCCCGAGCATCAGGGTGTTGCGATGTCGGCCCTCAACCTCGGCGCGGGGTGCAGTGTCTGGCTGGGGCCGCTGATTGTCTATTTGTTCGAGCCTGTCGCGGGCGCGAAGGGTGTGATCGTGATCTACGCGGCAATGTTCCTGATCAGCGCGTTCCTGAGCCGCTACATCGTGCCGCGCGAAGCGTCGCTCACGTCGCGTGTCGCGGTCGTTTAACGTCATGGAGACTGCCATGTCCCATCTGTCCAGCCCGACGAAACTTGGCGTCGAGAAGGTGTCCGCCCGGATCGGCGCCGTCGTCACCGGCATCGATGCCACGCGCCCGCTGGCGGAAAGCGAGAAGGATTATCTGCGCTCGGCGCTGAACACGTACAAGGTCATCTTCCTTCGCGCCCAGCATCTCGACGCCATCCAGCATGAGGCGCTCAGCCATGTGTTCGGCGAGCCGATCCTTCATCCGACCATTCCCGCGGCCGTTGGCACCGCCTACAGCTTCGAGCTCAAGTCGAAGAACGGCCGCTCGACGGACTCGTGGCACACCGACGTCACGTTCGTGCCGGCGTATCCGAAGGCTTCCGTCCTGCGTGCGATCGAGATCCCGCCCTATGGCGGCAGCACGATCTGGGCCAACACGGCTGCCGCATACGAGGAACTGCCGGAGCCGCTGAAGGCGTTCGCGGACCGGCTCTGGGCGGTGCACACCAACCAGTACGACACCGATTTCAGCAAGTTCGACAGGAACGCGCACGAGATCGCGCAATTCCGTGCGGCGTTCACCTCGACGCTCTACGAGACCGAGCATCCTGTCGTACGCGTTCATCCGGAAACAGGTGAACGAACGCTCGTGCTGGGACATTTCGTGAAGGGGCTGGTCGGGTTTGCGACGCGTGACGCCAACAAGATCGTCGAGATCCTGCAGGGTTACGTGACCGAGATCGAGAACACCGTCACCTGGAGCTGGGCGCCGGGCGATGTCGCGATCTGGGACAATCGCGCGACGCAGCATTATGCGCCGGCCAATTTCGATCGTCATGGACGGAAACTGCAACGCATCACGGTCGCGGGCGACGTTCCTGTTGCCGTGGACGGACGTATGAGCCGCCTTCTGATCGGCCCGAACGACGGTCGCGGCATCGACCACTGACCCGATGTCGATGTCCCTTGCAAGGCTTCGGAATTTGCCAATGGTGTTGCATACGGCTTCCCGGTGCGTGCAGCGGCTTTGCGGAACAGATGCTCGATCTTGGCAAAGACCTGCTCGATCGTGATCAGGTCTGGGAAGTATTCCGGCAGCAATAACAGCTTGGCTTCTGCGTTGCGAATGGCATGGCGAACTGCCGGAGCCCTTATGGCTGCCGAGATTGTCCATAATGACCAAGTTACCGGGAGACGGCGTCGGCGCGAGGACTTTCTCTACATAAGCCTTGAAGCTTTGGCCGGTGATGGGACATCCAGCAACCAGCGCGCCTCGATCCGGTCGCAGCGGAGTGCCCCGGTGAACGTCAGTGCGTTCCAGCGACCGAATGGGAATTTGTCCGGCAGCCTGGCGCCGCTTCGCCCAGCCGCGCCACGTCTGGACGGTCCGGCTCGCTGGCCAGAACGCTTTTTTTCCGGCTTCTCGACGTCTACAAGACCAGCCGGCCGGATGCCACGCCGACCGAGCTGTTGGATGGGTCGTCCGCCGACACTGCAAGGCTAGGGAGAACATCATGCCTAAACTCGAAATCATCATGCGCGAGGGCGAGGAAAAGCAGATCGATGCCGGGAACGGCCTCTCGGTGATGGAGGCGATTTGCGAGAGCACCGACGAGCTGCTGGCGCTGTGCGGCGGCGGCTGCTCGTGCGCCACCTGCCACGTCTACGTCGACGAGGCGTTCACGGACCGTCTGCCGGCGATGGGCGACGACGAGAACGAGCTGCTCGACAGCTCGATGCACCGCAAATCGAATTCGCGCCTGTCCTGCCAGATCCCGTTCATACCGGCGCTCGACGGGTTGCGAGTAACAATTGCGCCAGAAGACTGATCGATCATGTCGAGGCAGAACGACTGGTAGTACTCGCGCGCCACCGTCAGGTCGGGACAGACAGCGCGAAGTGATCCAGCGAGTGGACGCCGGGCGCGCCGGGGCGGCGGGCGTGACAGGCGGAGGGCGATGTCGGGATGTGGTTCATGACGGTTCCTGTTTAACTGGCGCTCTGCAGCGCCTTGATCGGACAGCTGGCGGGTCAGGCGGTGCGTGCGGCATCGCCCGCGATCGGGTTGGACAGACGGCCGATGCCCTCGACCGTGCAGACGTCGCCGGGCTTCATCCACAGCGGCGGCTTGCGACCGACGCCAACGCCGGCCGGCGTGCCGCTGACGATGATGTCGCCCGGCGCCAGGGTCATGACCTCGCTGAGCAGCACCACCAGGGCCGCGACGTCGAACACCATGTCGTCGAGGGCGGCATCCTGCACCGTCTCGTTGGCGAGCCGGCGACCAGTAGGGTCGGGATATAGCCACCCCGGTGGATCCTGTTGACATGAGTTGTCATGTGACCTTCGTGAGACAGATGCCCAACCGCAATCTGCCGAATGGTAGTCAAAGCCCGATCGTCGTCGAGTGATACCGACCGGTCTTGAGCTTAACCTATAGAAGGCCAAGGCTCTGCCCTGGACCCGCTCAAGGCGAAGCCTTGAGAATCCAAGCATGTCTACAGATTGGTTTCCAAAGACCGAGGCCTTTGGCGGGTCTGGGCAGAGCCCAGCCTTCCCTTCCGACCGTCACCCCTAAGCGGTGGGACGAATTACGATCTCGCCGACGTCAACCTCTGGCGGTTGCTCAATTGCGTAAGCAATGGCGCGCGCGATCCCGGGTTCGCCACCGTCTGCAAGAACTCCGATGATCGCGATGATCTTCTCTTTCCAGTCCGACATGAGGCTTATGACCCTGCAAACGACTTGGTCGGTCCCAGGCGGGCGAT
This sequence comes from uncultured Acetobacteraceae bacterium, assembly GCA_964235615.1. Taxonomy (GTDB): domain Bacteria; phylum Pseudomonadota; class Alphaproteobacteria; order Acetobacterales; family Acetobacteraceae; genus Lichenicoccus. Next base: position 796 of record CAXSEE010000047.1, on the reverse strand, counting down.
CCAACGCGGCGGCTCGACTGGCCGCCATCCAGGGTGATCGCGCTGCCTTTCTTCATGATGGCATCCTTACCTGACAGACAGATGGGAGATCCGGTCGGCCGCAGGTCATGAGACCGGCGAGCGTATCTCCGTCTCGCCATTCTGGTGCAGCAGGTCGAGCAGGCGACGGCGCATCAGGATGCCCGGACGATCGGACGGCATGTGCGCCTCCTGTTTCTGGCTGAGATCGAGCGTCGCGTCCGGGTCGGTGCTTTCCAGGACGTCCTTGTCCTCGCGCGTGATCTTCAGGTCCCAGGCGATCAGCTTGCTGGCCGGGCAATCCGCCTCGCGGTCATTGCGATAGAGGATCTGCACCAGCTGCAAGGTGGTGTCGTCGATCGGTGTTGCGCAGTTGATGATGATGTGCCGGATGCCGCTCGGATATTCCATGTCCATGCGCCGGCTGAACGGCAGATACCAGTGGTTGTCCATCTTGCGCGTGGTGTGGGTGTCGGTGACGCCGGTGATCTGGTGGGCTTCCGGCGGGTTCAGTATGTCGACGGTGGAGCTTGCGCGGAAGCCGTATCCGGTCTCCACCAGCTCGTAGCGCTGCGGCTTCGGTTGCGCCGCGTTGCCGAAGGTCGACTGATGCACGAAGGCGAAATGCGCGTTGTCGAACGAGTTCTCCATCAGCCGCAGCGGCGCGGTGTTCCAGGTCTCGTAGAATTGGAAGATGCGCCGGAAGGCAGGGTCGCGATCCTCCGGAACATCGAAGATCGGCTCGAGCGGTTCTTCGATCGACACCCAGGCATAGCCG
>CAXSEE010000046.1:0-25015 GCA_964235615.1 uncultured Acetobacteraceae bacterium | reverse complement strand
GCTTGGGGGATAGTTTAGCGGTAGAACTACCGGCTCTGACCCGGTCAGCCCTGGTTCGAATCCAGGTCCCCCAGCCAGATCAGGCGATCACGACAATGAACCTGCTCCTGGTTCTTGTTGACGCCGAAGCCTGTATCGATAGGTTGACTGCGGATCAAAATATGGACGCAGCCGTCATGCACGAAGCCTTCACGCCATCGGCCGGAGTCGTGCGTATTCCGGTCGATCCGGCCGCACGACTGCGCGCAGCCCTGCGCATGCTCGCAACCAGGCTTGCCGAACAACACGAGGTCATGTCGTCCTGGCGGGAAAACGCCGCGACCCTGTCCCTCACGATGCGCAGCCTCACGGATACCCTGGCATCCTGTCAGAAGGAACTCGGTGCTCTCGACGCCAAGATCACCGTGGCCAAGGTCGCGTCTCTCGATCTGGAGCGCGCGTCGGACCGTCTGCTTGAGGCCACCGGCTCAGCCTGAATGATACCGTCGGACGGTAAGGCTGGGCTCTGCCCAGACCCGCCAAAGGCCTTGGCCTTTGGAAACCAATTTACAGACATGATTGGATTCTCAAGGCTTCGCCGGGGGGGTCCAGGGCAGAGTTCTGGTCTCCTATAGGTTAAGCTCAAGCCCCCCTGCTGGCTACACCCTGACCGGACCCGCCTGCGGGATCGTCTCCGGCACGCTCCTCAAAGACGCGACCTGATCGGACAGGGTGTCGGAGATCTGCCGCACCAGCTGCTCAGCCATCTCCCGCCAGCGATCGCGCGGATCGGCTCGCCCGACGCGCGCGGGCGGTGGTGCAGCCAGCAACCGCGTCAGCCCCGCGCGTATGCTGAGCGGTTCGGGATCGCACAGCACCGCCAGCTGCTCGTTGCGGAACTGTTCCGCCAGGCCGCCGACCCGTGTCGCCAGCACCCAGCGATCGGCCGCGATCGCGATCGCCGCGACGCCGCTCTGGCTGGCTTCCCGATACGGCAGCACCACCGCATCGGCCCAGGCGATCAGCGCACCGACCTCGTCCTCGGGCACCCAACGGTTCTCCACGCGCACGCGGGGCAGCGCCCCCAGGGCCTTCAGCGTCTCGCTCTGTGGACCCTGCCCGACGATGCGCAGCTCGAAATGCGGCACATCGCCGATGCCTCGCAATGCCGCTTCGAGCAGATCCAGTCCCTTGTAGGGGAGCAGCCGCCCGAAGCAGAGCAGCCGCATCGGACCTCCGTGCGCGAGCGGCGGGGCAGGAAGGGCGCCGAACACGAACGGCGGCAGGCTCGCCGTCAGCAGCGTCTTGCCGCGCGAGGCCTGCTGCTGACGCAGCCGTGCCGCCACATGGCCGGTCAGGGCGATCAGCATGTCCGCCCGGCGGATCAGCCGCCGCTGCAGCACCATCTGCATCGGGAAACCATCTCCCGGATGCAGGTCGGCATCATGCACCGTGACCACGATCCTGATGCCCAGCCGGCGCAGGGCCCAGACCATCACGAGGTCGAGCGGCCCGGGCATCGCGCAGATCGCGACGTCGGGTGCCAGTTTGCGTATCCGCCGGACCAGCGACCCTACCGTCAGCGGCGACAGCAGCAGGCGGCAGAGATAGCCGATCAACCCGTCATAGGTCCTGACCGGCAACGCGCAGAATGGAGCGTCTCCGGAAGCCAGGATCTCGGCCATGGTCGAAAGCGACAGGAACACCTGCTGTCCGGGCAGCATGCTCAGGCCCGCCGCCAGCTCGGTGGCGACTCGCGGTCCGGCTCCTCGTCTGCCCCATTGCCAGACCAGAATCCTCACGCTTCGGCCCGTCCTTGGCCATGCGCCTCCTGGCCGTGCGCTTCCTGGCCATGCGTCTCCTGGCCATGCCTGGTAAAGCCGATCCCGTCCAGCGCCTGACGCAGCCCTTCCGGCCCGAAGCGGAGCCGGCTCGCCACCTCGGCCGCCGCCCCCAGAGCCGCGCGCCGCTCGGGTGCCTCGGCCAGCGACACCAGCGCGCGGGCCGCCTCGTCGACGTCCGCGTCCGCCCAGACCGCTCCTCGCACCTCGAAGATGCCGCGCGGGTCGCGTGCCGGCACCAGGCGATAACCAACCGGCACGCCACAGCTATCGTCGAGGAATTCCGCAGTCGCCGACCAGTTCGTCGCCACCACCGTACGCCCCAGCATCATGGCCTCCGCGGGAACCAGCCCGAACCCCTCGCTGCGATGCAATGAAAGCACGATATCGGCAAGGCGTGTGAGCGCATGAGTATCCGCAGCCGACAGCATACGCGTCTCCAGCCTGACGTTGCCGCATCCCGCGATGGCTGCCCGCAACTGCCGCATGTCCGCCTCGAAATGGCCGCTATGGCCCAGCTTCAGGACCAGTATGCGGTCCGGACGGTTACCAAAAGCCTTGCGGAACGCCGCTATCGCCGCCAGCGGGTTCTTGCGCTCGAACGCCGAGGCGAGGCTGAACGAGACCAGCACCACCAACGCCGCTTCCGGCAGGCCGAACGCAGCCCGCCCCAGCCGCGCCGGCACCGGCGGGGACAGCGCCAGTGGCAACGGCACTACCCGCACCCGTCCCGGCATGAGCCGCTCCAGCGCGCGGGCACTGAACTGCGATGCGGTCCACACCTCATGCACGCAGGCGCAGGCTGGACGCCAGCTCGCCGGCGCCACCTCCAGTTCCCAGAGCCAGTAACCGATAACGCGGCGTCCGCGCACGAGGCGTCGCGGCAGCCGCAGCAGTGCCGCCGGCAGCACGGGGGCGTTCACATGCAGCAGCAGGGCAGCTGCCGGGCCATAGCCTGGAGCCTTGTCATCCGCCAGGATCGCGCCCGTGGCGCCGCCGATGGTCTCCCCCGGAATATCGAGCCCAGCCTGCAGCGGCCAGGCAGGGACATCGAGCACCTCGAGCGCGCGATGCATGATGCGCGCGGCCTCTCCCAGGCCAGAGGCCCGCCGGATCTCGCCGCCGACGATCACGCCGTCGCAGGCTGCTGGTGCAACTCGGTCCGGCCGGGGCGCCAGCATCGCGGTGACCTTCGCGAGCCAGATGCGGCGGCGGTCGGCGGGCAACGCGCGCCAGAGACGATGGAGTGGATGAAACCGCGCTTGCAGCAGAGATATCCCGAGATGGTGAATCCCGAAACTGGCCTGCTCGTCGCCGGATCGCAAGCGCAGTCCCGGCCGATCGCCCGACCGATCGTCCAATGATCGCACAAGCCCCCATTGCCGACGCATCCGCCCCGTATAGACTGACCCGATGTCCGATCCCGTGAACCCGCAAACCCCGAACCGCCTGCAAACGACCGAGATCCTCGCGCGGCTGGTGTCGTTCGATACCACGAGCCGCAATTCCAACCTGCCATTGATCGACTGGGTCCGGCATTATCTCGACGGCCATGGCGTCTCCTACCGGCTGACCCACGACGAGACCGGCCAGAAGGCCAACCTGCACGCCATCATTGGACCCGAGACCGAAGGCGGCCTCGCCTTGTCCGGGCATGTCGACACGGTGCCGGTCGATGGCCAGCGATGGACCACCGATCCCTTCGCGCTGTCCGCTCGCAACGGCCGCCTGCAGGCTCGTGGTGCTGTGGACATGAAGGGGTTCGTCGCCTCATGCCTGGCCGCCGTGCCGGACCTCAAGTCGGCGCCGCTGCTGCGCCCGGTCCACCTGTTCATCTCCTACAACGAGGAAGTGGATTGCGCGGGCGCCCGCGTGCTGGTGCGCGACATGCTGGAGACCGGCCGTCTCCGCCCCGGCTTGTGCGTCGTCGGCGAGCCGTCGGGCATGAAGCCGATCACCGCCCACAAGGGCAGGCTCTCGGTCCGCGTCACCGTCCGTGGCCGTCCCGGTCATTCCAGCCAGCCGGCGCACGGCGTGAACGCCATTCACGCCGCCTCGGAAGCAATCGTCTGGATCGCGCACGAAGCCCGTCGGCTGGCCGCGGAGGGTCGTCGCGAGTCGGGTTTCGAGCCTCCCCACAGCACCATCCACACCGGCCTGATCGAGGGCGGCTCGATCCTGAACATCATCCCCGAGTGCTGCACCTTCGAGATGGAATGGCGCACCATCCCGGGCGACGACGCCGAGGCCGAGCTGCGTCGCCTCCAGGCCCATGTCGAGGACGCCACCGAGAGCTGGATGAAGCAGGTCGATCCCGCGGCCGGCTTCAGCTTCGAGCCCCTGCACGACCTGCCGCCGCTGGCGCTCGACCCGCAGCACCCGCTGGTGGCGCTGGTCAAGCAGGCCTCCGGCGCCAACCAGCACGGCAAGGTCTCCTACGGCACCGAGGCCGGCATCTTCCAGAACGCCGGCATCGCCAGCATCGTCTGCGGTCCCGGCGACATTGCCCAGGCGCACCAGCCCGACGAGTGGATCGCCCGCGACCAGCTCGACGCCTGCGACGCCTTCATCCGCCGCCTGGCCGTCAGCATGACAAGGCCCGCATGAGCGGCCTGTCGGATCCGACATTCCCAGATCCGGGTTCGACGGTTCTGAGTTCGCCGGTTCTGGGCTCAGGCGGTCCGATGTCGCTCAGCATGTCCAACCTGCCGCGTTTCGAGGTCCGGCTCACGCCGCCCAATCTCGATGACTGGACGGATGGCAATTGCGGCGTATCCGGCTTCCAGCATTTCGAGAGCGGCCGTCCCGGACCGCACGTGCTGATCACCGCCCTGATGCACGGCAACGAGATCGCCGGTGCCATCGTGCTCGACGAGATGCTGCGCGCCCGCCTGCGTCCATTGCGGGGCAAGCTCACCTTCGGCTTCCTCAACCTTGCCGCCTTCGCGAAGTTCGACGCCGCCCATCCGATCGCCTCGCGCTTCATCGACGAGGACATGAACCGGCTCTGGGACACCGCGATCCTCGACGGACCGCGCCAGTCGCTCGAACTCGCGCGCGTCCGGGAAATCCGCCCGATCATCGACAGCGCCGACATCCTGCTCGACCTGCATTCGATGCTGTGGCCGTCCGAGCCGCTCATCCTCAGCGGCCCCACGGCGAAGGGACGCCGCCTTGCCCGGGCGATCGGCACGCCGCCGATGGCCGTGGCCGACCGTGGCCACAGCAGCGGGCCGCGGCTGATCGATTACGTCGGATTCGCCGACGAGGCCGATCCGCGCATCGCTTGCCTGGTCGAGGCCGGCCCGCATTGGGAACCCGATACCGTCGCCACCGCGCGCACCGCGATCGCCGCCCTGCTGCGCCAGACCGGCCTCACGACCGGCGAGGCCGCCGAGCCATCGGCACCATGGCGTTCCGCCGAAGTCACCGAGGTCATTACCGCGGTTACCAGCAATTTCAGTTTCGTGCGTCCCTTCCGCGGCGGCGACGTGATCCCCGATTGCCACAGCCTGATCGCCAACGACGGCGGCAGGGAAATCCGCACGCCGCACGACCAGTGCCTGCTGGTGATGCCCAGCCTGCGGCCCAGCCGTGGTCATACCGCGGTGCGGCTGGCGCGGTTCCTGCCGGAGTAGGGCAAGAGCCTCGTGCTCGATCTGCCGGGCCTGGAGGCTGTCATGAACCTGAACGCGGCTAATCGCCTATCATCGGTCCTCGAGCTGCACGGGAGATGTTATCGAACGTAAGGGCCGGCAGCGACGGTCGGCGGCCGGCCCATCCTGCGACGGCTATCGAATGCCCTCGTGCTTCATCGCCGTTTCCACGGAGGGGAGCGTCATGACACGCTCGCGAAACGCGACCAGTGGCGCGGGTGCCTCAACTTCGAAGTTCTTCGCCCAGAGCAGCATGGTGAACAGGTAGAAATCAGCCACGCTAACGGTGGAGCCGAAAAGGTAATCGCCTTTCAAGGTGCCGGCCAGATAGCCCATGCGCTTGCCGATCAGCTCGCCAGCTTTGGCCTTCTCACTGTCACTTCCTCCCGCGAAGAAGGGTTTGAAGCTCTTGTGAATCTCGGTCGAGATGAACGCGAGTGCTTCGAGCAGGTGTGTGTGCCCCATCGGCCCCGACGGCGCGAGTTTGGCATCCTGATGCGCGATCCAGTCCAGGATTGCGATGTTCTCGCTGAGCGTCTCGCCAGAATCGAGCGTCAGCGCCGGCACGTAGCCCTTCGGGTTGATCGTCAAGAAATCGACGCCAGCTTCCGTGCGCTTGGTCTTCAGATCGACCTTCTCATGATCGAAGGACAAACCGGCCTCGTGCAGCGCGATGTGGTCGGCCAGGCTGCACGCGCCCGGTGTATAATAGAACTTCATGATGGTTCCTCTTGTTTGCCACTGTTGCAACGTGCGGCAGCCAGGTCAGTCGCATTGGTTCAAGAGGATGAGACGTTGGCAGGTCAGGAAGTAACCTCGGGCCAGGCTCACGACAGCCTCCAGGCCTCCAGTCCTACCGAGCGTAGATCGGGAACCTGGCGCAAAGTGCCCTCACCCGCTCATGCACCGAAGCCTCGACCACCCCGTTACCACCGTCGTTCGATGCCGCCAGCCCCTCGATGACATCGTCGATCATCAGCCCGACCTCGCGGAATTCCTCCGGTCCGAAGCCGCGCGTCGTGGCGGCAGGGCTGCCGAGCCGGATGCCCGAGGTGATCGCCGGCTTTTCCGGATCGAACGGGATCGCGTTCTTGTTGGCCGTGATCCCTGCCCGCTCCAGGCTGGCTTCGGCCATCTTGCCGGTCACGCGCTTGGGCCGCAGGTCGACCAGCATCAGGTGGCTGTCGGTGCCGCCGGTGACGATCGCCAGCCCGCGCTCGACCAGCGTCTCGGCAAGCACCCGCGCGTTCTCGACCACGGCCTGCTGATACAACTTGAAGTCCGGCTGCAACGCCTCGCCGAACGCCACCGCCTTGGCGGCGATCACATGCATCAGTGGGCCGCCCTGCAGGCCGGGGAACACCGCCGAGTTGAATTTCTTCCCCAGCTCGGCGTCGTTCGACAGGATCAGGCCGCCGCGTGGCCCGCGCAGCGTCTTGTGGGTGGTGCTGGTCACGACATGGGCGTGCGGCAGCGGACTCGGATACAGCCCGGTCGCGACCAGCCCCGCGAAATGCGCCATGTCAACCAGGAAGAAGGCGCCCACCTCGTCGGCCACCCGGCGGATGCGGGCGAAGTCGATGAAGCGCGGATAGGCCGAGCCACCGGCGATGATCAGCTTCGGCTTCTCCTCGCGGGCCATCCGCTCGAGCTCCTCGTAATCGAGCAGCCCGTCATCACGCCGCACACCATACTGGACCGGCTTGAACCACTTCCCCGACAGGTTGGGTGCCGCGCCATGGGTGAGATGCCCGCCGGACGCCAGGCTCATGCCCAGGATCGTGTCGCCGGCGTTAAGCAGTGCGAGGAACACCGCCTGGTTGGCCTGTGCCCCTGAGTGCGGCTGGACGTTGGCGTATTGCGCGTCGAACAGCAGTTTCACCCGGTCGAGCGCCAGCTGCTCGGCGCGGTCCACCTCGACGCAGCCGCCGTAATAGCGCCGCCCGGGATAGCCCTCGGCGTATTTGTTGGTCAGAACGCTGCCCTGTGCTTCCAGCACCGCCGCGGAGACGAGGTTCTCGCTGGCGATCAGCTCGATGCCGTCCCGCTGGCGTTTCATCTCGGAACCCAGAGCCGCCGCCAGCTCCGGATCGCTCTCGCGCAGCGAGGCGGCAAAGAAGCGCTGAAGGTTCGAGTGCGTCATCTGATCGGGCATGGCCGGCTCCGGGTCCTGTCGATTGCCCGTCCGCTCACGGAAGGGCTGGTATGCAAATCGCAAGTGCGTTCAACTATGGGGAATACATAGTCCCGCGGTGCCCCGAGCGGAACCTCGCCCGCGGTTAATTCAAGCTATTCGTCCAAGGAGCCTTGCTGCATGTCCCAATCCGTCGTGACCTCAGGGGCGACCAGCCTCTGGCGACGCAAGACGATCGAGAGCCTCACCCTCAGCAGCGACGGCCCGGCCCTGAAGCGCGTGCTCGGCCCGTGGAACCTGATCGCACTCGGAATCGGCTGCACCATCGGCGCCGGCCTGTTCTCCCTGACCGGCATCGCCGCGTCGGAGAATGCCGGGCCGGCGGTGGTGATCTCCTACCTGATCGCCGCGATCGGCTGCGGCTTCGCCGGGCTCTGCTACAGCGAGCTCGCCAGCATGATCCCCGTCGCCGGCAGCGCCTACACCTATGCCTACACCACGCTCGGAGAGCTGGTCGCCTGGATCATCGGCTGGGACCTGGTGCTGGAATACGCCGTGGGCGCCGCCACCGTGGCGGTGAGCTGGTCCAGATACGTCAATTCCCTGCTGATGGATTTCGGCGTGGCACTGCCGCCGCGGCTGCTCGCCTCCCCCTTCGAGACCGTGAAGCTGCCCGACGGCGGTATCGCCACCGGCCTGGTCAACCTGCCGGCGGTGTTCATCATCGTCGTCATCTCGCTGCTGCTGATGCGCGGCGTCTCGGAGTCCGCGCGCGTCAACGCGGTCATCGTGGTGATCAAGATCTGCGTCATCCTCGCCGTGATCGGCTTCGGCGTGTCGTATATCAACGGCGCCAACTACGTGCCCTTCATCCCGCCCAACGACGGCACCTTCGGCCATTTCGGCATCTCCGGCATCATGCGCGCCGCCGGCACCATCTTCTTCGCCTATGTCGGCTTCGACGCGGTCTCCACCGCCGCCCAGGAGACCAGGCGGCCCGAGCGCGACATGCCGGTCGGCATCCTCGGCAGCCTGGCGATCTGCTCGCTGGCCTACGTCGCCTTCTCCTTCGTGCTGACCGGCATGCTCAACTACAAGCTGATGCTCAACGACGCGGCTCCCGTGGCCAGCGCGATCAACATCACACCCTACCACTGGCTCAAGCTGCTGGTGAAGTTCGGCATCATCTGCGGCTTCACCTCGGTCATGCTGGTGCTGCTGTTCGGCCAGTCGCGGGTGTTCTACGCGATGTCGCGCGACGGCCTGCTGCCGCATTTCTTCTCCGACATCCACCCGACCTGGCGCACGCCCTGGCGCTCGAACCTGCTGTTCATGGGCCTGACCGGCGTGCTGTGCGCCTTCCTGCCGATCAGCGAGCTCGGCCACATGACCTCGATCGGCACCCTGCTCGCCTTCGTCATCGTCTGCGCCGGCGTCATGATCCTTCGCGTTCGCGATCCGGGCCGCGAGCGCAAGTTCCGCGTTGCCGGCGGCCCGATCGTCCCGATCCTCGGCATCCTGTCCTGCCTGGCGCTGATGGCCTCGCTGGACGGACTGACCTGGGTCCGGCTGTTCGTCTGGCTGCTGATCGGGTTCGCGATCTACTTCGGCTACAGCCGCAGGCACAGCCGCTTGCAGACCGAGCAGCCGGGGGGTTTACCCCGATGACACCAGGCAGCTTCCCCACCACCCGGCTGCGGCGCAACCGCCATGACGGCTTCACCCGCCGGCTGGTAGCCGAGAACAGCCTCTCGGTGGACGACCTGATCTGGCCGGTGTTCGTGACCGACGGCGAGGCGACGGAATCCGAGATCGTCTCCATGCCCGGGGTGAAGCGCGTCTCGATCGACCGGCTGGCGGCTCACGTGGCACCGGCGGCACGGCTGGGCATCCCGGCCATCGCCCTGTTCCCGGTCACGCCCATCGACAAGCGTGACGAGGACGGCACGGAGTCCGCCAACCCGGACAACCTGATGTGCCGAAGTGCTCGCTTGCTCAAGGCCGAGTTCCCCGAATTGGGCCTGATCGGCGATGTGGCGCTCGATCCCTATACCAGCCATGGCCATGACGGCGTGCTGCGCGACGACTATGTCGCCAACGAGGAGAGCGTCGCCGTCCTGATCACCCAGGCGCTGAACCAGGCGCATAGCGGCATCGACATCCTGGCCCCGTCCGACATGATGGACGGCCGCATCGGCAGCATACGCGCAGCCCTCGACCGCGAGGGCTTCATCCACACCCGGCTGATGTCGTACGCCGCCAAATACGCCAGTGCCTTCTACGGCCCGTTCCGCGACGCGCTCGGCTCCGGCGGGCTGCTGCGCGGCGACAAGAAGACCTACCAGATGGACCCGGCCAACAGCGACGAGGCGCTGCGCGAGGTCGGGCTCGATCTCGCCGAAGGGGCCGACATGGTCATGGTCAAGCCCGGCATGCCCTATCTCGACGTCATCCGCCGCGTGCGCGACCACTTCCCCGTGCCGATCTTCGCCTACCAGGTGTCCGGGGAATACGCGATGCTGATGGCCGCGGTCCAGAATGGCTGGCTCGACCATGACAAGGCCATGATGGAGAGCCTGCTCTCCTTCAAGCGTGCAGGCGCCAACGGCGTCCTGACTTATTTCGCCGTGAAGGCCGCCGAGCGGCTGCGATAGTGCCTCACTCCGGAGGGCGATACCGGCGGCTCGCCGTCCGGGCCGCGGCCGCCCTCGTCATGACCGTCATCCTCTGCGTCGCCGCCGCCGGCGTTACCCTCTGGCAGACCCTGCCGCCGCGCCGCCAGACCCTGCACCTGCCGGGTCTTGTCCATCCCGTATCCATCACCTTGGACAGCGTCGGCATCCCGCGCATCGAAGCGGCGTCCGCCGAGGATGCCGCCGCGGCACTCGGCTTCCTGCATGCGCGGGACCGCATGTTCCAGATGGAGCTGATGCGCCGCGTCGGTTCCGGCCGCCTCTCCGAACTGGCCGGCCGGGCGGCGCTGCCGATCGACCGCATGATGCGCGGGCTGGGCTTGCGGCGGCGTGCCGAAGCCGCCTACCCGATCCTGCCCGTCGCCGACCGCCGCCTGCTCGACGCCTACGCGCGCGGAGTCAATGCCGAGATCGCCGCACGCGGCCGCTTCATCGCCCCGGAGTTCCTGCTGCTCGGGCCGCCGGAGCCCTGGACGCCGGTGGACGAACTGCTCTGGGGCCGGCTGATGGCGCTATCGCTGGCCGGCAACTGGCGCACCGAACTGGCCCGGCTGGCGCTGTCCCCCAAGCTGCCGCTTACCCGGCAGCTTGCCCTGCGGCCCGTCGCGGGTACGGTATCGTCTCCGCAGGCCAGCCTGTCCGCGCCGCACCCCGATCTCGCGCAGCTTGCCGCGGCGCTCGACCGCCGCCTGCCACGCTTCCCCGCACCCTACACCCAGCCGGAGGAGGCTTCGGACGAATGGGCCGTCGACGGCGCGCACAGCCTCACCGGATCGCCTTTGCTCGCCGGCGACCCGCATCTGGCGCTCGGCTTCCCGGCGATCTGGTATTTGGCGCGGATCGACCGCCCGGGTTTCAGCCTGACCGGCGCCACGGCTCCCGGCGCGCCGTTCCTGGTGATCGGCCAGAACGGCCATATCGCCTGGACCTTCACCAGCAGCGAAGCCGACACCCAGGACCTGTTCATCGAGCATCCCGGCCCCGACGGCAGCTACCTCACACCGGACGGTCCCCGCCCCTTCGTCACCCGCACCGAGACCATTCATGTGCGAGGTGCCGCGGACGATGTCCTGACGATCCGCGAGACCCGGCACGGCCCGGTCGTCAGCGACCTGCTTGCCGATCTGCACCAGCCTGGGTCGCACGCGCCATTGCTCGCCGTGTCGATGGAGATGCTCGCACCCACCTCGCCGTCGCATGGCGATGCCGCGGCCGGCCTGATCGCGCTGGACGACGCCACCACGGTCGAGCAGGCCGGCGACGCGGCGGCGCTCAGCATCGCCCCGGTGCAGAATCTGCTGGTCGCCGACCGATCCCGCATCGCCCTGTTCACCACCGGCATCGTGCCGATACGCAAGGGAGGCGACGGCAGCTTTCCCCAGGACGGCGCGGATGGCGCGCATGACTGGATCGGCGGCGCATACGGCACCAGCCTGCCGCACATCGTGGCACCCGCGAGCGGGCATCTGCTCAACGGCAACGAGCGCACCGCGCCGGCCGATTTTCCGGTCTACATGGGCCGCGACTGGCCCGACGACTGGCGCGCCAGACGCATACGAACCCTGCTCGATGCCAGTGCCCGGCATGACGTACCCGGCTTCGTCCGCATGCAGGTCGATGTCGCGAGCAGCTTCGCGATCGCCATCCTGCCGCAGTTGCTGGCCCGGGTGACGCCGACCGCCGACGAGTTCTCCGCGCGCGCGCTCGACGAGCTCAAGGGCTGGAACGGCTCGATGAGCGCCCGCGCGCCGCAACCGCTGATCTTCAACGCCTGGATGCAGCGTTTCGCCGCCGACATGCTGGCGCGGAACAATATCGACGAGGCGGTGACCGCATCCTGGCCCGACTTCGTCGCCTTCCTGCTGACCGATCAGGGCGCCCCCTGGTGCGGCGGCAACTGCACGCCCGCCCTGCTGCACGCCCTGGACGAGGTCGCGGCGCAGCTGGCCGTCAGCCAGGGCAATGATCCGGCCGGCTGGCGCTGGTCCCGCGCGCATCACGCGATCTTTGATAATGCCTTCCTGCGCGCCCTGCCGTTGGTCGACCACATGGCCCGGCGAAGCATCGTCGTCGGCGGCGACGAGACCACCCTGCTTCGTGCCGGCGGCAACATACTGGGTGATTTCGATGCCACCCATGGTGGCGCCTACCGCGGAGTGTACGACCTGGCCGATCCCGAGCGCAGCCGCTTCATCGTCACCCCAGGCCAGTCCGGAAACTGGCTTTCGGGGAACGCATGGAATTTGATGCAGGACTGGGCGGCAGGCGCTAGCATGACCATCCAAAGGCAACCTCTGTCCGTGAGCGCCACCGCCAACCTCTTACCATGATGCAGGCATTGCCCGCCGAATGACCTACACCCCGCCCCGACGCCCGCAATTCTTCTACACGACGGCGCCACTGCCCTGTCCCTATGTCGCCGGGCGCACCGAGCGCAAGGTGGTGACCGAGATCTCCGGACCGGACGCGGAGTCTCTGCACGACCGGCTTTCTCGAGCCGGTTTCCGGCGCAGCCACAACATCGCCTATGCGCCGGTCTGTCCGTCCTGCAACGCCTGCGTGCCGATCCGCATCCCGGCGCGATTATTCGACCCGGGCCGCACGCTGCGGCGGATCATCCGGCGCAACAGCATGGTCGAGGGCTTCGAGGTTCCGGCCCGCGCCACCACCGAGCAGTATGCCCTGTTCCAGCGCTACCAGCAGGCCCGCCACGGCGAGGGCGACATGGCCGGCATGAGTTTCTACGACTATCGCGCCATGATCGAGGACACCCCGATCGAGACCTTCCTGTACGAGTTCCGCGATCCCGACGACAGCCTGATCGGCGTGTGCCTGACCGACCGGCTCGGCGACGGGCTCTCGGCGGTCTACAGCTTCTTCTCGCCCGAGCTCTCGTCCCGCTCGCTCGGCAGCTTCGCCATCACCTGGCTGATCGAGCGCGCAAAAGGGATGAACCTGCCCTACGTGTATCTGGGCTACTGGGTCGCGGACAGCCGCAAGATGGCCTACAAGGCGCGCTTCCGCCCGACCGAGGTGCTTTCCGGCGGCGCCTGGCGGCTACTGGAACAGGTGCCTGACTAGCTGTGCGGGAACGCCAGCTGCGCATGACGCAGGCTGAGTTCTTTGTCTGGGCCGAGACCCAGCAGGGACGCCATGAATTTGACGGTCCGCAAGCTGCCCGACCCGGTCCGGGTGTTCGAGGTGATCAGCGACAGCGCTGTCCGCGACGACCGCATCATCAAGCTCGCGGAATATCATGCCGTGCCGTCGATCAAGCGATACGTCATCGTCGAGCAGGACAGCATCGGCATGATGGACTTCTCGCGGACTCGACCCGAGAACTGGAGCGCCATCTCGCTGAGGGAGGAAGGCGTGCTTACGCTTCCGGAGCTCGGCCTCGAAATCCCTGTCGCCGAGTTCTACAAGCGCGTCTCCTTCTGACCCGAAACCTGTCCAGACAAGGCCCATGATGAGCGAACCCCAGTCCGACGATCCCGGCATGCATTTCTACGAGCCGGCGCAGGGTCACGGACTGCGGCACGATCCGTTCAACGCCATCGTCGGGCCGCGGCCGATCGGCTGGATCGCGAGCCGGAACAGCGCCGGCAACCTCAACTTGGCACCCTACAGCTTCTTCAACGCCTTCAACTACAAGCCGCCGATCATCGGCTTCGCCTCCACCGGCTGGAAGGACAGCGTCGCCAACATCGCGCAGACGCGGGAGTTCGTCTGGAACCTGGCGACACGTCCCCTGGCCGAGGCGATGAACGCCAGCGCCGCGACGGTGGCGCCGGAAGTCGACGAGTTCGCTCTCGCGGGCCTGACGCCCGTGGCCAGCCGGCTGGTCGGCGTGCCGCGCGTCGGGCAGAGCCCCGTTGCTTTCGAGTGCCGGCTGCTGCAGCAGATCCAGCTGCACGATCTCGACGGCCAGGCGGTGCAGACCTGGCTCACGCTCGGACAGGTGGTAGCCGTGCACATCGACCGCAGCCTGATCCGCGACGGCGTCTATGACACCGCCGCGGCCCGCCCGATCCTGCGCGCTGGTGGTCCAACCGCGTATGTCGAGGTCGAGCCGGACGCCTTTTTCCACATGGCGCGTCCGGATGCCGGATCTCTGCCACCTTCCTGAAAGGCGGCTAGAGCCTCCAGGCTCAAGTTCAGGTGAACCAGCACTTGCCGCCTGGCGCCCGTCCATACCGCCGGCACATCTACGAGACGCTCACGCAGAGCCGCTCGGCGATGTGGCCGACGGCACCACCCTCGTCGGCCAAGGCAGACACCCGCTCCCGCAGGTCCTGCGAGTAGGCTTTCCCACGCGCCCACGTCATAACGGCCTCCGGCCCTCGATCCGGAGACACCAGAATCACAGATCGGGGGCGTCGAGAATAGTATCCGAACGTCCGAGATGATGAAGGTTTCGGATACCGTCAGGCGTATGAAAACCCCTCTGAGGCTGGTTCGCGACCAGAACCGTCCGCTGAACCAGAAACGCCCGAGACACCCGACTCAGACCATCATTGACCCGCAGATACTGACTTGAATACGGCGACGCAGCCCGGCAGCCCGTCGCAGAGCGGGTTCGGGTTGGCGAGCGGAAGGTAGAGCGTGCCGGTGAGCAGGTTCGTGGCCACGCTGTGCGCGTTCGGTCCGGTGGGCACGTTCTCGATCCACCGGTTGGTGGTGGCGTCGATCACGCCGAGCACCGGCGTCGGCGCCGTCGCGTTCGGGTCGGTGAAGTAGTCGCGGGACCCGGTGTAGTAGCGCTGGTGGATCAGGTCGTAGGCGACGAAGTCCTCGCCGCCGACCTGGGTGATGTTGGCCACGATCGCGCCGGTGCGCACGTTCACCACGTAGGTCCGGGGAGCGAACGCGATCGGGTCGGGCGCGGGGAAGCCGGGATCGCAGGCGACGGCGACGTTGTCGCCCGGGCCTTCGGCGAGCGTGGACGGCTCGCACCCGTCGATGCCGGTGATCAGCCGCGTCACATGCCCGTCGTGCGGGTCCATCACCGCGATCGCGCCCTTGGTCGGGTCCTGGCCGAGCTGGGTGACGGTGGCGAGGAACGACCCCAGCGCGTAGTCGTAGAGCACGGTCCCGATCCCCTGCGCGACGGCGTTGGGCGTGCCTTTGGTGCCGTCGAATACGATGCGGTTGGTGATCCGTAGGGTTCTGGTCGAGATCAGGGTGATGAAGGCAGGGCTGGTGTCGCCGTTGACGACCGCGACGCGCTGCGTGAACGGGTCGTAGTCGATCGAGTCAGCGCGCGACGTGCCGCCGGTGTTGATGACCGCGATCTGCCTTGGCGATGTCGGGTTGGGCAGCAGGTCGAACACCCGCACCAGGCTCGGATAGTCCGTCCCCCACAGCTTGGTGCCCGCGATGACCACACCGTTGGGGCCGGAGTTGTCGACATCCTGGCCGACGCCGACGAACACCGGCGGGGTCTGCCCGATCGGCTGGTTGGTGAAGGCGTTGAACAGGGTCACGCTCTTCGACGACCGGCTGGCGAGGGCGCCCAGCTGCAGCAGCGGGTCGACGGTGATCTGGTCGAAGGACTTGAACGGGTTAGCGGCCGAGGTCCCCGGTACCGCCATCGCGCCGATCGGCTGGACAGTCGATGCGGCGATCGCCGACGTCGACGAGCAGGCGAATGAAAGGGCCGCGCAGGCGCAGGCCGTCGGAAGAAGCTTCATTGGACATCCCTTGATTATTTGGCGTGTTTTAAGGGGTTATCGTGTCTCCCAGAGCATGTCCGTTCGCCTCGGCTCACGGACATGCTCTAGGTTGCTGTTTTATCAAGCACCTTTATCCAATCGACCGATCCGGTTGGATCGGATGATGCTCTGGACACAGGCTAAACCGATGACAAACACCCGGCAAACGGTCGGCTTACACGGGATCGGCGGATCGTGATGGCGACCCTACGGTTCAGTTAGAGCGTGTTTGGACTGACTGGAATCTGGGTCTTCCGAAACGTCTCCGATCTGTGACTCTGGTGTCTCCGGATCGATGGCCGGAGGCCGTTATGATGTGGGCGCGTGGGAAAGCCTACTCGCAGGACCTGCGGGAGCGGGTGTCTGCCTTGGCCGACGAGGATGGTGCCGTCGGCCACATCGCCAAGCGGCTCTGCGTGAGCGTCTCGTAGATGTGCCGGCGGTATGGACGGGCGCCACGCGGCAAGCGCCTGGTGCAAGCCGTGCCGCATGGCCACTGGCACATATCGACGTTCATCGGCGGCCTGCGGCGCGACGGGCTGGTGGCACCCTGCGTCGTCGACGGCGCGATCGACGGCGACCTCTTTGTCGCCTATGGGCGTCCGCAAGACGATCGAGGACAAGGGCGCGGAACTGCTCTATCTGCCGCCCTACAGCCCCCACCTGAACCCGATCGAGATGGCCTTTGCCAAGCTGAAGTCGCCGCTGCGCGCCATGACCCTGCGCACCATGGACGAGCTGCGGAGCGCCCTCGGACCCATCAGCAACGCCTTCAGCCAAGCTGAGTGCCCGAACTATTTCCAACACGCCAGCTATCGCCAGTCAGCGTGAAAATGCCCTAACGCCGCACCGAGGGCGGCGGCGGGAACGTCGGGCGAGACGAGCCGAACTGCGCCGCGAAGATGGACCAAGTCCGGTGGCCCGGATGCAACGATAGCAGGTTGATGCTTCCAATCGTGATGCACTTGATGCGTTCTTCGCTCGCACGGGTCACCTCGGCCACCTGGTAATCGCGGCGTCCGGAGGCGCTGGCGCTGGCCCGTTCTCTACGCTCGCCCATGATGACCTGGCACGTGGCTTCGACGGCAAGTTCTGGGTGCAATGGCAGTGCGCGCAGGCTGCACTGACAGACTTGTCTTCCCAAGGATCGATCACCTTTGTCACCGCCGTTTCGGCACGCGTGGCCAATCCGGATACTTCGGGGCTGGCTGCGATCAATGGCGCGCTCGGCGCGATGATCCTGACGCTCGCGCGCGAGCTCGGTCCCATTCGCGTCGACGCGGTGTCGCCGCCTGGGATAACGACTTCCCTCGCCACCCCCGCAATCAGGCGGGCTGGTCAAGCCGTCCAAGCTGTTCCTGCAGCTGCGTCGCCTGCTGGTGGTCGCCCAGGTAAGTCAGCCATTCGATCGCCGGCTGGTAATAGCCGGGCTCCGCCGGAAACAGCGCCACCGCGCGCGTGCCCCAGACGGCGGCCTCCTGGACACGGCCATGCGAGCCGAGATACCGAGCCAGGGCGAAAAAGAGCGCATGGTCTTCCGGGCCGGAGGCGGCGGCCAGTAGTGCTGCGGTCAGCAAATCCTCGCGGAAGCCGGCCTGCTGTCCGCGGACCTTGCGGCCGGTATTGGTGAACGCCGACAGGGCCATGCGCAGCATCACCGGATCGGTCGGATCCTCGTACAGCGCCTGGACCAATATCTCCGCTGCATATTCATGCTGCTCGAACGTCACGAACAGCCGTGCGAACGCCCGCATCTCGGCACTGCCAAGACCGCCGGGCTGCACCAGCCGCTCGAAAACCCCCTTGGCTGAAAGCGGATCGCCGAGCAGCAGCGAGCATTCCGCGCCCTTCAATGCCAGGCTGACCGAACCCGGGTGCAGCTTCTGGGACATGCGAAGCAGATCGCTGCTGCGTCCCAGATCGCCGCTGTTCTGATGGATCTCCGCCAACGCGAGGATGTCGTCGATACGTGGCGACGGCATTACCGTGACCCGTTCGTAGTAATGCCGCACATGGTCGAACGACATATCCGGCCGGGTCAACCGTCCGGCCCAGACGTCGAAGATGCTGCCTATGTCGATCGCGATGCCGCCGCGGCGCTTGATGACGTCGCAATAGACCTTTCCGCAGGGTCCGGCGCCGACCAGGAACAGCGCACCCTCGAACGGCACCTCGATCCGTGCGCGAAGAAAATCGAATGTCTCCGGAAAATGCCGCGGAAGATTGGGACGGTAGGCATAGATCGCCTGTTCCGGGACACGATGCCAGGCGATCTCACCGGGCTCGAACAGATGCCGGATCACGCCACGCACGTCGCGCGACGTGACCAGCCCGACGAAGCCGATCCTCTTGAGCAACGTCTGGAAGAAGCCGTCCAGCAGCATGGCCTGGGGAAAATTCACCAGCACGGTCGGCAGCAGCCGGTCCCGGCTCAGCTCCGCCAGCACGGTGTTGGCGCGGGTGAATTCTTCCGGCCAATCCGCGTCCGGGCAACCTACCACATCGGCGTTCAGCGTGGCCTCGGCAACGACGCGCTGCAACCGGCGCAACTGCTCCAGTGTCAGCCTGTTGTCGCCGAACCAGCGATCGAGCATCTGCATCAGTTCGCTGTGGCTGTACTGGGCGCCGCCGCCAACCAGCTTGCCCTCGCCGTCGTTGAAGCGGATCACCGAGAGCGGGCGCTTGCGGGCGATGTGCTCGAGCAGCATGACCTTGAGTTCCGCGATGCCGATCCGCTTGCCGACCGAAGCCAGGATCAATCCACTCATCCGCCGCCGCGCGCTCCCAACCCATCACGCTATGGCAATAACAGATCGTCTCCGCGTCGTAAGTAAGTTGTTCGAGTTTTTTCTCGGGGCTTTCAGATCCTGTCCATTCAGGCCTTGCGCAGCATCCAGCTGGGTGCCGTGCGGCCGGTGTCGCCACGCGTGCCGACCCACTCGGCAAGCTCGGCCGACGACCTCGCCCGGGCATTCTCCTGCCAGACCAGGCCGGCCTTCTGGTCGAACACGCGGACGAGGCGCAGCTCGCCGTCCTTGAACTTCTGCAAGGCGACGCCTGTGCCACGGCTCAGTTCCGGCAACTGGTCCAGCGCGAACACCAGCAGGCGCCGGTTGGTCCCGAGCACGGCCACGGTGTCGCCCTGGGCCGGCACGCAGACCACCACGCGCTCGCCATCGCGCAGGTTGAGCACCTGGCGTCCGGTGCGTCTCTCGGCCAGCAGGTCGGTGGCCTTGACCAGCAACCCCCGACCACTTGCGGACGCGACCAGCCAGCGCTCGCCCTCGCGCACGACGAACAGCGCGATCAGCTCGCCCTCGTTGGACAACTCGACCATGACCCGGATCGGCTGCCCGTCGCCGCGGCCGCGCGGCAGTTCGCCGGCACGCAGGGTAAAGGCGCGGCCGTCGCTGGCAAAGCCGCACAGCCGGTCGGTGGTCCAGCATTCCAGCGCCAGGCGCGGTCCGTCGCCTTCCTTGAACTTCTGGGCCGCATGATCGATCGCATGGCCGCGCACCGCCCGGATCCAGCCCTTCTGGGACAGCATCACGGTGATCGGCTCCCGCTCGATGGCGGTGATCATCGACACGTCGATCGGCTGTGTCGGTTCGGTCAGGGTGCTGCGGCGGGCGCCGAGCTTGCCATCCCCGGGCTTGTCGCCCCCGGACTTATCACCACTGAACTTGCGCCTGATCCCCTCGATCTCGGAGGCGATCCGCTTCCAGCGCAGCGGCTCGCGCTCCAGCAGGCTGTTCAACTCCGCGCGCTCCTTGGCGAGCGACGCATGCTCCTTCCTGATCTCCGCTTCCTCCAACCGGCGCAGCGAGCGCAGGCGCATGTTCAGGATTGCCTCGGCCTGCGCGTCGTTGAGCGAGAAGGCCGCCATCAGCGCCGGCTTGGCGTGGTCATGGTCGCGTATGATCCGGATCACCTCGTCGAGGTTGAGATAGACCGCGAGGAAACCTTCCAGCACGTCCAGCCGGCGTTCCAGCGCCACCAGCCGGTGCCGCGTGCGACGCAGCAGCACCTCGTGGCGATGGTCCAGCCAGGCGCGCAGCACCTCGCGCAGGCCCATCACCCGCGGCACCCGCTCGGCGCTCAGCACGTTCATGTTCAGCCCGAAGCGGGTCTCCAGCGCGGTCGCCCGGAACAGGGTCTCCATCAGCACCTCGGGCTCGACGCCGCGGGTTTTCGGCTCCAGCACCAGGCGCACCTCGGTCGTGCTCTCGTCCCGCACGTCCCCGAGCAGGGGCAGCTTCTTCTGCTCCATCAGCTCGGCGATCTGCTCGATCAGGCGCGACTTCTGCACCTGGAACGGGATCTCGGTCACCACGATCTGCCAGCTTCCGGACTTTCCCTGCTCGACCGCCCAGCGCGCCCGGATGCGGAAGCCGCCGCGTCCGGTCTCGTAGGCCAGCCGGATCGCGCCCGCGTCCTCGACGATCAGGCCGCCGGTCGGGAAATCCGGTCCCGGCATCGCCACCAACAGCTCGTCGAGGCTGGCGTTCGGATTGCGGACCAGGATCAGCGCCGCGGCGCAGACCTCGGCGGCATTATGCGGCGGGATGCTGGTGGCCATGCCGACGGCGATCCCGGCGGCGCCGTTGGCCAGCAGGTTCGGGAAGGCCGACGGCAGCACCACCGGCTCGCTCTCTTCACCGTCGTAGGTCGGGCGGAAATCCACCGCGTCCTCGTCGATGCCGTTGAGCAGCGCCCAAGCCACGTCGGTCAGCCGCGCCTCGGTGTAGCGCATGGCCGCCGCGTTATCGCCATCGATGGAGCCGAAATTGCCCTGGCCCTCGACCAGCGGGTAGCGCACCGCGAAATCCTGCGCGAGTCGCACCAATGCCTCGTAGACCGACGCATCCCCGTGCGGATGATACTTGCCGATCACGTCGCCGACCACGCGGGCGCATTTCTTGAAGCCGGCGGTCGGGTCCAGCTTGAGCTGCTGCATGGCGTAGATCAGCCGGCGATGCACCGGCTTGAGCCCGTCGCGCACGTCGGGCAACGACCGTGACATGATCGTCGACATCGCATAAGCCAGATATCGCTCGCTCAGCGCGTCCGCGAGCCGCGTATCCTCGATATGACCCGCGAAATCCACCATCAGCCGCTCCTCAAGTCATAAGAACAAAGCATGAATATGCCCGAACGTCGATACCGAAGATGTGCGCCGTGAACGTCGCGTCCCCACGCGCGCGCCAGATGCGTATCATCGCGCTCACGCTGCTGATGGTCGCCGGCACCGTCAACTATCTCGACCGCTCCGCCCTCTCGATCGGCAACGGGGCGATACGCAAGGATCTTGGCCTCTCCGACGGCCAGATGGGCCTGCTGCTGTCCGTATTCGCCATAGCCTACGGCGTGGCGCAACTCCCGGTCGGCATCCTGATCGACCGCTACGGGCCGCGTCGCGTGCTCGGCGCCAGCCTCGTGCTGTGGTCCTTGGCACAGGTCGGCAGCGCCTTCTCGGGCAGCCTGGCGCAGTTCGCGATCGCCCGCGCCGCGCTGGGCATCGGCGAGTCGCCGATGTATCTGGCCGGCACCAAGGTCTGCACCAACTGGTTCGCCCGACCGGACCGCGCCTGGCCGATCGGCATGTTCAACGCCTCCTCGGCACTCGGCCCCGCGATCGCGCCGGCGCTGCTAACGGCCCTGCTGCTCGCCTATGGCTGGCGCCCGATGTTCCTGATCATCGGCGCGGCCGGCATGGCGATCGCCCTGCTCTGGCAGTTCCTCTACCGCGATCCCGAGCAGTACGGCATCTCCGCCGAGGAGCGCGCGGCCCTGCGCCAGGCCGACGACGAGATGCCGCAATCGACCGGCGGCTGGACCCAGCTGCTGCGGCAGCCGACCAGCTGGGGCATGGCGTTCGGCTTCCTCGGCGTCATCTACATGACTTGGCTGTATGGCACCTGGCTGCCCGATTATCTCGAGCGCCAGCGTCACCTCAGCGTGCGCCAGGCTGGGCTGTGGACCGCCGTGCCGCAGGCCTGCGGCTTCCTCGGCGCCCTGCTCGGCGGGTTCTTCTCGCGCATCCTGAGCCGGCGCGGCGTGCCCGCCCTCACCGCCTGCAAGCTGCCGCTCATCGCCGGCATGCTGGTCACCGCCGTCTGCACCGCCGCCGCCGCGTTGGTGCAGGGTGCACCGCTCGCCATCGCCCTGGTCAGCCTGGCGTTGTTCTCCGCGACCCTGGCATCGTCCTGCGGCTGGGCAATGGCCGCGGTCGCGACCACGCCGGACCGCGTCGCGACCCTGGAAGCGATCCAGAACATCGGCGGCTCGGCCGGCGGCGCGCTGGCGCCCTTGGTTACCGGCGGCGTGGTCCAGCTCACCGGCTCCTTTACGCCGGCCCTGCTGCTGGCGTCGGCCATCGCCGTGCTGTCGGCGCTGATCTATGCCTTTGCGGTGCGCGAGCCGGTAATCCTGCACCCAGGTTGACGCGCCAAGGGCCCGACGAGCAACGGCACGCACCCGGCCATATTAGCGTGCATAGCCCAAACTTCGGCATCATCGGTCCATCCCTCGATCCCGGCCTCTCCAGCATTGCTGCTGTCGAAGCCGGGAGGGATCTGCCCCGAACCGGCAACCGCGGCGGTGCGTGACATCCCGCATAAACGAATTTGCGGGACGCCTAACGTGATGGCGTTACTCCGCTGCGGCCAGCAACGGCTCCTCCACGATGCCCGACTGCTTGTGCATTGTCACGGGGATCGACTTGGCGGCCGGTACGAAGCTCCCTTCCGCATAGTGCCAGAGCGGCATCAGCACGTTCGCTTCCGGATAATAGGCGCCGATGCAGCCGATCGGGATGTCGTAGGCGACCACCGCGAGATCCCGCAGCGTGCGATCGACGGTGTCCCGGTCCGTCGATGTCCGCAGCGTCACCTTCTCGCCGGCCTGTATGCCCATTCGCTCCATGTCCGCGCGGTTCATGAATACAATGTCCCGCGTGCCGTAAATGCCGCGGAAACGGTCGGTATAGCCGTAGACCGTGGTGTTGAACTGGTCGTTGGACCGGAGCGTCATCAAACGAAGCACGTGATGCCCGACCTCTGGCATGTCCGCATCCTCGTCCAGACCCCTGGGCGTGATGATGTTCGCTTTCCCGTTCTTCGTCTTCCAGACACGCTGCCGCGCCGGGATCGGTCGATGGAAGCCGCCGGGATTCCACATGCGCTCGTTATAGCCGTGAAAGATTTCCTTGTAGGTCTCCGCGATCGCGTCCCGGATCAGGCTGTAGTCGTCGATCCAGGCGTCCCACGGCACGTTGGGATTTGGATCCATTGACGCCTTAGCCAGTTCGGCAACCAGCCTGATCTCGCTTATGAGATGCGGCGACGCTGGCGTGCGCAGCCCGCGGCTGGCGTGGATGCAACCGGACGTATCTTCCATGGTGATGGCCTGTGGGCCGAGTGCGGTGCGGTCCACCTCGATACGGCCGATCACGGGCAGGATATAGCTGATCTCACCGTGCACCAGGTGACTGCGGTTGAGCTTGGTGGCGACGTTGACGGTCAGGCGTATGCTTTGCCAGGCCGGCTCCATCAGTCCGTGGTCCGGGATGGCGCGGATGAAGTTGCCGCCCAGCATGATGAAGGCGCGGACCTTGCCTTCGATGATCTTCTCGCAGGTCTCGACGGTGTTGAGGCCCTTTTCGCGCGGCGGCTCGAACCCGTACTGGTCGCGCAGCACGTCCATCGGCACCAGCTCCGGCCTCTCGGAGATGCCCACCGTGCGCTGCCCCTGCACGTTGGAATGGCCACGCACCGGGCAGACCCCTGCTCCCTGCTTGCCGATATTGCCGCGCAGCAACAGCAGATTGACCACCATCTGCACCGTTTCCACACCGGCCCGATGCTGCGTCAACCCCATGCCATAGACGGCGATGGCGGACTTGGCCCGGCTATAGACATGGGCCGTAGCCTCCATCTGCGCCCGATGCAGGCCCGACCGCCGCTCCAACTCGTCCCAGTCGGCCTCACCCAGCCAGGCGATGAACGGATCGAGCCCGTGCGTGTGCTCGGCGATGAATGCCCAGTCCAGCAGCGCAGGCTCCCCCGCCGCCACCGCTACCGCGTCGAACTCCACCAAGGCCTTGCAGATGCCCGTGAGCGCCGCAAGATCCCCCCCGACCTTGACCTGGTTATACTGCGAGCTGATGCGGGTCCCATGACCCGCTAGCATCTCGGCCGGAGATTGCGGGTTGGTGAACCGCTCCAGCCCACGTTCGCGCAACGGGTTATAGGTGATGATCGGCACCCCGCGTTCGCTCGCCTCCTGCAGCGGATGCAGCATGCGGGGGGCATTGCTGCCGGGGTTCTGGCCGAAGAACAGGATGCACTCGGTATAGGCGAAATCATCGAGCGTGACGGTTCCGACGGGAACGCCGATGCTGATGGGCAGCGCGACGGACGTTGTCTCGTGGCACATGTTGGAGCTGTCAGGCAGGTTGTTGTTGCCATAGAGCCGGGCAAACAGCCCGTAGATGTAGCTGGTCTCGTTGGAGCAGCGGCCGGACGAGTAGAACACCGTGTCGCGCTTATCCTCGACTGCCCGCAATTCGCGGCCGATCTCGGCGATCGCGTCACCCCACGATACCGGCACATATTTGTCGCTCGCCGCGTCGTAGCGCATCGGGTGCGTCAGCCGCCCGGCCTGCTCGAGCTGGTACTCATCCCATTCCAGCAGTTCCGTCACGGTATGCTGTTCGAAGAATTTGGGCGTGCAGCGCCGGGAGGTGATCTCCCACGCGGTGGCCTTGGCGCCATTCTCGCAAAACTCGAACGGCAAGGGATTGGCGGGCTTGATCCAGGCGCAACTGATGCACTGAAACCCATCCGGCTTGTTCTGCCGCGTGAGCGCCAGGCCGCCACTGGCCAATACTCCCTCGCGCCGGAGAATATTGCCGAGCGACTTGGCCGATCCCCACCCGCCCGCTGGGCTCTCGTAAGGCTTATAGGTTGCCTTGACCATGGTCGTACTCCGCCTCTTG
>CAXSEE010000045.1:0-25071 GCA_964235615.1 uncultured Acetobacteraceae bacterium | reverse complement strand
TTCATAGGCTCAACCTCCAGCTCGTCCGGTATCTCCTCCTGCAGGGCTTCCGCGTCCGCCTTCAGCCTGCGGAAGCTGCGCCGGCTGAAGGGCAGCATGATCATATAGACCAGCCCGACCACGGCCAGCGCGGCCCAGGGATCGGCCACCAGGACGGCGACGAAGGCGCCGACGCCGAGCAGCATCGGCAGCACGTATTCCGCGCGCACCTTGAAGTTCTTGAACGACCAGACTGGCAGGTTGGAGACCAGCAGGAAGGCGACGCCGACCAGCATGAAGGCCACGAACAGCGGATGGTTGACGGCCACGAACAGCCCGTTCCACTGCAGCTTGTGCGCTTCCAGCCCGACGAAAAGCGGGAACAGCACCACTCCCGCACCGGCGGGGGCCGGCACCCCGGTGAAGAAGTTATAGGCATAGGTGGGTTGCGTCGTCGGGCCGCTGATGGCGGTGTTGAAACGCGCCAGACGCAGCGCCATGCAGACGGTAAACAGGATGCAGGGCAGGAATGCGTAGCGTCCGCCGCCATGCAGCGACCATAGATAGAGGATGAACGGGGGCGCCACCCCGAAGCACAGGAAGTCCGATAGGCTGTCGAACTCGGCGCCGAAATGGCTGGTGGCGCGCAGCATCCGCGCGATGCGACCATCGACGCCATCGATGCAGGCCGCCAGCACCAGGGCCGCGGCGGACAGGCCGAAATGCCGGTCCAGGCCGAACCGCATGGCGCTCAGCCCGGCGCACAACCCGATCATGGTGAGGATGTTGGGGATCAGCCGGTTGAACGATTGGCCGCGGAACCGCGGACGGTTCTGCCGCGGGCGCAGCCGCCGCAGTCTCAGGCGGCGCTTCCGGGCCGGTGAAGCCGCCGGCTCAAAGCTGGGCAATGACGGTTTCGCCCCCGATCATGGTCTGTCCAACGGATACCACCGGCTCGACGCCCGGCGGCAGATAGAGGTCGGTGCGGCTGCCGAAACGGATGATGCCGAACCGTTCTCCGGCCGTGAAGCTGTCGCCCTCGCGTGCCTCGCACAGGATCCTGCGGGCGACCAGGCCGGCGATCTGCACCACCGCCATGTCGCGTCCATCGGCAAGCTGCAGGGCGATGGCGTTGCGCTCGTTCAGCTCGCTGGCCTTGTCCACGCTGGCGTTGAGGAACTGGCCCGCATGATAGGCGATGCGCGTCACGGTGGCGGCGACCGGCATGCGGTTGACATGCACGTCGAGCACGGAGAGGAAGATCGCCACGCGCCAGCGCGGCTCGGAGCCGAGATCGAGCTCGGGGGGTGGAGGCAGCCGCAGGATGGAGACGATGTGCCCGTCCGCCGGCGCCAGTACGGCACCGGGACGCTCGGGCGGAAACCGCTCCGGATCGCGGAAGAAGTACAGGCAGAACGCCGCGAACGACGCGCCGGAGACGGTTAGCCAGCGGAATCGCCGACCCAGCACGATGCCGCCGAACGTTGCGAGAGCGGCGCCGGCAAGGAACGGTCGCCCCGCGCGATGCGGAGGTGAGATGACGAGCTTGAGAGAACGGATTAGCGCGGACATGGGTGCCTGTTCATGATTGGTTCACTCTATTCAGGTAAGTTGCCACAGTGTGAGAGAGCGGGGAACATACGATGGAGTGGGAGAATAGCAGTCAGGTTGATGCCACGTCACATGGCGGCCCGGGATACGGTAGTTTGGGGATGTTCGATATCGACGAGACCGGCCGGCTCAGCCCCAGCCTTCCCACGTCGAAGCTGGTGATGGAATTTCTCTGGCGGGGGCGGCCGGTTTCGAGCTCGTTGCGCGGCGTCGGCGACGGTGTGTCCGGCGTCATGACGTTCCGGACCCAGGCCGGCCGTATGCCGAGCAGCGCCACTGCGGCGGCTGCACGTCCGGATGCGTTCGGGTTGCTGGACCTGCTACCCGATCTGCTGCCGAAATGCTGGAAATTGCGGTTGGCGGCCGATCACAGCCTGCAGCTCGAGCGCGAGATGCAGGTGCCGTTGCCGGCGCTGATGAGCGACCTGTTGATACCGGCCGTGCAGTTCTGTCTTGCGGCATCGCCGTATCTCGATCTGCTGGAGGAAAACGTGATGGGCATGTCTGCCTAGAGCATTATGCGTTTAGATAAAATCATCTAAACGCGTGAAAATGCTCGCCAAAACAACAATCTAGAGCATGAGGCGCGAGCGGATGCGCGCGCAACATGCTCTATTGTCGGGGACATGCGCGGATGACTGGGCCGGCCATCGCTCAACCTGCCGTCACCAGGACCCGCCGGTGCACGCGCTTGCCGGCGGGAAGGGCGGCATAGACATCCTTGACCGCTTCGATCAGCAGGACGCCGGGGAACTGCGGCGCCAGACGTGCACCGGCCCGCTCGACCAGGTTGCCCATCCGCAGCAGCGGCCGAAGGTCGGCCGGCGGCAGCCAGAGCGCGCCGTCGGTCCGCTCGACGCGGAACAGGGCGTCGGCCAGCAGCCGCTCGATCTGCCGCTTCGAGCTTGGCGCTCCCTGTCCGAACGGCGTGTTTTCCAGATGCGCCCACATCCCGCGCCGGTTCGGCACCACCAGCAGCAGGCGCCCGTCGTCCCTGAGCACGCGCCAGACCGTACGCAGCAGCTTGGGAGCGTTGAGGGAGGTCTCCAGCGCGTGGCTGACCAGGATGCGGTCGAAGCTGAGGTCGGGAAACGGCAGCTCGTCCTCGCGGACGACGCAGGAAGCGGACGCGAGCAGGTGGGTGCTGACCGTCGCCTGCCTCGGGGCCTGTCCTTCGCCGGCGATGCACGTCGCCTGCTGCTGCCAGAGCGACAGGAACGGCTGCGTATGACCGAGGCCCAGCACACGCAGCCGGGAAAGGTCAGGCCAGACGGTAGCGATCCGGCGGCGCAGCAGTCGCGCGGCCACCCGGCCACCCCGGGTGGCATAGAAATCCGTGACTTCCCGGAAATCGTCTCGCATAGAAGCTCCAATAGCACGCCGATCGGCAACGGCCAGGACACAGGAGGCAAGATATGACCCTGCACATCACCCCCGTCCCGATCCTGTCCGACAACTACGCCTGGATTCTGCAGGACCAGGACAGCCTGGAGGTTGCCGTCGTCGACCCTGCCGAGGAGGCGCCGGTGCTGGCGGCGATCGAGACCGCGACGCGGTCCGGCGGCAGGCTGTCGATGATCCTGCTGACCCATCATCATGACGACCATATCGCGGCTGCCGACGCCATCCGGACCCTGACCGGTGCTGCGATCGTCGGCGCGGCCGCGGATCGTCATCGCCTGCCGCGCCTGGACCAGGCCGTGCGCGAGGGCGACGCCGTCACGCTCGGTGCCTCCAGGGCGGAGGTGATCGAAACCCCCGGTCATACCCGCGGCCACATCGCGTTCTTCTTCTCCGCCACACCGGCGTTGTTTTGCGGCGACACCCTGTTCAGCCTCGGTTGCGGCCGGCTGCTCGAAGGCAGTGCCGTGGAGATGCATGACAGCCTGTCGCGGCTCGCCGCCCTGCCGGACGACACGCTGATCTGCTGCGGCCATGAATATACCGCGGCGAATGCCCGATTCGCCCTGGCGGCACTGCCGCAGAACGAGCCGCTGAAGGCCCGGGCGAAGGTGATCTCGGAGCGTCGCGCGGAGGGATTGCCCACGGTGCCTGTCCGCCTCGGCGCCGAGCGAACGATGAACCCGTTTCTGCTGGCCCGTGACCTCGCCGAGTTCACGCGGCTTCGCACCTGGAAGGATGGTTTCCGTTGAAGCTGTACTACTCGAAGGCCAGCCCGTTCGCCCGCAAGGTCCGCGCCAGCGCCATCCTGCTTGGTCTCGACCAGCAGATCGAACTGATCGCGGTCGACCCTCTCGCCAATCCAGCCGGACTGCATGCCGCCAATCCGCTGGGATTGATCCCGACCCTGGTGACCGACGACGGCTTCGCCTTTTTCGACAGCCCGGTGATCTGCGAATACCTCAACGGGATCGGCGATCTGCCGATCATCCCGGCGGCGGGGGCGCCACGCTCGATCAGCCTGCGCCTGCAGGCACTCGGCGATGGCATCATGGCGGCAGCCGTGCTGCGGCGGAAACTCGTGGTGCAGGCCGGGCTCGCCGAGGACCAGCCTCTCGTGGTCCGGCAGAAAGCGGCGATCGAGCGTACCCTGGAAGTGCTGGAACGGCATCCTCTGAGCCGGCATGTCGACATCGGGTTGATCGCCGTAGCCTGCGCGCTGGGCTTCCTCGACCTGCGTTTCGCGGACGAGCCCTGGCGGCCCGCTCATCCGCAGCTCGCCGCCTGGTTCGAGGAGATCTCGCAGCAGGACTGCATCCGGCTGACCCATCCGGACCTGTGAGACAGCTGCAACCCTGGAATGTATAGGACGGATTTTGGTGTCGGCGGTTTCTGGTGGTATCGTGACGTTTGCGATGTACTCAGGGTGCCGGTGGCTGGACCACCGTGATGCTCCCCTGATCCCGGATGGGAGGTGATCTTGCCGGAAGACGGTCGTCCGATTGCACCGGTCGTGGTGAAGAAATACGCCAATCGTCGGCTCTACGACACCGAGAGCTCGATCTACATCACCCTCGAGACGCTCGCCGACATGGTCCGGCACGGACGGGATTTCGTAGTCTACGATGCCAAGACCGGCGACGACATCACGCGCTCCGTTCTGACCCAGATCATCATGGAAGAGGAGGTACGGGGGCGTAACATGCTGCCGACGGCGTTTCTGCGCCAGTTGATCGGCTTCTATGGCGACAGCCGCCAGGGCCTCGTCCCGGGCTATCTGGAACATATGATGGAGCAGTTCATCGCCCAGCAGCACCAGGTCCCGACCTCGGTCCCACGCGCTCTGCCGTCTTTCCTGATGCCCGTGCGGGAAGATGCGAAGCGACACGATCTGCCGGTCATGGACCAGGCGATCAGCCTGTTCTCGCCGATCTATCGTCCGGGCCAGGATGCCGAAAGCCCAGCCGCGGAAGCCCCGATCGAGATGCCGCATGCCGCATCGATGGAACATGCCGACGAGGTAGCGGCATTGCACGAAGAGATTGCCCGGCTGCGGGAGGCTCTCGCCCGGGCCACTGCCGAGATGGCGGAGCCGGCCGAACTGCTGCAGACGGTGGCCGGCGGCGTGCGCTACTGATCGATCAAGGTTCCGGTGCGGTCTCGACCAGGGAGCGATAGAGCTCGATCGTGGTCTCGGCGATCGCGGTCCAGCTGAAATGCTCGATCACGCGCCGGCGGCCATTCTCCCCGAACCTGACACGCAGCCCGGGATCGCGCGCCAGTCGGTTGATCGCCTCCGCCAGCGCCTTCGAGAAGGCGGCCGGATCGGCCGGTTCATAGGTTCCGGGGGTCAGGCCAGGGTCCACCAGCAGACCGGTCTCCTCGGGCACCACGACTTCCGGAATGCCGCCGACGGCAGAGGCCACCACCGCGGTCTCGCAGGCCATGGCCTCGAGATTGATGATCCCGAACGGCTCGTATACCGAAGGGCAGCAGAAGATCGCGGCTTGGGTGTAGAGCTGGATCGTCTCGTGGCGCGGCAGCATCTCGCGTATCCAGATCACGCCCGGGCGTTCGGCCGCTGCCTCGGCGACCCCCTGCTCCATCTCCAGTCCGATCTCCGGTGTGTCGGGGGCTCCGGCGCAGAGCACGACCTGCACGTCCGCATCGATATGCGCAATGGCATGGACCAGGTGGATGATGCCCTTCTGGCGGGTGATGCGCCCGACGAACAGCAGGAAAGGCCGCTCCGGATCGATGCCGTAGCGCGCGAGCACGTCCGTCCCCGCGACCGGCTTGTACTCCTCCGGATCGATGCCGTTATGGATGACGTGCACGCGCTCCGGCGGCACGTCGAACAGTCGCAGCACATCGTCCCGCGTCTCCCGGGAGACGGCGATGATGGCGCTCGCCTGCTCGATCGCCATCCGCTCGATCCAGCTGCTGAGATGGTAGCCGCGTCCGAGCTGCTCGACCTTCCAGGGGCGCAGCGGCTCGAGCGAGTGGATCGTGAGCACGCTCGGGATGCCCCAGAGCAGGCTGGCGAAGATGCCGCCCATGTCGGCATACCAGGTGTGGCAGTGGACCAGGTCGGCATCCTGCTGGTCCTTGGCCATCGCCAGCGACCGGGCCAGCGCATCGACCGCGCCGATGAAGCGCGGATCGGTGTTCTGCCGGGTCTCGTCCCACTGCGGATAGCCGCGCACGACCAGATTGCCGTCGGCGCTGGCCTGGTCCCCGAAGCAGCGCACCTCGACCTGCATCTTCTTCGCCAGCGCCAGGCTCAAATATTCCACGTGCACGCCGGCGCCCCCATAGACGTAGGGCGGGTATTCCTTGCTGAAGAACGCCACCTTGTTCAGCTTTGGCATTTTCTTGTTCCTGCGAGAGGCAAGGACGCCGCGTAACTACTTCGTTAGCTGATCGATCATCGGCTGGGTAATCAAACAGATGCCGCTGGACGTGCGCCGGAAGCGGGCGGCGTCGAACTCCGGGTCCTCGCCGACGACCAGGCCGTCCGGGATCTTCACGCCGCCGTCGACGACGACCTTCTTCAGGCGCGCATGACGGCCCACGCGCGTGTAGGGCAGGATCACCGCATGGTCGATCTCGCCGTAGGAGTGGATATGCACGCCGGTGAACAGCAGCGATCGATTGACCTCGGTGCCGCTGACGATGCAGCCGCCGGAAATCAGGCTGTCGGTCGAGTGGCCGCGTCGCCCCGCGTCGTTATGGACGAACTTGGCCGGTGGCGTGATCTCGCCATAGGTCCAGATCGGCCAGTCCCGGTCATACAGGTCGAGCCCCGGGATCGGATCGGTCAGGTCGATGTTGGCTTCCCAGTAGGCGTCGACGGTGCCGACGTCGCGCCAGTAGATCTCGGCGTCGTGCGAGGTGCGCACGCAGGAGCGGTTGAAGCGGTGGGCGACCGCGCTGCCGTGCTTGACCAGGTAGGGGATGATATCGCGGCCGAAGTCATGGTTGCTGTCCGGGTCGGCGGCGTCGCGTCGAAGCTGGTCGATCAGCAGGCTGGTCTCGAACACATAGATGCCCATGCTGGCCAAGGCTTTTTGGGGATCGCCGGGGATGCCGGGAGGATTGGCCGGCTTTTCCAGGAAGGAGGTGACGCGGTCGCGCTCGTCGACATGCATCACCCCAAAGGCCGTGGCCTGCATGCGCGGCACCTCGATGCAGCCGACGGTGACGTCGGCGCCGGTCTCGACATGCTGCTGCAGCATCGGCTCGTAATCCTGCTTGTAGACATGGTCACCCGCCAGCAGGACGATGTAGCGCGGGCCGTAGCCCTCGATGATGTCGATATTCTGATACACGGCGTCGGCGGTGCCGGCATACCAGGCATGTTCGGATACGCGCTGGCTGGCCGGCAGGATGTCGAAGCTCTCGTTGCGCTCGGGACGGAAGAAGTTCCAGCCGCGCTGCATGTGCCGGATCAGGCTGTGCGCCTTGTACTGGGTGGCGACGCCGATATGGCGGATGCCGGAATTCAGGGCATTGCTGAGCGCGAAGTCGATGATGCGGGACTTGCCGCCGAAATAGACCGCGGGCTTGGCACGCCGGTCGGTCATCTCCATGAGGCGGCTGCCACGGCCGCCGGCCAGGACATAGGCCATGGTGTGACGGGCAAGGGGTGCATTGACCTGTATTGGATTGATCACGGTTCCCTCCTGTCGGCCTCATAGGGCCAGCTTGATCTTGCGGATGCAAGCGAGAGATCCGGCGCGATAGTTGCGTTATCCCAGAATGATGCGCTTGAGGCCCTCCGCCACGACGCCGACGATGACCACGCTCGCCGCCCAGATGCCAATGAACCAGAACATGCGGTGGAGCATCGGATTGCCCATCAATGGTAATGCGTTTCCGCGCCGATCTTGCCGCGGAAGACCCAGTAGGAATAACCGGTGTAGGCGAGGATGATGGGGATCAGCACGGCGGCGCCGACCAGCAGGAAGATCTGGCTGCTGGGCGGCGAGGAGGCGTCCCAGATGGTGATCCCCGGCGGCACGATGTAGGGCCAGACGCTGATCCCGAGCCCGGTGAAGGAGAGGAAGAACCAGCCAAGGGCACAGAGCAGCGGCGTGAGGTGGCGGTGGTCCTGGGCCAGGCTGCGCCAGAACGCCACCGCCAGCAGGGCCACCAGGACCGGGACCGGGGCGACGAACAGCACGCGCGGCCAGACATACCAGTGGCGGAGGTACTGGATGTGCAGCATCGGCGTCCACAGGCTGACGATGACGATGGCCGCGAGCGTGGCGGCGCCCAGGATACTCGCCTGGCGGCGGACCCGGACCTGCAGCGGACCGGCAGTGCGCCAGACCAGGTAGCAGGCGCCCAGCAGTGCGTAGCCGATTACGACCGCAAGCCCGCAGAAGACGGAGAAGGGCGTGAGCCAGTCCCACCAGCCGCCGGCATAGGCGTCGTCGGCGACCTTGATGCCCTGGATCAGGCCGCCGAGGGTGAGGCCCTGCGAGAAGGCCGCCAGCACCGAGCCACCGAAGAAGGCGAGGTCCCACAAGGCGAGACCGCCGCGGGTCGTGGCCTTGAAGCGGAACTCGAAGGCGACGCCGCGGAAGATCAGCCCGAGCAGCATGGCGATGATGGTCGGATACAGCGCCGGCAGGATGGTGGCGTAGGCCAGCGGGAACACGCCATACAGGGCGGCGCCGCCGAGGATGAGCCAGGTCTCGTTGCCGTCCCAGACCGGCGCCACCGTGTTCATCATGACGTCGCGGTCGGACTTTTCGGGCTCGATGGCGAACAGCAGGCCGATGCCGAGGTCGAACCCGTCCAGCGTGATGTAGGCGAGGATGGTGAAGGCCGAGATGTAGGCCCAGACGATCGGCAGCCAGTGTGCTTCGGGACCCATGGCAGTTACTCGGCGGCTCCGTGTATGGGTCGGCCATTATGCGCAGGCTGGCCATTGTATGCAGGCTGGGGGCGTGGCCGCGCGCCGGGCTTGTCCAGCACGCGCTCGCCTGGTCCCTGCGCGGGACCCGGGTTGATGCCGGCGGTGCGGATCGGCTCATGCTCGTTCGGGCCGCTCTCGCCCAGCATCGGCGGCTCGGACATCATGCGCAGGATGATCAGCAGCCCGGCGCCGAAGACGAAGAAATAGACGATCACGAACGCCGCCATCGAGGTCGCGACACCGGGCAGGGCGATCGGCGAGACGCTCTCGCTGGTGCGCATCAGGCCGTAGATGGTGTAGGGCTGGCGGCCGACCTCGGTGGTGATCCAGCCGCACAGCAGCGCCAGGAACCCGGCCGGACCCATCGGCACCATGATCATGTGCAGCCAGGAGGCGTCGTACAGCTTGCCGCGCCAGCGCAGGAACAGGCTGACGAAGCCGACCAGGGCCATCAGCATGCCGAGCCCGATCATGATCCGGAAGGTGAAGAAGATCAGCGGCGAGTACGGCTGGTCGGCGCGCGGGAAGTCCTTCAGCCCGGGCACGCGGCCATTGATGCTGTGGGTCAGGATCAGCGAGCCGGCATAGGGCAGCTCGATCTTATAGTCGGTGCGCTGCTGCTTCATGTTCGGGATGCCGAACAGGATCTCCGGCGCCCGGGTCCTGCCGTCGAAATCGCCCTCCATCGCGGCGATCTTGGCCGGCTGATACTGCAGGGTGTTCAGCCCCTGGGTGTCTCCGGCGATGATCTGCAGGGGTGCGACGATGGCGGCCATCCACATCGCCATCGAGAACATCACCCGCACCGCCTCGGTCGGCTTGTGATGCCTCGCCTTGGCGCGGAGCAGATGCCAGGCGCCGACGCCGGCGACCACGAAAGCGACGCACAGGAACGCCGCCAGCGCCATATGCACCAGCCGATAGGGAAACGACGGGTTGAAGATGATCGCCCACCAGTCGGCCGGCAGGAAGCGCCCGGTGCCCTTCTCGATGGTGTAGCCGCGCGGCGTCTGCATCCAGCTGTTGGAGGCCAGGATCCAGGACATCGAGATCAGCGTGCCGATCGAGACCAGGCAGGTGGCGAGGAAATGCAGCCCGCGGCCGACCCGGTTCATGCCGAACAGCATGACGCCGAGGAAGCCCGCCTCCAGGAAGAAGGCGGTCAGCACCTCGTAGGCGAGCATCGGCCCCAGCACCGGTCCAGCCTTGCGGGCGAACACCGACCAGTTGGTGCCGAACTCGTAGGACATCACCACGCCGGACACGACGCCCATGGCGAAGCCGACCGAGAAGATCTTCACCCAGTAGCGGAACAGGTCGAGATAGACCTGCCGCTTGGTTTTCAGCCAGAGCCCTTCGAGCACCGCCAGATAGGCGGCGAGGCCGATCGAGAAGGCCGGGAAGACGATATGGAACCCGACCGTGAAGGCGAACTGGGCTCTGGCCAGATGGAATGCGTCGATGCCGAACATGATATCCGCGCCTAAGCGCCTCTCGTATTGTGCACTGCAACATAGGGACCGTTCGATGCCCACAACAGGGGCGAGGCGGTCACACTCATGGTAATTCTCTAACCCGCGCCGCTGCTGCGGGAAATGGCGAAGGGATGCGCAGGAGCGGTATCTGTCCCAATGAAAGCAGGCCGCCATGCAACGTGAGCCATAGTTCCAGCGGATGCCGATCCGTCCCATCCGGGCTGCCGCGGCTGGCCGCGATCAGCCCGAGCACGGCGCGCACGGCCGACACCGCCGCGGGCGACACGCGGCCCGACTGCGCCAGCCTGTCGAGCAAGGCGTCGGCTCCCGTCACCCTGACGGCGAGGCGGCCATCCGGCTGGAGGTTTCCGTCAAGCGTCGCCTGACCGCTCGTCTCGATCCTGGTGTCCGGCCAGTCCAGGACCGCCTGCCGCAGCAGCAGCCTTTCCGCTCCCGCCTGCCAGATCCGCCGCCGGTCCGCGAGGCTGTCGTCCTGGCCGGCCGGGCCGATCAGGGACAGTTCCAGCGCTGCGTCCGGGATCTGCCCGATCATCATGAGGCCATCCGCCTGCGGTATCGCGATATCGTGCATCGCCAGCGTCAGGGCGCGCGCTTCGGCGGTCCGGCGCAGGATGCCGTGCAGGCGGCCGACGGTCACGACCTCGTCCGGCCCGGCGCCGGGGAATGCGAGATGCAGCGCGCGGACGTCCAACAGGACAGGATCCGAACTGTCCCCCGCGAGCGGCAGGCGCAGCGCCATGCCGCTGCCCCAGAAGCGCAGGCTTCGCCCCATACCTTCGCCAGCGACCAGACCTTCGCCAGCGACCAGACCTTGGCCAGTGATCAGACCGGCACCATCGGCCGATATCGTCTGCACGCCGCCGGCCAGGATGGTGATGCGGCGCGGATGCAGCGGCGACAGCGACGCCGTGACCGTCTCGCTGGACCAGACGAAGCCGCCATACGACAGCCGTGGCCCGGCCAGGACCCGGCTTGCCATGAACGGCCAGCCGCCACGCTCGCTGGAAGCCACTGCCAGACGCCCGCCGGCCCGGACCGCCTGCTGCGCGGCCAGATCGAGCTTCCGCTCCAGCAGTCGTTGCAGCTGTAGCCAGGCGAGGGTGTCAGCCGCCAGCAGCAAGCCAGCCAGCAGCAAGCCAGCCAGCAGCAGAGTCCCGAGCAGAAGTCTCGGTTTGGCTTTTGCGGGAGGGGTTTTGCCCAGCCCATCAGGGGTCATCGCGCGGGCGCGGGGCATGAAGCGGGAGCAATCATGACGCAGTTCATAGTTTACCTCGGTTCGGTCTGCGAACCCGCTGGCGGCGCTTTATTTTCCCTGTTTTTAGAGAGCGTCGCGATTTCGTCCACATCGCGAGATCGGCTTGGTGCGAGCATGGCCGCGTGCTTCGCTGCACCTCACGATAAAGCCAGGTGCACCAGCACGTTAACACGGTATTGATAAAAAGCGACGACGTAGTCTATGGAATTCCAATCTGCCCTGTTACGCCGGTAGCTGCGGGAGACCGGCCTGGCCGCTCAGCCGGCTCTTTGCCGGGCGGTTATGACCGGCTCGCGTCACGTGTTTCACATCCGCGGCCACACGCCGCCCACAGAGTTGTCCACAGGGTTCTACCGTGAACATTCAGCGGGAAATGCGACCGGCTCCGCCTGATTCAGCTTTTGTCTCCGATACGCGCCTCGGCCTCGTTCCAGCCAATACGCGCCTCGGCCGCGTTCCAGGCCGTGCGGATCGCGTCCAGCAAGGCCGCTCGCGGCAGCGCCGCCACCTGTTGCGCGGTGATCGGCGGGGCGATGGCGATATGGATGGTGCCGGGCCGCTTGATGAAGGCGTTGCGCGACCAGCAGGTCCCGGAATTGGTCGCCACCGGCAGCACCGGCAGCTTGGCATGGGCCGCCAGGGCGGTGATGCCGGGCTGCAGCGGCACGGTCTCGCCGGCCGCGACCCGCGTGCCCTCCGGGAAGATCACGATCTGGCGGCGATCCGCCACCGCAAGCGCCGCGCCGCGCAGCAATCCACGCAATGCCTTGGCGCCGGCGTCGCGATCGACCGGGATCATGCCGGCGAGCAGCAGCATCGGCCCGACCAGCGGCAGCCGGGTAAGCTCGCGCTTCATCACATAGGCGGGCCGCGGCACCAGTGTCAGCCACACCAGCGTGTCGAAGGCGGACTGGTGCTGGGAGGCGATCAGCACCGGGCCGGCCGGCAGATGCTCCATGCCGCTCAGCACGATCCGGATGTTGCAGATCCGCTCCAGCCCGCGTATCGCCAGCCGGCACCATAACGCCGCGTAACCGAGCGCCCGCGGCTTGGCGAACAGCCGGATCCAGAATGCGCCGGCGCCCATGCCGAGCGTGAGCAGGACGAAATACAGATTGAACAGGCTGGCCCGGAACAATGTCTCCACTCGAAACAAGATCAAAGTCCCCGCAGCGGCGCGACGTTGGTCAGGCCCGAGGCGACCAATAGCCATTTGTCATACTCCGATACCAGCAGGCGAAGTGTCGCGAGCGAGTGCCACCGCAGCAGCGCCGGCGGCAACACCGGATAGGCATGCAGCGCCTCATCCGGCAGCCTGCTCGCGAATTCGGCCAAGGCCCGCTGCATGTGGTAGCCCGCGGTGACCACGATCAGGCTGTGCAGGCCGTTGGCACGCGCCCATCCAGCCGCCTCGATGGCGTTGCCGACGGTAGAGGTGGCGACATGGCCGAGCGTGATCCGCCCGGCCAAATCACGCTCCCGCGGCAGGCGCAGGCCGGAAGCCCAGATCAGGGAGTTCAGGTCGAGACCGGGCCTGACCCCGGAGATCAGCATCAACTGCGCCCGGTCGGCCTGCAGCAGGGACAGGCCGGCCTGGACCCGATCCGCGCCACCGGTGAGGACGACGATGCCATCGGCCCGCGGCGGCGGTCCTGGCGGCCGGGTCGCACGCCAGGCGAAGATGCCGAAGCCGGCACTCCATGCCAGCACCGGCAGCAGGGTCAGCAGGATGACCAGAGGGCGCGTGGCCCCATGCATCGTCCAGCGCATGGACGCGCTCATGGCAGCCGTCGCAGCCAGAGGCGGACGGTGACCTGCGCGGTCAGCCAGCCGATCAGGCCGGCGGCGAGCGGCAGCACCGGCATGCTGATCAGCAGCGGCAGCGGCAGCATCCCCGGCAGGGCGAAGACGAAGTCCAGGGTCGTCGCCGGGTCCGCGCCGGCGGGCCCGATCGATCCGCCGGGCAGGCTGTCCGGCGTGACATGCTCGGATGCGAACGGAGCCGCCAGATGCGAGAGCACGGCCAGCACCGGGAGTGCGACCAGAGCGCCGGTCACGCCGCCGACGAGCGCCAGCGATCCCGCGCGGCGGGCGAAGCGGCCGGCGATATAGCCGTCGGTGGCACCGAGCCCGTGCACGATCTCGATCGCCTGACGGCGGTTGGCGATGCCGGCACGCGTGGCCAGCATCACGACGCATCCGGCCACCGTGCCGACCGTGAGCAGCGCCAGTGCCGCGCATGCCTGCAGGCTGTAGGTCAGCGCCAGCAGCCGCTCGCTCCAGGCGGCGCTGTCCTCGACCAGGGTTCCGGGTGCGATCGCCGCGAGCGACGGGGCCAGGGTGGGCAATGACGCCGGGGTCGTGTCATCGCCTCGCGGCATGAGCCGAAGCTGCACCACCGCCGGAAGCGGCAGCGAGATGGCGCCGCCGCCGAGCCAGGGCTGCAGCAGCCGCTCCAGCTCCGCCTGGCTCAGCCGATGGATGTCGGAAATTCCCTGCGCGCGAGCCAGTTGCGCCATCACCGCATCGATCCGGGTGGACGCGCCCCGGATCGACGCGCCCCGGATCGACATGCCCCGGATCGACATGCCTGGGCCGCCGCTGGCCGCCATGCCGGGATCGGGCACCTGCACGGTCAGGATCGCGCCGGCGCCGCTGCTCCAGCGCTGGGCCAGCAGACGCGCTCCGACCGCGCCCGCCAGGGCAAGCGAGGCCAGGAACGCCATCGCCGCGACCAGGCTCGGCACCATGCGGCCGGGCAACGCGCGGCCAAGGCCAAGGCCGTCCGAGCCTCGTCTCGGGGATGGCCCGCTGCCAGAAGCGCGCCTGGCCGTGGCACTCGGGCGCCCAGCTTCACGCGGGACTTCACCCGGGATTTCACCCGGGATTTCACGCAGACGCGTCATCGACCAGCCGGCCCCGATCCAGACGCAGGCTCGGTGCGGGAAATTTCCGCACGAGCTGATCGTTGTGGGTGGCGACGATCACCGTCGAGCCGAGCTGGTTGAGCTCCAGCAGCAGTTCCAGCAGCCGCGCCGCCTGAGCGCTGTCGAGCGAGCCGGTGGGCTCGTCGGCCAGCAGCAGGGGCGGTCGCAGCACCACCGCCCGGGCGATGGCCACCCGCTGCTGCTCGCCCCCGGACAGCTGCCCGGGGCGTGCCGCAAGCTTGCGTCCGAGCCCGAGCCAGCCGAGCATCTCGCTCACGTCGGCATGGATGCGGGCCTCGCCGAGACGGGCGAGGCGCATCGGTAACGCCACGTTGTCGAACACGCTGAGCTCCGGCAGCAGGCGGAAGTCCTGGAACACGACGCCCATGCGCCGGCGCAGGCGCGAAAGCTGCCGCCGCCTGGCACGATGCACGGGCACGCCGAATAGCTCCAGCCGTCCCGCGGAAGGCCGTGCCGCGAGCTGCAGCACGCGA
Source organism: uncultured Acetobacteraceae bacterium (assembly GCA_964235615.1). Taxonomy (GTDB): domain Bacteria; phylum Pseudomonadota; class Alphaproteobacteria; order Acetobacterales; family Acetobacteraceae; genus Lichenicoccus. Next base: position 9,982 of record CAXSEE010000045.1, on the reverse strand, counting down.
AGCAGGCTGGATTTTCCGGCACCGGACGCGCCCAGCAGCCAGCGGAACCCACCCTGCGGGATCGAAAAACTGATGTCGCGCAGCACGATCGGCGCTATTGATCCGCTACCAATACGAAGCTGTACATCCTGCAAACGGATCATCGCGTCGCCCTGTCGTTGTGCGGCTCCTCACGGGCTCCCGCACCTTACAGGATCCGGCGCCGAATGCCGGCACCGGATGTGCGTGGCCAAATGTGCGATAGAGGCTGGGAGCGCGTGGAGTGCGTATCGAGTGCCCTGACTGCAATGCCGCCTACGAGGTGCCGGAGGCCCAGATCCGCCCTGGCCGCAGCGTGCGCTGTGTCCGTTGCGAGGGGCAATGGCGCCCGGCCGGTGAATTGCCCGAGGCGATCGCGGCACTTCGTGACGAGGCGGTCCGGGACGGCGTCGTTCGGCTGCGTCAATCGGCGGCTCCGGCGCCGCTGGTGCCGGCGGGCGAGGCGGTCGTCATATCTCCCCGTCCGCCTGGGCGAGTGCTGACGGCCTGGGGAGGCTGGGCAGCGAGCCTGGTCCTGCTGGGGCTGCTGCTGGTCTCGGCGATCCATTGGCGCGGCGCCATCATGCAGGAATGGCCGCCCTCGATCCGGCTCTACACGGCGCTGGGCGCCACGCCGCCGCCCCCAGTCTGATCACAGTGGGGTTAATCACAGTGGGGTTGATCACATCTCCCGCGCCGCAAGGGCCGAGATGGTGGCCCCGATGGCGGCGACGGCCATCAGCAGCAGCCCGTCGGTGATCAGTCCGGCCGGGGTGATCCAGTGGCCGGCGAGCCTCAAGCCGTGCGGGATGGTGCCGGCCACGGTGTCCAGTATGTCGCGCGTCTGCTGGTCGGCATTGGCCTCATGGGTGGTGATCGCATCGACCAGGCGGGGCAGGGCCCACCAGCCCAGCCCGAGCACCAGCAGCAGCGGCGCCACCAGCTCGGCGAGCTGCTGCAGGAAATAGAAGGCGAAATGCGCGACGCTCCAGAAGGCGAGCCGCAGCGCCCGCATCCCGCTGTGTCGCGGCACCCCGGCTGGCCGCACCATGACCGGTCGCGTCGCATCCTGGCGTGTTGCCTCCTGGCGCCCCCCAGTTTGCCGCGTATTGCCGATCATGATCATGTCTCCACGTCGAGTCCCGGTAGCAGGCCCGGAACGACTGCGGGTGCAGCTAACGCAAGTGGCGGCAATCCGGCAAGACGACCTCATCGGACGGAGGCCGCGTCAGGCGGTGCCGATCGCCTTTTCCCCGACTTCCTCCCCCGGCTTTGCCAGATCCGGGGCTGCCACCAGTGGCCGGTGGCGCAGGCCACGCAGCACCAGCAGCGCGGACAGGCAGACCAACGCCGCCAGCAGGAACGGCGCTCCCGGGAAATGCAGCGCCTGTCCCGGTCGGGTGGTGGCGGCGAACAGGCTGCCCATGACCAGGGGACCGGCCACCAGCGCCAGCGCCTGCACCGAGGCCAGCGCGCCCTGGATCTCGCCCTGCCGCGTCGGCCCCGCGGTCTCGGAGAGCATCGACTGCAGCGACGGCGAAGCCAGTGCCCCCATCGCCACCACGGGGATGCCCGCCAGCATCACCCAGGGCCTGCCTGCGAAAGCATAGACCAAGAAGCCGGCGACACTGAACACGTAGCCCGTCATCGCCGTGCGGCGCTGGCCGAGCCGCTCGATCACCCGTCGCACCAGCACGCCCTGGACCAGGATCTGGGTCACGCCGCCGAGCGCCATCGCCAGTCCGACCTCGAGCGTGCTCCAGCCGAAACGCATCTGGTTGGAGAGGATGAAGCTGGTCTGCTGCGCCGCAACCGCGAACCAGGTGCAGCACCAGGCGAAGGTCAGCCGCAACATGGCGGGGTTCGCGCCGATCGCCAGCAGCGAGGCGAAGGCGTTGGCGCGACGCCACTCGAACCGGCGGCGGCGCTCCGGCGGCAGGCTCTCGGGCAGCACGATCAAGCCATACACGACGTTGACGCCAACGAGCATGGCACTGACCAGGAACGGCAGCCGGATCCAGTATTGGCCGAGCACGCCGCCGAGCGCCGGTCCGATGACGAAGCCGAAGCCGTACATGGCCCCGACCAGGCCGAAATAACGCGCACGCTGCTCGAGCGGCGTCACGTCGGCGATGTAGGCCGAGGCCGTCGAGACGTTGGCGGCGCACAGGCCGGCGAACACGCGCATGACGAACAGCCAGCCCAGGTCATGCACCCAGACCCAGAGCAGCGAGTTGATGCCGAGGGCGGATAGAGAGAACAGCAGCACCGGGCGGCGGCCGAACCGGTCGGACAGGCCGCCCAGCACCGGCGCGGACAGGAACTGCATCAGCGAGAACACCGCGAACAGCGCGCCGACATAGAACGAGGTCTGCGACAGCGGGACGCGGGCCACTTCCCGGACGAGACCGGGGAGCACCGGGATCACGATGCCGAAGCTCAGGGCATCGATCGCCACCGTGCCGAGAATGAAAGCGGCGGACGCCGGCTGCTTGTTCATGCCGCTGGCGAAGCCACAGGCTTGGAGCCAGGTCAAGCGGGAAGGCGAGGGTGTCCGAACCCAGTGACGACCTGGCGGACACGCGTCCCGCCAGATCGCACGGATGTCAGGTCAGAAGTTCAGCAGCAACTGCGGGATGTCGACCGACCCGAGGCCGGTCGCGAGGTCGTAGCCCACGGTCGCCGGGAAGGCGGTCGACTGCTTCGTCGTGCTGGTCGAGGAGATGCCGATGCCCTTGGTCGAGAGAGCGTTGGTGTAGCAGTTGGGCGTGCCCGCCTCGCAAGCCACCGAGTTGTCGCCGACGGCGACATCGTGGAACACGCAGAGCGGATCGACCGGGAATACGCTGGTCTGGCACTTCTTCACGAGCAGGCTGTTGGTGTATTGGAGCTTGGCGATCTGATACAGCGTCGGAGCCATGTTGCCGACCTTGCCATAGAGCTGTGCCGTCAGCGCCGCGATGCCGGCGAAGTCAGGCGCGGCGAACGAGGTGCCGCCGGCGGCCAATCCAAGGAAGTCGTTCGGATTGCTGTAGTCGCACGGGACGCCGCCTTCCGCGGTGTTGGACATGCAATAGAGATAGAAGTGGTTCCACTGTCCGTTGGCGGCGAACAGCGAGATGTCGGGCAGGTCGCGCACGCCGTCGTTCGGCACGCCCGGCACGCTGGTGAGCTGCCAGCTCGGCTTCGCGAACAGCAGGCTTTGGCCGCCGCTGCCGCCGACCACGTTTTGGTAGTTGGTCTTGGTCTTCGGATTGTTGCAGTTCTGCAGCGCACCCGCCGCGCCGGCTCCTTTCCAGTTCACGTAGGAACCGCAGCTATTGTCCCAGGGGATTTCCGGCACGTAGCTCTTGGCCGAACCTCCGGTGCTGCTGTTGGAACTGCTCCAGAACTTGCTGTTCAGCCCTTCGACCGTGTCGCCGAAGTCGGTGCCGCCCACCGCGGTGTCGTAGATGTTCGAAGCCAGCCCGTTCACGTTCAGGCCGCTGGTGGCCAGGGCGGCTCCGGTATCGGCAATGTCGGCCGCTCCGTCGCCGGTGGAGACGAAGATGGAGATGCCCTCGGCTGCCCCTTCCTCGACCAGATTGGACCATTCGGTGAGGAACACGAGGCCGTTGCCGACTTCGGAGCCGCCATAGGAGACCGAGATCGCGGAAGCCGTGGTGCCATACTCCACCAGGTTCTGCAGCGCCGTCTCGACACCGAACGTCGTCTCCGTCTCCGGGCAGGCCGCCTCGATGATCGCCGCATCCGGCGCCACGGCACCAGACCACTCCACATCGAGCGCCGCCTCGCTCTCGTCGGCGATGAAGCCCGCGTCGCCGCAATTGCCGGGGTGGGTGAGCGTGACGGTTCCCTTGTAGCCGGACAGGCCGAACTGCTTGCGGAAATTCTGCACGTCCGCCGGGTTGATGTCGGTCTGTTCGGCAACCGCGATCGTCACGCCAGCGCCAGTGACCTTGCCGACCACGCTGCTGCCGTTGAACAGCACGTTCTCGTCATAGATCGTGTGGAAGTCGCTCGGCGTGACCGCGTAGAAGGTCGTGCCATCCACCGCCATCGTGTAGCTGGTGCCCACCTTGTGCACCGCTGCGTGCGCCATCGCCGTGGCCGAGGGCTTCGGGCTGCCGACCAGCGTCGGATGGGGGAAGAAGTTGCTGAGCACCGCGCCCGCCACCACCGGTTGAAGGACGGCGGGGAAGGATTGGTCGGTGGAGGCGGAGAAATGCTGCTGTCCGAGGGCGGCATAGCTGTGCAGGGAGGTGTGGAACGTGGCCCCCACGGTCGCCGCGGTGCCGGAGAAATCGATCGACATGCCGGTGGGCGAGACCTTGTTCACCGTCAGGCCATGCGATTGCAGCCATGCCACCGTGGTGGCGATGTCGGCGGCGCTCGGCCCGTAATCGTCGCGCAACTGCGCCGGCGTGAGCCAGCGGCGGTAGCTCGGCGAGCCTTTGGTCGTCTGCGCCAGCACCAGCGCGTCGAGCGCCGCCTGCCGGTCCGCCGGCCGCTTCAGCGCCAGCTGCAGATGCTCCAGCGTATGTTCCGGGGCGAGCGTGCCCTGGTCGCTTGCCGACGCGACCGCCTGGGGCATCGAATAGGAGAGGGTGGTGAGCGAGCTTTCCGAGACGGGTCCGCTGATGAGCGGGCCGGCGGTCGCTGCATGCGCGCCGGCGCTTGCCAGGCTCGCGAGAGCGCAGCCAAGTCCGGCCTGACGTATATTGGTTTTGAAAGGCAAACGCAGTCCTCCGAAGCATGTTGACAATTTTTCAAGGAAAATGCGGCCCTATGAGCCGCTGAAGCGGGACGCTTGCCCAATTCATGGGCGAAGGTTGCGCAGTTATATTGTTGGCACAAGGTCATTTCGAGAAGATTGCCGCAAAAAGACGCAGTTGTCCCCTGACGTGCTCTCAGGCCCCGGTCCCGATCAAAAGGACTCTAAAGGTTCGCTCCTGGTGGGGTCGAGGGGCACCGCTTGCCTTGCTGTCTTGGCTGATACCAGCGGCGTCAGGCAATCGCGGAAGGTCTCGGCGCAGGCGCGCCAGCTGAAACGCTCGGCGTGGGCCCGGCAGGCAGCGCGATCGCCATCCAGCGCGGCCAGGCAGGCGGCGCGCAGGTCGTCTCCCACCGCGCCGACATGGCCGGCGGCGCCGCGCAGGATGTCGCGCGGGCCCATCACGTCGTAGGCGGCCACCGGCACGCCGCAGGCAAGGGCTTCCAGCACGACCAGGCCGAAGGTGTCGGTGCGGCTCGGGAACACGAACACGTCGCCGCCGGCATAGGCGCGCGCCAGCTCGCGCTCGTTGCGCGGTCCGGTGAACACGACGCGGGGATAGGCGGCCTTCAGGGTGGCGAGCTGGGGGCCGCCGCCGACCACGACCTTCGAGCCCGGCAGGTCGAGATCGAGGAAGGCGGCGATGTTCTTCTCGACGGCGATTCGCCCGACATAGAGGAAGATCGGGCCGGGCACGCCCCAGTCCTCTCGCGGTTGCGGCTGGAAGCGCCCGGTGTCGACGCCGCGTGACCAGGCCATCAGGCGGGTGAAGCCGCGTGAGGCGAGCACCTGCGACAAGGTCTCGGTCGCGACCAGCGTGCCCGAGGCGGCGTTGTGGAAGCGGCGCAGGAACATGTAGGGGATGGCCACCGGCAGGCCCGTGCGCGCCTGTATGTATTCCGGGAACCGGGTGTGGAACGAGGTGGTGAAGCGGTGGCGGCGCCGCACGGCCCAGCGTCGCGCGGCCATGCCGAGCGGGCCTTCGGTGGCGATGTGCAGGGCGTCGGGCCGGAAGGCGGCGATCATCCGCGCCAGCGGCCGGGCGGCGAACAGCGACAGCCGGATGTCCGGATAGGTGGGGCAGGGGATGGTGCGGAACCGGTCAGGCCCGATCACCTCGACGACATGACCCATGCCGCGCAATTCGCCGGCGATTGTGGACAAGGTGCGCACGACGCCGTTCACCTGCGGCATCCAGGCGTCCGAGACGATGAGGATGCGCCTGATCTCGGAAGTTTGGCTCAGTCGGTCGGGCAAGTCGCGGATATCCTCGATTATTCGGAGCGGCAGGGTTATTCGAAGCCGGCAGGATTATTCGAAGCGGGCAGGATTATTTGAAGCGGGTAGGGCGAAGCGGGGGATCAGGGCGAAGCGTGGGTGACCTTCTCCGCGAGCTGTGTGACGCGCCGCTCGGCGAGCTGGGAGGTGCGCCGTTCCGTGAACGACAGCCGGTTGCGTTCGGCCCAGTCGATCAGTTCGAGCCGGCCATCCTCATGCTCGACCAGCGCGGTGCAGCTTTCCACCCAATCGCCGTCATTGATGTAGAGCACGCCGTCGATGTCGCGCATCTCGGCGTGGTGGATATGGCCGCATACGACGCCGTCGAGTCCCCGGCTGCGGGCCTCGTCGGCCAGTGCGTGCTCGAAACGGTCGATCGCCATCACGGCGCCCTTCACCTGGCGTTTCAGCCAGGCGGACAGCGAGCGGTACGGCAGCCCGAGCTTGCGCCGCAGGCCATTGAACCAGCGGTTGACGACCAGGGCCGCGGTGTAGGCGCCGTCGCCGAGCAGGGCGAGGAATTTCGCGTAACGGACGACGCTGTCGAAGGCATCGCCGTGCATCACCAGCAGGCGGCGTCCGTCGGCGGTCTCGTGCACCGCGTCCTGGCACAGGCGGACACCGGCGATCTCCAGCTTCATCGGCAGCCAGGTGCGGAACATCTCGTCGTGATTGCCGGGGATGTAGACCACATCGGTGCCGTTGCGGGCCATGCGGAGGATCAGGCGCACCACCTCGTCATGGTGGCTGTCCCAGTACCAGGATTTCTTGAGCCGCCAGCCGTCGATGATGTCGCCGACCAGATACAGCGTGTCGCACGAGACGCGGCCCAGGAAGTCGGCGAGGAAGTCGCTGCGGCATCCCCTCGTGCCGAGATGCGTGTCGGAGATGAAGACCGCCCGGTAGCGGGTGCGGAGCGGCTCGAACGTGGCGGATCCCATCGTCTTTCGCCTTTATGACATTTCAGACACTTGGCGATCGCCCTATACGCCGCGCGGCAACTGGCAAACATGACGTTTCCATGATGAGTTGCCCCAGTCTTGTAAGCGACTTTCATAAGCGACCTCATGACTTGCAAACGTCACGCGTGCATCGAGAAACAATGAGGCAATATCATAAGTTACGTTGTGCTGGTGCCCCCGAGCCGTGATGCTTGTCATCTACAACCCTACCGCTGGGCGTCGTCGTGTGCGTCATCTGTGGAACGTGCTCGACGTGCTGGTGGCGCATGGCGTCAAGCTGGAGGTGGTGGAGACCCGCAGCGCCGGCCATGCCCGCAGCCTGGCGCACGAGGCGGTGCGATGCGGCGCGGGACTGGTGGTCGCCGCCGGCGGTGACGGCACCATCGCCGAGGTCGCCGACGGAATGGCCGGCTCGCGCAGCCGCCTGGGGATCATCCCGCTGGGCACCGCCAACGTCCTGGCCCATGAGCTGCACTTGCCGTTCGCCGCCAACGACGTCGCCTCCACCCTGGTGTCCGACAGGGTCATGACCTTGTGGCCCGGCATCGCGCGCAGTGCCTCGGGAAGCCGGCTGTTCGTCCAGATGCTGGGCATCGGCTTCGACGCCCATGTGGTGCATCACATCTCGCGGCCGGTGAAGCGGGCTCTCGGCCGCGGCGCCTACGTCGTGCAGACCTTGCGCGAGCTGCCGCGCTACAAGTTCGAGCCCATGCAGGTCTCCGTCGACGGCGTCGTGCACGAGGCCGGCAGCGTCATCGTCTCCAAGGGCTGCCTGTATGGCGGCCCCTACATGCTGGCCCCGGAGGCCTCGTCGGGCGCGCCGGGTTTCTCGGTGGTGTTGTTCAAGAGCGGCATCGGTTCGGCGCTGCTGGCCGGCGCCGCCCTGCCGATGAACATGATGTCGAGGCTTCCCGGGGTGATCCGGCTGCGCGCGAGCGACATCGCCTTCAACGGCGCCCAGGTGCATCCCGCGCAGTCCGACGGCGATCCGGCCGGATGCACGCCGCTGCATGTCACCGATGCGCTCACCTCGATCGCCGTGCTGGTCGGCAGGGCGCGGGCGGTCTGAACCGGGAGCTCGATCCGGTCAGCGCTGGATGCTTCCGGTCGTCGCGACCACGGCAGGCGATAACGACGCCGCAAGACGCAGGCTCCAGCGCCGGTAATAGGGATCCGCATCCGGCTTCTCGAACGCCTGCCGGCCTGCGCGAAGAAATACCTGCGCCTGCGGCAGCTCCCCACCGGCATGCGCGATCCCGGCCCGCATCAGATCGACCCTGGCGGCATACTTGTCGTCCGCACCGAACTGCGCCGCCTCGCGTTGATCGATGGCATCGAGCCGAAGGCCGGCCTGCCCGAACTGCCTCAAAACGACCTGGCAGAATGCCACCGTCGTGGAAATCGTGACACTGTCCAGCAACGCCGCGCGCATGCTGCCCCCCATGACCTCGATCGCCGCTCTTGCGGACGCGAGCCAGACACGCGCTTCGTCCGCGCGGTTACCCAATCCAGCCACGTGCGGCTCCGCAACCCCGATCAGCGCCTTGGCCTTTTCCAGCGAGCCGGCCCGGGCCGAAAGCGCTTCCATCTGCGCCCGCTTCAGGCGGAGGATGACCGCGTCGGTGGCATTCGAACCTGCCGCGGTCTCGAACGCCGCTATGGCCGTCGTCGATCATATTACCTGAAAGCCGGCGGTTCCATCGACGTACTACACGTCCACGACGGTTCCGCCTTCAAGTCGTGACCATAGGACGTTGGCATGAGTTCGATCCGGCCCATAAGCCGCTCATCCGTTGGCGAAGCGATCGGGATGGATCATGAACAGCCTCCTGTGCGGCTCGCCGCAGAACAGATAGGTAGCATGGTGGTAGACCAACTTCGGCGCGGTTCGGAGGTCGACGTCCATCTCGCAGACGGCGCACAACGGATGCTTCAGGCTTGCAACCCGCAGCTTGGCGTAGATCTGGTTGGAGTCGGCCCGCGTCCAGCCGGTCCCCTGGTATTCCATGGTGTCGGCAGTCGCCGCCGCCACGGCTCGGCCGAAGTAGCGTTCCACGACATGGAGAGCCAGATCGATGCCGGAAGACAGCCCTCCCGAGCTGGCAACCGCGCCGTTGTCGACGAACCGCGCGCCTCGCCGCACGGTCAAGCTGGGAAAGCCGATCGCAAGTTCAGCGTATGCGCCATAATGAGTCGCAACCGGCTTGCCATCCAGCAGGCCGGTCTTTGCCAGCAGGAAGGCGCCCGTGCACACGGACATCGTCATGTCGGCCGTCTGGGCCACATGCTTGATCCAGGCGATCACCGCCGGACTAGGTGCTGCTTGCGCCGGGATAACCAGCAGCTTGGGCAGGGGCGACGCGGCAAGCGTGTAGTTCGGCATGATCACGAGGCCGCCACTCGCCTGGATCGGCTTCATTGTTTCGGCAACGGTGTAGAGCTTGAACGGGTTCGGCTTGGATCGGCCGGGCACGGCGACGTCCTGGAACACCTCCCAAGGCCCCGCGAAATCGATCACGACTGCAGAATCCGACAGGAGGAACGCCACCGGGATATCCTCTTCCGCAGATGCATGGAGGGATGGCAGAATGAGCTCCTCGGAGGTTGGTCCAGGCACCGCCCCGGACGAGGCGTCGGCTGCCGACGGCAGGCTAGCCGCGAGCGTCGTGGCCGGTAAGGCTCGCAGAATATCTCGTCGCTTCATCGAGGTCTCCCCTGCCAGCGTGCGGCGCAGAACAGGCTATCTCATAGGATTGAGCGGGAATAAACGACAAACCCGCTCGGTCGGTTCGCAGTGGACGCCGCCTATTCCGATGTTGGTATTTGATCGCCCTGCCGATACCAGTTGGCCCGGGACACTGCTCAGAGGCTCATCGAACGAGCCGGCCGCGGCGTGCCGCTAGATCATCTTCGTGATGATCTCGACGATGCTGGCCGTGCAGGAGGAAGC
>CAXSEE010000044.1:0-25349 GCA_964235615.1 uncultured Acetobacteraceae bacterium | reverse complement strand
GGCCGCATCGGTCCCGGCTGACGATCTCGACCTCCGGGTGACGCTCCAGCCAGGCTTAAGGTGCGTGTCCATCAAACCGGCAGCAGCTCAAGCCCCTGTTACCGTGACAATGCCGTCAAGCTGTAAAACCGCCGACAAGGAAGTCCACAAGGTGTTTGAGGATCTCATCCTTATCGTCCGCATTTGAGCGGCCGTCCGAGAGGTCTCCCAGCCGATCAACCCCGGATAGCATGTATAGATAGGTGCCAATTAGAAACGTCATGCGCCACTCGATTTCTGCTAAATCCAGGTTTGGGAGAGCCTTTCTCAACGTCTGGATGAAGCGCTTGGTCGAGTTGTCGTAGATCTCCCGGCGGAGTTCAATCGCGTTCAGCTCCGACTCGGTATGTAAGCGCGACTGCAACTTCACGAAAGCCTGCCCTCCCGGGCCGCTGTACTTCATATCGAACTGTGGCTTGAGATAGGCGATCAGCAGGTCCTGGACAGACGGGCTCGGCGACTTCTCCATAATCGCATCAAGCAGTTCGAGGCGGCGCTCGATGATGACTGCTGCCCTGCGCCTATACACGGTCTCGAACAGTCCGCGCTTGGATCCAAAATAGTAGGTGATCATCGCCTGGTTCAGGTCGGCCTTGGCGGCGATCATGCGGAGGCTGGCACCGGCATAACCCCGCGTGGCAAAGACCGCTTCCGCGACATCCAGGAGGGCTTCACGCCGATCCTCCTGATCAGACGGGCGGCCAGGGCGTCTGCGAGCAGCGGTGGGCGTTGCGGCGGCAGCCTTGATCATCGCCGCCTTCATCCTGCCTTCGCTTCAGGTTGGCAACCTTCATCCGGCCCATGCTGCGATGAAACCCTTGCGCATCGCAACTCGGTTGATTAATCATACGATCGCCTAATAAGGAGAGCGTGATGCCGATCAGCGACAGCGAGATGCTGGATGCGTGGCTGCAGGTTCTTAGTCTCTCTAAGCTGCAGCGAGGGCAGACCGTGACCGTCCTCACCTCCTCCGATACGCACCCGCAAACCCTGTCGACAGCGATCCTGGCCGCGCGACAGCTTGGTGCAATTGTCAACCGTTTGGACTTGCTGCCGACCAACGGCGCGCTCGCTCTTTCGCGCGACAAGCTGTCTTTCTTCGGCACCACGCCACTGACCGATAATCCCGCAGCGCTCGCGGCGCTCAAGGCCAGCGACTTGGTGCTCGATCTCATGGTTCTGCTGTTTTCGAAGGAACAGCATGACATTCTACAGGCTGGCACGAAGATCCTGCTCGCGGTCGAACCGCCGGAGGTCCTGGCCCGCCTGATTCCCACGGAAGAGAATCGTGCGCGTGTTCTCAAGGCCTCGAAGCGTCTGCGCGCCGCAAAGGAGATGCGGGTGACGTCGGAGGCCGGCACGGACGTCGAATTCTCGCTCGGCGACTTCCCGATCCTGGAGGAGTACGGCTTCACCGATGAGCCTGGGCGGTGGGATCACTGGCCCAGCGGCTTCCTGGCAACATGGGCCAACGAGGGTTCCGCGAGCGGCCGGATTGTTCTGGACCGCGGCGATATCCTGCTTCCGCACAAATCCTATGTTCAGGACAAGGTAACCATCACCATAGAAGGTGGCTTCGCCCGGAAGATCGAGGGCGGTCTGGATGCCGATCTTCTCAACGACTACATGGAAAGCTTCAACGACCCGGAGAGCTATGCGATCTCGCATATCGGCTGGGGGCTGCAGGACCGGGCTCGCTGGTCGGTGCTGGCGCTCTATGACCGGGAGGCGACCGTCGGCATGGATGCGCGCGCCTTCGAGGGTAATTTCCTATGGTCGCTGGGGCCGAATAACGAAGCGGGCGGTAGCCGCGAAACTGCCTGCCACATCGATATTCCGATGCGGAACTGCACGGTAACCCTGGACGGCGAGGTCATGGTGCGCAGCGGCAAGGTTCTGCCCGTCGCAGGTGGTCGCGAATGACGGCCCCGACGGACGCAGACCTCTATGCGCGCCAGGGCTTCGGCGCCTCCCTGGGGATGGTCGGCCAGACCGGCCTGCTTATCGTCGACTTCGTCAACGGCTTTGCCGATCCGGAGGCCTTCGGCGGCGGCAATATTCCGCAGGCGATCGAGCGGACGCGAGGTCTGCTGGAAACCGCTCGCCGGCTCGGCTGGCCCGTTGCGCATACCCGTATTGTGTTTGCCGACGATGGCGCGGATAGGAATATATTCAGCATCAAGGTTCCGACTCTGCTTGCCTTGACAGAAAGCAACCCGCAGAGCGCGATTGTAGCCGGACTCGCTCCACTGCCGGGCGAACTTGTCGTGCGAAAGACTGTGCCATCGGCGTTTGCCGGAACCGGGCTCGCAGCATGGCTCTCCAGTAGGGGAGTGCAGACCCTGGTCGTTGCCGGCTGCGTCACCAGCGGCTGTATCCGCGCGAGTGTGATCGACGCCATGTCCGCGGGCTTTCGCCCGATCGTGATCTCCGACTGTGTCGGCGATCGCGCGATCGGGCCGCATGAGGCCAATCTCTTCGACATGGCGCAGAAATGCGGTGACGTCATAGATCTCGACAGCCTGCTGGAGCGGCTGCCCAATCGGCTTCCTGCCGCGTGAAGTCGCTCTACAGGATAGGCCAGATCGTGCCCTCGTCCAACGTGACGATGGAAACCGAGATCCCGGCGATGCTTACCGCCCGTCAGCTCATCCGGCCGGAGCGCTTCACCTTCCATTCGAGCCGCATGCGCATGAAGAAGGTGTCGAAGGAAGAGCTTTCGGCGATGGACGGCGAGAGCGACCGCTGCGCGCTCGAGCTGAGTGATGCAGGTGTCGATGTCCTGGGCTATGCCTGTCTCGTGGCGATCATGTCCATGGGCCTGGGGTACCATCGCCAGTCGCAGGCGCGGCTTGAGCGCCGCACGCGCGAGAACGACGCCGCGGCTCCCGTCGTCACCAGCGCCGGAGCTCTGATCGATGCCCTGAAGGTCCTTGGTGCCAGGAAGATCGTGGTCATCACCCCTTATATGAAGCCGCTGACACAGCTTGTGGTCGAGTATATCGGCAACGAGGGTTTCGAGATCGTCGACTCGGTTGCGCTCGAAATCCCCGACAATCTGGACGTGGCCCGGCACGATCAGGACAGGCTTCCTGGCATCGTGCGCGAGACCCGCTACAATGACGCCGACGTCATCGTGTTGTCGGCTTGCGTCCAGATGCCTTCATTGGCCGTTGTTCCGATGGTCGAGGCGATGACCGGAAAACCGGTCCTGACAGCGTCCATCGCCACGACCTACGCGATGCTCAAGGCGCTTGAGCTCAAGCCGATCGTTGCAGGAGCCGGCGCACTGCTCTCGGGGGCATTCTGAGATGAAAGATCCTTTCCTCTACGGGGCGAATGTACACGCCAATGGCATCCGACAGCATTACCTTCGCTACGGTGGTGCGGGACATCCTCTGGTCCTCATCCCTGGCATCACCAGCCCCGCAATCACCTGGGGATTCGTGGCCGAGCGCCTCGCCGCGCAGTTCGACGTCCATGTGCTCGATGTCCGGGGACGTGGACTTTCGGAGACGGGCCCGTCATTGGCCTATGACCTCGACACCTACGCTGCGGATGTCGCTGGCTTCGCCAGCGAACTCGGGCTGGAAGATTACGTGCTGATGGGACACTCCATGGGGGCACGCATCGGCATTCGGCTCGCCCGTCATCATGGGCGTGTCGGCAAGCTCGTCCTGATCGATCCGCCGGTCAGCGGACCGGGACGCCGTGCCTACCCTGCGGCCCTGCCATGGTATTTGGAGTCGATACGCCAATCGAAGGAGGGCATGACGGCCGATGCCATGCGGGCCTTCTGTCCGACCTGGACGGAGGCCCAACTGCGGTTACGCGCGGAGTGGCTTCACACCTGCGATGAGGACGCCGTGCGTCGGACCTTTACCGGTTTTCATGAGGAAGACATTCATGGCGACCTGCCGTTCATGACGCAGCCAGCATTGCTGGTCGTTGCGACACGCGGAGGGGTTATCGAGAGTGTCGATGAGGCGGAAATGCGCGAGCTCGCTCCAGCCCTCGACATCGTTCATGTTCCGGATGCCGGTCACATGATCCCATGGGACAATCTGGACGGCTTTCTCGACCTGATTACGCCCTTCCTGCGGTCCTGAAGTTATGGCCTGGCCGCGCTGGACGCTCGCCACCGGCGCGTCAGTCGCCGTCGAGGAACGGCTGCCGTGGCCGACGACGCTGCTGATGGGGGCCCAGCACGTCGTCGCGATGTCGGGTTCCACGATCCTCGGGCCGTTGCTCATGGGCTTTGACCCGTCCATCGCGGTCTTCTTTTCGGGCCTGGGGACGCTGCTGTTCTTCTGCGTGACCACAGGTCGGCTTCCCAGCTATCTCGGTTCCTCCTTCTCGTTCATCGCGACCGTGACCGCGCTGACAGGCTATTCTGGCCACGGTGCGAACCCCGATCCGGCTCTGGCGCTCGGAGGTATTGTTGTCGCAGGCGCGGTCTACGCCCTGGTTGGGCTCGTGGTGATTGCGATCGGCTCCGGCTGGGTGCAGCGGTTTTTGCCACCGGTCGTGACCGGTGCCGTCGGAATGGCGATCGGCCTCAACCTGGCGCCGATCGCGACACGCGGTATCGAGGGGAGTGCCGCGACGCTGATGTTCGGCTGTGTCACCATCCTGCTTGTCAGCCTTGTTGCCGTCTACGCTCCACGCCCCCTGCGTCGTGTCGCGATCCTCGCCGGAACATGCGTGGCGTATGGGTTCTATGTCGCGTGCGCGAACGGCCTGCGACTTGGCGTCCCTGTGGATTTCTCGAGTGTCAGGCATGCTGCCTGGTTCGGGGTCCCGAGCTTCCGTGCACCGCGATTCACCTGGCGCGCGGCAATCCCGATGGCGCCGATCGCCATCGTCCTCGTCGCCGAGAATCTCGGGCACATCAAGGCGATCGGAGCGATGACCGGGCGCAACCTTGACAGCCTGATTGGCCGCGCCTTCCTGGGCGATGGCCTCGCGACGATGCTCGCCGGCGCAGGCGGCGGAACTGGTGTGACGACCTATGTCGAGAATATGGGAGTCATGGCGATCTCCCGGGTTTTCTCGACGCTGATCTTCGCTTGCGCCGGTGTTTTCGCGGTTCTCCTGGGACTATCCCCGAAATTCGGCGCGGTCCTGCAGACCATTCCGGAGCCTGTGCTTGGAGGCCTGGCGATTGTCGTGTTCGGCCTGATCGCGGCAACCATGGTGAGGGTCTGGACCGAGCATGACGTGGACCTGTCCGATCCGGCAAACCTCATCATCATCGGCGTCACGGTGGTCGCGGGCGCAGGCGACCTGACCCTTCATATCGGGCAGGTGTCCATCGGCGGCATCGGCATGGCGACGCTCGCCGCGGTTCTCCTGAACCAGCTCCTGCGGAGAGGGTCTGTCACCAGATCCTAGAAGCCTCAGGCGTCTGCGTGTTGCTCTTGCGCGTAGGTCAGGCCTGGCTGCCATGCCCATGGCTCTATTCGGGATGGCTGCAGCAAGCCTGAGGCGTATGACCCCTCGTCCCAATAGGGTGTGCCGGCGTAGAGGCGGTTGGCCGCGCTATTGCGGACGACCACCTCGATCTGGCCGCCTCCCTCGAAACCGGAAAGGTCGAAGGCGGCGTGCCGGACGGCCGAGCTTCCGATCGGAGAGCCGTCGATCGAGCATTCGAGCGTGCCGGCGACCTCCGGAAAGATCAGATGCCAGGCCATGGCGCCCTCGAGCCGGGGAAGAGCTTGGAGCCCGGTCCGGTAGGTGCCCGCGCCGGAGTAGGTTTCGAGCCCCTGCTTTTCCCACCCCTCCGTCACCCAGATCGGCCTCGCTACAACCGGGCTCGCCCCAGTTTGGAGAAGCCAACCCGACCCCAGAATGACCGGCTCAACGAGCGATGGCATCGGCAAGAAGAAACTGTCAGCCAGGAAATTGTCGCGAGAGGAGGTCTCGCGCCGCAATTCGAGGCAGAGCACTTCCTGGGGAGCGCACTGCAGACACAGGATGTTACCCGCAGGACAAAGGGCGATCTCTGAGCGGGCTCCGGTCTCGGGATACCATCGAACAATCGATGTCGCGTCGCTGCCAAGCGACAGGCGTAGCGGACGCCTGCCATCCGCTTCATTGAAGCAGACGATCCTCTGCATGTCCCCTGCAACGGATGACACGATCCGGTTCGGCAGATCATCGAAGGAGCAGTTGCAGGCCGCCAATATCGGAGCCACGACGCAACCACGTTCCGGCAGTTCCCGACCGAGATTGCCGCGGCGGCAACGCCGCCCAGTCGATCGAGGATCTCGGGGCTCACGGGAGCATCCCGGATTGGAATAATCCACACCGGGCATCACCCTCGGGTCGATGGTTTTCAGACCGTCCCGAAGCCTCCATGTCCCGACATGGGTGAGAAGTTCATGCCCGCTCAGCCCGACATCGTGGGCGTCGCACCACCGTCTCAATGTCCTGAAAAACGACTCGTGCAACCTCTGCGCGCAGGTGCTCATCCCAGAGCAGGCTGTTCCCGGCATTCCCGGTCTTCTCGCGCCATGTGTAGAAACCCGCGTGAGGATGGTCGAAAAAGAAGCTTCGCGCCGCCGGAAACACGCCGAGCAGAGGCTCGTATACCTGCTCGATGAAGCGTTCAGCGGTCTCCGAGAGCAGATAGTTGACAAGCCTTGAGGTAAAGCACCATGCGGAGACAAAGACAGTGATCTCGGATCCGATCGCGACAAGGCCGGTATCTACTGACACCTGGCAGCCCGCGTCGTCACTCCGCAGAACAACGGCACACGACGTGAGGTCGACAGGGCCGTTCGTCCCGGTCATTGCTACGGCGACGACCGTCCATTCGGTCCATCGAGGGCGTCCGCCCTCGAAGCACCAGTTCATTCCGGCTTCGCCGAGGAACTCCAGAAACGCCAGCTTGATAGCACTGATCGACAGGAAGGTTTCCGGGCCGTCAATAATCTGGCTGGTCCAGAAGAGATGCCGCTCGGCAAGGTGCGGATTGGCATGAGTAATGAGGCCACCGCCATGGCTCGGCATCCAGTTATACTCATCGTAGATTTCGACTTCCAGGCCAAGCTGAGCCGCAGTTTCTGCGACAAAGCGGCAGCGTTCCAGATACGCTGGCAACAAATACGATGAGCGTGGCAGCGAGAGGCGCGCTTGCACCATGATGGTCCGGATTCGGCTGCGAACCATATCCTGGAGTGCCACCACGCAGGAACTCTCGTCCGGTAGATGATGCCAGAACCAGAAGGCCGCCATGCCAAAACGAGATGCCGGCTCGACGAACCAGGCCGGCCCTGCTTCCCTCTCACGCATCATCGACCAGTCGGCGTGAAGAACACCTCGAGGTCGACACGGTCCGAGCCGGCGGTAGGAAGGTCCATGCTGAAGCATCCGTCGCTGCCAGATGCGGCCTTGATTGCCTCGCCGTTGGCGCGCACGAACCCTACCGAAGCGGCATGGGCCCTGGGCAGGGCGATGAAGCTCGCCTCGCCAGCGGGCTGATATGCGATACTGCAGGAGAAGGAGCCTGCACCAAAGGACAGATGCGACAACCGACCAACGATGTTGGTCCGGAGCCATGCGGTATTCCCCTTGAAGAGGGTCAGGACCCCGTCTTCGCAGACGAGGCGTACAGACCCGATCGGGCTCTCGATGGGCCCGAACGACATGTCGCCTCGGTCGGTCGAAATCTCCCAGCCGTTCCAGGGGTTGCAATCCATGATCTCCGCGACGCCGAGCGCCGGCAACATGGCCCCCCAGGACAGAAACGGGTCGGTGTCCGGCTGGTCGAGGATCTCCCCATTGACCGCGTTGTAGTTTTCCCCGGCCATGCGTCGTTCTGACCAGCTCTGGTCGAACAGCCGCATACTCTTGCTGGCGAGCTTCGAGGCATCCTCATCAAACCCGTAGCGGCGCAGGGCATGCCAGACAAAGAAATTGACGTTCGGCCAGATGCGGCCGCGCCAGTAGACGTTGTCGCCGAAGCTAGGATCCTCCCGACTGACATTCGGAATGACATAGTCGCCGCCGAACGTCGCGTCATCATTGAGATGTTGCAGGAGCGCCGCGGCCTGGCTGGCGCTCGCGGCGCCGCAAATCATCGGGAAGAAGCTGGTCGGGCCGAGGCTGCGCACAAACCCGCCCTCTCTTTGGCGGTTCGCAAAGATCTGGCGCGAACTGTCCCAGAGATGCTCACTGACCTGTCGACGTCCCCGTTCGGCGAGCCCTGCAAATTCCGCTGCGTCCGCATCGAGACCAAGCTCCTGCGCCATGAGCGAGAGCATCTCGGCGTCCAGCGTCAGGGAGCTGTTCAGGCCGACGTCAAGGAGCGACAATGTCCGACTTTCGGGCTCATAGACGGCCTCGTCATGCGTCGGCGAGTTGTCCATGCCGGTTTCGTTGCGGGCTCCGAAGTGGGTGCCCTTGTAGAGAGCCTCCCCTACGTCCGAGGTTCCGCACGAGACGAGCCCGAGGCCGTCCGGGTCACGATGCGTACGCCACCATCGGTTGTTGCGAGCGAGCGGTCCAAAGGTCAGTTCGAGCAGGAACCGATTCCGGCTTCGGAGAAACATCATCCAGACGATGAAGGCGCCGTTCGGAGCTTGCGTACGATCGACCCAGGCATCATTGGACGTAACGATGCACGCAAAATTGCCCTGTGGGGTACCACTCGCCATCGCGGCCTGCATGTTCATCAGCCCGACATATCCATCGAGCAATCCTGTCATCAAGGCGGCATAGGTCTGGTCGTTGTACCAGATCGCAAATTTGCCGAGGTTCCAGATCCGGCTGACCGCCGTATAAGGACGGTGATTGATCCGGTCGTAGAGCGTGTTCCAGGCCATCACGTCGCGGACGGCATCAAGGGCGCCGGCGTGGCGACCGTTCTGCAGAGGCGGCTTGGGTGGCAGCCTCTGTGCGAGCGTCTCGCGGGCCCTCAGAAGAGCCAGGCTCTCGGAGTCTGCGACGGCGGCGGCAAACCTTCCGCTTCGCATCATCTCCAGGTTGAACCGGAGGGCGATGGTGTTCCCGGATAGTTCTCGACTGCCCAGATAAAAATAGCCGTTGCCATCGAAGTCTTCGACGACCGCACCGACAGAGTCGTGACCGGTGACCAGGACGGGCCTGTCTTCGGTGACGACTGCCACAAAACGATATCCGATCTTCATGATGGCCGCGTTTTCATTCTCGGCATAACGAACGGACGCACCGGCGGCGGCGCGCAGGCAGAGGGTCAGCCAGTAGCGGAGACCCCATTCGGCGAGACGAAGACCCTGCCAGCTCCCCGAGATACAAAACGGATCCGCCTTGCGATAGGTAAAGGCGATCGTTGTTCCGCCATGGGTGGTCTCGAATTCGACCAGCGAGCCATCGAGCGCGTGAGACCCGAACCGGATCGCCTCCCCAGGCGGTATTGCCGTCGCCTTGCGGATACTGGTGGAGTAGAGGACCGGCGTCAGGCTGAATCCGAGCGGGAGGAACACCAGCTCCGCCGGCCTGTCGGACCAAGTGTTCCAGGCCTTGTCAAGTGGAACCGTCGTGTCGATCAGGCTGCTCATTCGCTTGTGCCATCAGTCAAGACACTGGTTTGTCTCGCGGACGCGCCATCACGGTCAGAATGATTAATGTCGTCCAGAACAGCGAGCAGAGACGCTTCGTCTGGTTCCGAGCCGAGCAACCAGGTCAGCGTATCGCCTATGCCGAGAAACGAGCATCGGCTCTTCGACAGGATCCCGTCGACCAGGTGAGGCTCCTTGCCCATCGTCTCGACGAGCCACGAGCGGAGAAGTCGTTCTCCGTCAGCGTGATTTAGGATCTGGCCGGGCGGTGTCTGCAGGTCGAAGCCCCGGCCGATCATGGAGGAACCCTCCAGGAAGACCTTGCTCTCCAGGCGGATGTCACGAGATGAGGCGCCGACCTCGATCCAGGCCTCCCCTCGAAGTATCCGCCAATCCCCGCATGCTTCGTCGAAATAGGAGAAGTCACGCGGAGTCAGAACGATCGAGAGGTGCCGCGTTTCGCCCGGTTTCAGGTCAGTTGAGATGAAGCCCTTGAGCGCACGCAGCGGTTGGGCCGGCGTCGTTGATCGGGTCGACGCATCTCGCCTCAGATAGATCTGGCAGATTTCGCGACCGGCGACGTGACCTGTGTTGGTCAGGGAAAAGCGGACATGCACCGAGGCTCTCGGGTTGAGACTGGTCGCATTGCCCTCAAGACCGTGATAGGCGAAGCTGGTGTAAGACAGGCCGAAACCGAACGGAAAGGCCGGCTCGATCTTCCGATAGTCGTAATGGCGGTAGCCGACAAAGAGACCTTCCCGGTAGAGATTCTGGCCGTTTTCTCCTGGGTAGCCCAGGAACGCGGGGGTGTCTTCGAGGCGCTTCGGGAGGGTTATAGACAATTTACCGGATGGCGACTGATATCCGAGTAGGAGGGAGGCGATCGCGTGACCCACGCCTTGGCCACCGAAGCCGGCCATCAGGATGGCACCCACGTTCCCTTCCCAGGGTATCGTAACGGCGTCCGGATTGAAGATGACGACCACCACGCGGTGCTGCTGACTGGCAAGCCTGCTGATCAAAGCGTTGTGTGCTGGCAGCAGATCAATGTTGCGGCGGTCGGCGTTTTCGCCGCTGTCGGCCGATACCGTTCCGGCAAATACGATGACGGTATCAGCGTTTTCCGCCGCCTCCAGGACAGTGTCCGCACGCCCAGAATCCTCGGTGCCGTCGTCACGCCAGCCGGGGCTGAACACGACGGAAGCTCCCGGGCCAAGCAGAGCGGCGAACTCGTCAACCGGCCTGTCGCAGCGGGATGGGGTCATGGCTGCACTTCCCGCTCCCTGGATAATCGGTTGGCAGGCGTACGATCCGACGATCAGATACCGACCATGCTCACGATTCAGCGGCAGGAGCTCGCCTTCATTCCGCAGCAGGACGCAGCAGCGAACCGCTGCCTTTCGGGCAAGGGCGTGATGGGCGTCGGAGTTGAACGTGAAGCCGGCGTCCAACTTGCTTTGGCCGCACCTGTCCACCAGACGCAGGATATTGGCGCAAGCCCGATCGAGCATCGCTTCCATGCGAGCATCGTGCTCCAGCGCGCGACGGAGCCGCTGCTTACGCGCAGAGCTCTCCGGCATCGCAAGGTCCAAGCCAGCAGTAAGTGCTGCCGGCAAGTCAGTGGTGCCGTACCAATCCGACATGACCAGGCCACGATACCCCCAGCGCTGCCGAAGCGTCTCGTCGAGAAGCCAGCGGTTCTGCGAGCAGTGTGTGCCGTTCAGGCGGTTATAGGCGGTCATCACGGCGAAGGGATTGCTGGCCACGATGGCCCGTTCGAAGCCCAGCAGATAGACCTCGTGCAGGGCGCGGGCTTCCACGATCGAGTTCATGCTTGTACGCTCGACCTCGGAGTTGTTGCAGGCAAGATGCTTCAGCACCGCCCCGACGCCAGCGTCCTGAAGGCCGTTAATGAACGCGGCGGCGAGGTCGCCGGTCAGGATCGGGTCCTCGCTGAAATATTCGAACCCGCGCCCGGCGAGCGGAGACCGGCGGATATTGATACCCGGCCCCAACAGCATGTCGATGCCGGTCGCACGGCATTCCGAGGCCAGGGCACCGCCGATCTCGTAGGTCAGCGTGACATCCCAGCTATTACCCAAAGCGGATGCGCTGGGAAAACAGGTCTGCGGACGGCTTCGACCGATCAGCGGGTTCGTCGCCTTCCGTCCGCCGTCGACAGCTTCCAGGAAACCGCCAAGATCCTCCTCTCGCCGGTCCTGCTCATAGCGTACTCCGTTCGGGCCATCGGCCAGCCGAAGTGACCGGATACCAAGACGCGTAACCGGTGCGGTGTTCCACAAACCGTGACCCGACGTCAGGTCAATCTTCTCGTCGAGGGTCAAGGCGTGGTGGCGGCTGTCATGGGGCGTCGGCGGCGCCGGCGCATCAGCCATGTGCGGCCAGATCCGTCCGCTCCAGGACCGCGGCGATTTCCTTCCGGGACGGGTAGAACAGGGCAACGATGATCGAGAGCAGGGCCACGGCGAGCGGTACGCCAAGATAACCGAAGACGATGAAGTTCTTGGCAAGGGCAGTTTGCGCAGCGGCGCCCGGGACGTAGCCGCCCAGGGCCAGCATGCTGGCAGAAAGCGTTCCACCGACCGCCCACGCCACCTTGCCCGCAAAGCTGTTGATGGAATAGCCGATGCCGACGGACGGTGTCCCTGTGAGCTTGGTGCCGTAATCCAGCGACTCTGCGACCATCATATACATGCTCGGCAAGGTCATGCCCTCGAAGAAGCAGACAAGCACAAAGCAGCCGATCAGCAGGGATGTTGTGTTCGGGCTGAAATAGAAGGCGACAATGAAACAAGCCGACAGGATGTAGGGTATAATGATGGTCATCTTCTGTCCGACGAGACGAACCATCAGCGGCGCGCAGACAACCCCTAGAACCTTGCCGATCCCCATCATGGCGATCAGCGTGCCGCCGAACGAGTCCGAGCGCCCGAGCAGATTGACCGCGTAATAGATCGAGAGGCCATAGAAGGCGGTCATGTTCAGGTAGAACAGGCTCAGCACGATTGTCGCGACGATCCAGGCACGGTTACGAAGCAGGGAACCGGCTATGGCGAGAAATGACTGGGTTCCGACAGGCAGCCGGATCCGTTCGCGGCAGCGCAGGTAGGGCACGAGAACCATCAGGCTGCCGACCGTGCATATGATCGCCATGTAGAGCGGAAAGCCGACCCGATCATTGCCATGGCCCAGGGCATGCACTGCCGGCAAGGTCGTCGCGCCGATGACCGAAACGCCCAATACCGCGCCGAACATGCGGAAGGTCGCAAGCGACAGCCTGTCGGCCGGGTTACGGGTCATGACGTTTGGAAGCACCCCATACGGCACGATGACCAGGGAGAAGGTAATGCCCATAACGAGGTAGGTGAAATACGCCCAAAAGAGCCTTCCGGCATGCCCGAGTGGTAGCGGAACAAAGCAGAGAAAGGCAAAAAGTCCGAACGGGACTGCAAACCATTTTAGGAATGGACGGACACGACCGTCGAACAGTGTCTGCCGGTCGATAAGATAGCCGATGACAGGATCCGCCGCGCTGTCGATGATGCGGGCAACCAGCATCAGCAGCGCAACCTCAGCGGGCGTGATTCCGTAGATGTTAGTATAGAAGTAGAGCAGGAACGATCCCGTAATGCCAAACAAGGCGTTCCCGGCAAAGTCGCCAAAGCTGTAGCTGAAGCGCTCCCCTAGTCCGAGACGTGTCGCCAGCGACTCTGGCGCGCTGTGGGAGTCGACGCTGCCATAGTTCGAGACCAGGTTCACCGTGGCGGTCATAGGCGAATGCCTTTCAGTTGCCAGAAAAGGCCGGAGCCACTAGAGCATGTTGCGCGCGCATCCGCTCGCGCCTCATGCTCTAGATTGTTGTTTTGGCGAGCATTTTCACGCGTTTAGATGATTTTATCTAAACGCATAATGCTCTAGTGCACCATGCTCCGACGTATACGTCCTATTGTTGCCTCGAGGTCGGACCAGGCTGGCAGGTCCGGCGCAAATGTCGCTCTCAGATAGCGGAGAAGCTCCGCAACCTGGGTGTTGCTCAAGGTGCTGCCAAATCCGGGCATCGAACCCGTACCGGTCAGCGCAGGCTGCATGCTCCCATTCAGGACCACCCGGATGAGATTGTCCGGGCGGCTCGAGAAGAGGTTACTATTGACCGCCAGCGAAGGTCGATGGCCGAACATATGCGGCGCGCTTCCCTCGTGACAAGCAGCGCAGCTTCCGGAAAAGATCCGCGCGCCTGAACTGCTTCCTGCGCTTTGCCTGAGCCGCGCGGCTGCGTCCGTCTCAAGCCGGGCGACCAGAGTGTCATTGCCGTCGACCGCGGTTCGAGCGTCAAAGGACGCGACATAGGTCGCTATGGCGCGCACGTCCGCATCAGGCAGATCCTGCATCTCCGCGACCACTGGCGCCATGGGTCCCGAGGCCGGCCCGTGATGAGCGGAGAAACCGGTGCGCAGGTAGTCGAACACGGCGGCTTCGGTCCATGGAACCGGGGCGTGCGACAGCGACGAGAGCGACGGGGCCTCCCAGCCTTCGGCATTGCCCCCGGCGAGGTAGAGCCGCCCCTTTTTCTCTGCACCGAGGATGTTTCGCGGCGAGTGGCACGCGCTGCAGTGGCCCAGTCCCTCCGCGAGATAGGCACCGCGGTTCCATTCCGGCGATTGGGCCTGATCAGGTGTGAAGGCGGAGCGATCCTGGAACAGGGCGTTCCAGCCGGCCAGGGCCGGCCGGATATTGTATGGAAACTTCAGCTTCGACTCTGGTGGCGTGTGACGGACCGGATCGAGCGACATCATATAGGCATAGAGCGCCTGCATATCCGGCTCCTTGACCTTAGCGAAGGCGGTATAGGGAAAGGCTGGATAGAGATGCCGCCCATCCCTGCCAACACCGTCGCGCATCGCGCGGGCGAACGCGGGGTAGGACCAACGACCGATGCCGGTCTCGTTGTCCGGGGTAATGTTGCTCGTCACGATCGTGCCGAAGTCGGTTTCGAGCTTCAGCCCGCCCGCGAACGGCATGCCACCGGGAGCAGTGTGACAGACGACGCAGTCACCGGCAGCGGCCAACAGCTTGCCGCGCGCGATGGTGGCATCGGAGAACAGGCCCGGGCCGGGCTGGTCAATCGGTGCGATGGCAGGGCGCCAGGGAGAAAGGGTGACGGCGAAGCCACCGATCGCCGCACAGGCGGTGGCCAATGCCGTGCCGCGGGCAGCAGCCCAGCGGCGACGACGTGACGACTGCGGCCTGCCGCCCGGCAGGACAACAGGGGGAGGGGACGCCGATGGCTGGAGGACCGGCCCGAAGGCTTCGTCAAGACCTGCCTTGATGCGATCCGGCGTGAAGGGCAGGGTGCGGAAGCGGACTCCGGTGGCGTCAAAGATTGCGTTCGCGATCGCAGCGGCACTTGGCACCGATGCCGACTCACCGGCGCCCAACGGCGGCTGATCCTGCCTGGGCAGCATCAGCACGTCGATCTCGGGGATCTCGGGGAAAGCCATGATCGGGTATGTGCCCCAGTCCCTGGACGAGACACCCGTCTCGTCAAAGGTCACTTCCTCCTTGAGCACGCGGCTTGTGGCCTGGATTACGTTGCCTTCGATCTGGTGCCGGACCCCGGCCGGATTCACCATCATCCCGGCATCTTGCCCGACGACCACACGGGTCACCGCGACCTGGCCCGTCAGCCGATCGACCTCGACATCGGCAATCCAGGCACACCAGGCAGCGGGGACGCCGGGAAACGTTCCATGGACATACTGGGCATAGGCGACCCCTCGTCCCCGCAGATGTCGCGCGGTCGGGTCGGGCGAGGGTGCTGACAGCCTTGGTGTCCAATTGCCCCGCTCGGCAACAGCGGTGAGAAGCGTGACCGCACGCGGGTCAGGCAAATGGCGTAGGCGATAGGCGACCGGATCCTCTCCCGCCAGGAGGGCCAGCTCATCAATGAAGCAATCATGGGCAAAACTATTCGGCAGCGCGGAGACGCCTCGGAACCAGGAGGCCCGCGCGATGGGTGGCATATCGTGCACCGTCACACGCGCGTCCGTGTAGGCATAGGGGGGAACCGAGGTGCGGTCCCCCATCGCGGCGGCCACCGGCAAGGCGGGAACGATCCCGGTGAGGACCAGTCCCAGAAGCGGCGACACGTTCGACGGGTAGCGGGTGGAAAAGTCGTAGGCGCCAGGTTCGCCATGCGGACCCAGCGCTCCGCTGACCTCCATGAGCTGGGCTGCCCCCTTTGGCTCCCAGACATGCTCCTGCTCGCGGGATAGCTGAACCCGCACCGGTCGCCCGACTGCACGAGACAGCAGGGCTGCGTCGCCGGACACGTCGTCGGCACAATTGCGGCCGTAGCAGCCGGCGGCCTCGTGGCGGATCACCGTGATGTCGGCTTCGGCCATGCTCATCAGCAACGCGATGTCCGCGCGCAGCATGTGCGGGTTTTGTGTACCGGACCACACCGTGAGTCGCCGCTCCGTCTCCCATTGGGCGACGGCGCATGATGGTCCGATGCTGGCATGCATCTGGTAGGGCCAGAGATAGCTGCGCTCCAGCCGCTCAGGTGCCGAGGCGAGCGCGGCTTCGACATTCCCCCGGCGGAAGACCTCGCGCGGGGTGGATGGGTTGCCGCGCAAAGCCTCGGCTAGGTCGCCAAGGTCAGGGGCTTCGATCCCATCGGCCCAGAACAGCTTGAGTTGACGGGCCGCCTGCTCTGCCTGTTCCTCGCGCTCCGCGACGACGCCAACGAAATCATTGATCACGACGACGTCTACAAGGCCCGGAACATCCGAGACAGATTCCGGAACAACACTGCGCAGGCTGTGTCCGAAGAACGGGCCGTGATCGAGACCGCCATAAGGCGGCCGTATGACCCGGCCGTGCAGCATCCCGTCCATCCGGACGTCATGAACATAGACAGTCCGGCCGATCACCTTTTCGGGGATATCGACACGCGCCACGTGCTGTCCGACCACACGATACGTCGATGGATCCTTGACTGCGACGGTCGCATCGAGACGCGCCTCGATCGTCCGCCCGATCAGCACCGTGCCGTAAGGCAGCGGCTCATTCCGCTCCGGCAGGCCAGAGATCACTCCGTCACGCAGGCTCAACGTCTCGATCGGGACGCCTTCTGACTCGGCCGCGAGACGGAGCAGAATAAGCCTTGCCTGCGCCGCCGCCTGACGCAGGGGCACCGCCGTAACCTGTATGGTCTCGCTGGCGATCGTGGCGCCCTGGTTCGGCACCTTGTCCGTGTCGCCGAGGATCATCGTCACGTGCTCAAACGGGACGTCGAGCTCCTCCGCGACGATCTGCGCCAGGGCGGTGCGTATGCCGGTACCAAGATCCACATGCCCGCAGAACGCCTGCACGCGCCCTTCCGCATGAACGACGATGAACAGGTCGTCAGGCAGAGTTGCCTGGATCGTGCCAGGCGCAACCCGGGCAGACAGTCCTTTCGGCGGCTCTGCGGCACGGAGGATCGAGAGCGTGCCGGTCATGGCAGGAGCAGGTCATCCGCAGGCATGTCGAGGCCACAGGCGCGATAGGCGGCCGCCAGGATCTCGATATGCGTACCGCAGCGGCACAAATTGAAGCGGAGAGCCTGCCGGACCTCGTCACGGGTCGGACTTGGCGAGACGTTCAGGAGAGCCCGGACGGTCATGATCATGCCGTTGAGACAGTAGCCGCACTGGGCGGCCTGCTCGTCTATGAAGGCCTGCTGAACCGGATCGAGCTGCCCGTCCGCCGCAAGTCCCTCGAGCGTCGTGACTGGCAGCATCCCCACCTGGCGGACCGGAAGGCAACAGGCACGAGCGGCGCGACCACCAACAAGAACGGTGCAGGCTCCGCACTCCCCGAGACCGCACCCGAACTTCGGCCCGTTGAGCCGGAGTTCATTGCGCAATACAAACAGGAGCGGCACACACGGATCCGCGGCAACCGTGTGCGGACACCCGTTGACGAGGATCGGGACGCGTGCGCCGCGCTCCGTCATCGACTCAGGTCAATGCCGTAGACATCATGACCGAAGACCCATGCAGGATCCTCGTCATACTGAAGCCACGTGTTGTCATGCGAGACCTGCTGCACACGTGAAGCCCGTTCGATCCGGGCTCGTCGATATAGGTCAATCTTTTCGGCGAGGTCGCAGTTCAGTTCGGTCAGGCAGCGGACCAGGACTGCGGCGTCCTCGATGGCCATGGCGGCACCCTGAGCCATATGTGGCTTCATCGGATGGCACGCATCGCCAAGCAACACCATGCGGCCCTGGTGCCAGACCGGGAGTGGCTCACGCTCCATGAGCGGCCACTTGGTCACCTCGTCGGACGCTTCGATCAGCGCCTGGACATCCTGGTGAAAGCCGGTGAAAGCTTCGCGCATCTCTGAGCGTGACGACGGTATCCACGCAACGCCGCGAGGCCACTCCGCCTGCGGGACGCCTGTAACGTAGTAGATCTCGTCGCGGCTTTCGGAAAGGTAGTAGACCATCATGTGGCGGTCCCTGGACCACCACTTCACGCAGGGCTCGATCTGCAGGCCGGCAAAGTTTGCGGTCGGGATGATCGCCCGGTGGCCGACATAACCCGTGAAGATCGGATCCTCCGGACCGAGGATGATCTCCCGGACTTTCGAATTGATGCCGTCCGCCCCGATCAGAAGATCGACAACGTCGCTCGTTCCGTCGGAGAACTCGATCTCGACCTTCTCATGCGCCTGCCTTGCATGGCTCAGCTTCTTCGAAAACTCGATAATGCCCGGACTGATCGCTCCGGTCATGACTTCGTGGTAATCACCTCTATGGATGGTGATATACTGCGCGCCGTAGCGAGCTTCCATCTCCACGCCGTTCAGAGAAATGCGAGACATGATTCTGCCGTCCTCGCCGGACCGGCTGTACCAGAACTCCGGATGGCTGCCGATGCCATTTAGGGCGTCCTCGACACCCAGTCGACGCATGATCTTCAGAACGTTCGGGCCGACATGGATGCCTGCGCCAATGCGTGAGAATGCCGCAGCCTGCTCATAAAGTCGCACGTCGAAGCCGGCGCGCTCAAGCAGCCCTGCAGCGGCCGTGCCGCCAAGCCCAGCCCCGACGATACCGATACGCCTGATCTCGGACATGCGGCTTTCTCTCTCTGGAGGTTCGACCGGTATCCGGACCGGCTTCCATGATTAACAACGTACACGCCAGAATTTGCAAATGCAATATAGCCCGCCGAGAATCACTGTGTACTCGTGCACGGTTACTAAGCAGAAGCGCTAGGCGCAAGCAACTATCGCTTGCTTCATAAGCAGTCTTGGCTCCGCCCTACTCCTCCACCAGCTTCTTCAATATAAAAATTGCGGCGATACGTTCGCACTCGTTGAGCGGTGCGACCGTCTTCTCGCTTATCTCGAATGCGTTCGGCACGCACGCCTCGACAAGTTCGCTTCCGGCGGAGGAAAGGCTGATAAGCCTTTCCCTGCGGTCGTCCGGGTTGTTCTCGATGACAATGAGCTGGCGCTCCAACAGCCTTGCGACGATCCCTCGAAGTGTCGCGGGATCAATGCCGGTCATCCGTCCGATCCGCGTCAGTGAGATCCCCTGGTCGTCGCGTAAGGTCACCAGGACGGCAAACTGCACCGCCGTTAGGCGATCGTCCGGAATGATCGCCTGGAAAATGGTCGTGTGCCGTTGATACGCCCGCCGCAGAAGATGGCCGATCTGGTCCGTCAGTCTGTAAGCCGCTTCCGGACGGTCCGGATGTTTGTCCTGGATACGCTTTCTCGGGCGGCCCACAGCTTTTGACACAGGCTTCTCCAGTCCTATTGCGTCGCTCCGAGTGGTGCGGCGTCGGCGCCATTCTGGTTCAGTTTGCAGTCCTTGCCCATGGCACGATTTGTGCGTAGCGGACCGACGAAAGGGGGTACACGCCCTACAGCGACTTCTTCGGGCGATCTCTGCCAGGGACTCATCGTTTAATGCGAGCGCCTCGGGACTTGACAGGACTTATACCAATCGTCCTAAGCATTGGCGATCGCCTAGTCTCAGGCGCCGATGGAGTGGATAGCGGTCCGGATCATTGACTAGGAATAGCCAAGCCTGCCGGCACCCGAGACTGGGCAACAGTCAGTATTTGAGGCGGTGGTATTAGTTCGATCTAAGACTGGCAACGGTCGGCATCCGGCGCGGAGCTGGTCGAGCAGCCTCTTTCGGGCCGCATTCCGCTACCGACCACCACAAGATGCCGCGTATCGTTCCGGATCGGGTTGCCTTCTACTATGGAACGGTTCTTCTAGAAGTCTCTTCGGGACTAACATAGGGTATACGCCATAATAGCCTTGCACATTTCTTGATACCTCGTTCTCGAGCCAATCCAGCCCATCGGGGGCGTGGCGCATTCATGGTGAGTGATACAAGATGATCAAAACTGCCTCCTTATCCTGTCAGCTATTTGTCAGTACTACGCTCACGTCTTGTGCCCTTGGCGCCTGGTTCGGTGTGATGTCGCAGGCACACGCGCAGGTGGTCGCGCAACCGGTTGGGTCGGTCTCTCCAGCGGCATCCAAGCCAGGCAAAGCGGCTTCAGTGAGGAGCAGCAAAGCTCCTGCGCCGGCCGCCGAATCGATCAGCGTTGTGGGGCGTCACCGGAGTCACGGCGCCCAGACGAACGTCAGTGCCGCAGTCTTCACAAAAACCGTTCCCGGAACCAGCGTATTGAAGGTTCTTCAGCAGTTGCCGGGCATCAACGTGGTTTCGGATGATGCGCAAGGGCTTGATACTGGCGGCATCCAGATCTTCATGCACGGTTTCTCGCAGGACCAGCTCGGTTTCACGCTGGACGGCATACCTTTGGGAGAGCCAGTCTATCGAAACTACAACGGCCTGAGTACCGCTGCGGCGATCAGTTCTGAGAATGTCGGCCATATGGATGTGACCCAGGGCGCCGGCGCACTCAGCATGCCGAGCACGAATAGTCTTGGCGGTGGTCTGCAGATATACTCGTCGGATCCGTTCGATGAGAAGGGCGCCACGCTTGCCCAAACCTTCGGGAGCAACAACACGACCCATACCTACATCCGCCTCGATAGCGGCGTGCTGAACTCGACGGGGACCAAATTCTACCTGTCCTACATGCGCAACGACGACGATTTGTGGAAGGGCGAGGGCGACCAGTTCATGCAGCAGGTCAATGCCAAACTCGTCCAGCCGATCGGGGACGCGAGCAAGGCCTCCTTCTTCTTTGACTATACCGATCTGGCGCAATACAACTACCAGGACGAGTCGCTGGAGATGCTCAATGTTCTCGGCGATCGGGTTCAGAACTACTATCCCAACTACCAGGCGGCCTATCTGGCCGCGGAAGGGATCTACACGCATGGTGAGACCAAAACGAACGATCCTCTGGACGTAGCGTACTACTCAGCGACGACGGCAACGCGCGATATTCTCGGCGGGATGAATCTGGACTTGCAGCTGACCGACCGGCTTCGCTGGGACTCTGTCGTCTACGGCCATGGCGAGGTCGCGGCGACCCAGTTCACAACGCCGTACCTGCAATCACCGGACGGGGCGCCGATTGCGGATATCGTCAAGAGACCGACAATCGCGCGCTACGGATTTACCAGCGCGCTCACCTACGACATCGCGCGCAACCAGATCCACAGTGGCATCTGGTATGAGAACAACAAGTATGTCAGCAATATGTATGGCTATAGCGACCCGTTGCTCGGTCCAGGCGTTACGCTCAATCCGATGCGGGCCTATAACAACCCGTTCGTCGAGCTGTGGGGACAGACATACAATACCAACACTTTCCTCTATTACCTCGAGGACACGTTTCGGCCGATCTCGGGATTAGCGCTTCATGCGGGCTTCAAGTCGCTCATCAACACTACGCGGGTCGGCGCGACTGCCAATGATGAGGCCTATACAGGGACCGATGCTCTAGCCGGAGGCGTCGGTCTGACCGCCGCGGATGGTTTCCTGCCGCACCTCAGCGCGGACTGGAATTTCCTCCAGCACCACGAGCTCTTCCTCGATGTATCCGAGAACATGCGCGCCTATCCGCAGAGTGGTTACCACCTGGCAGCCTCACCGTACGCCGTCTCTCTATCGGCATATGAAGCGGCAGCTCCTAGCCTCAAGCCGGAGAAGGACTGGACCTATCAGGTGGGCTATCGCTTCACCAGTCCTCGTATCATCGCTTCGGCAACGTTATTCCATGTGGACTTCTCCAATAGGCTCCAGGCGATTGCCAGCGGGAGTGCGATCGATCCTCAGACGCTTGTCGAGAATGTCGGCAGCGTGACGATGAACGGAGTGGACGCAGACCTGACAGTTGTTCCCATCAGGAACTTGCGCATCTTCAACTCAGTCAGCTACAACAAGGGCACCTACGAGAATAACCTCCTCAGCAGCGGAATTGTCTATCCGACCGAGGGGAAGCTGGTGATCGATACGCCGTCGTTCATGTACAAGAACAGTGCTGACTATACGATCGGCAAATCGGACATCCACTTTGACTCCTACTTCATGGGCAGGCGTCCCTTCAGCTACACCAACGACACCTTCGTCCACAGCTTCTGGCTGGCATCAATCGGAACCAACTATGATCTCGGGAGGTTAGGGGCCATGAAGAACGTCACCTTTAGCTTCAACGTCTCCAACCTGTTCAACAGCAAATATATATCGGAGATGGGCGGCGAGGGCGGAAGTCCGCTGGTTGGTGACTATCAGTCGCTGCTGCCAGGCGCACCACGCCAGTATTTCGGCGGCGTAAGAGCGAGCTTCTAGCTGCGGCTTCATGGAGGGGTTTATGGCACAGGATGATGCGATGAAGCGGGAAATGCATCTGGTCGCCTATCTCAAGACTGGGCCGACGGCCATGCATCCCGGTGGCTGGAGGCATCCGGAGGCAACGCTCAACGACATCTTCGAGCCCTCGAGGTACGAGAGCATCGCCCGGGTCCTGGAGGATGCCTGCTTCGACGGATGCTTCTTTGCCGATCTCTTCGGCCTGTATGACATCCACAAGGGTGGGTTTGAAACCTATGTGGGCCGTGGCGGGCAGATAAGCTTTCTGGATCCGATGACCGTGCTGCCAATCATGGCCCGCGTCACGTCAAGGCTGGGACTAGGGGCTACGTTGTCGACCACCTTGTTCAACCCCTACCATTTGGCGAGATCGCTGCTGTCGCTGGACGTCTTGAGCAAGGGTCGGGTGGCCTGGAACATCGTGACGTCGGCCACCGAGCTCGAAGCGCAGAATTTCGGGCTTGCGGGACTTCCAGATAAAGACGCCCGTTACGATCTCGCAGACGAGGTTGTCGAGGCTTGCCTTCGCCTATGGAAGAGCTGGGAGACCGACGCTTTCATCTTGGACAAGGAAAAGGGCGTCTTTGCGGAGACGAGCAAGGTTCATTATGCCGATTATCATGGGCGCTACGTCCGCACGCGAGGGCCGCTATCGATTCCGCAGAGCCTGCAAGGTCATCCTGTGCTGATGCAGGCCGGTTCTTCGGAGCGAGGAAGACAGTTTGCCGCCCGCTGGGCAGAGGTGGTCTTCACCGCGCAGAGCAGCAAGCAGCACATGCAGGGTTTCTATGGTGATCTCAAGTCCCGGGTCGCCGGGTCTGGTCGCAAGAGCCGGGACTGCGCCATCCTTCTCCAAGCGACCTGTATTGTCGGGGAGACGGACTCCATCGCCGCGGAGAAGGTGGATTTCCTGAACTCCTGCATCTCTGACGAGCTCGGTCTCGCTGCAGCTTCCAGCTCCCTGGGGGTGGATTTGAGCCGATTCAGGGAGGGAGACGATCTGCGGGCTCTTCAGGGTAACCAAGGTATCCAGGGGTCGTCGGACGTTCTCAAGCAGATCAAGGCGGATACCGGATTGACGACTATCGAGACGGCGAAGCGGATGACGTTGGATCAGATCGTCGGCTCGCCGAGGACCGTGGCTGACCGATTGGAAGACCTGTTTGCTTCGGGATGCTGCGACGGGTTTGTCATCGCGCCAGCCACGTTCCCGTCGAGTCACGAAACCTTCTGCCGAAGCGTCGTTCCGGAGCTCCAGAAGCGGGGCTTGTTTCGGACCGCATACAGGGGCAGGACACTGAGAGAGCACATAAGGGGGCAGAGCTAGTACCTCGTCACAGAGCCTTTGACGGTTTGGGCGAGCCTGGTTTTAACCTGGGCAGGTGATCTTCATGCACCAGGATGGCGATGCTCCTCGGCGTTCCCGGCGTGCAGTGGCCATGGCCAGCGGCCGCTTGCTGCGTATTCCGTTGATGGTGATCAACCATTCCCGGCTTATCCATACTCTTGATGCAGTTTTATGGCGAATGCGTAGGAAGCAGTCGTTGTGATGTAACAATCAAAATACGGCGGCGAAGAAGGTCATATCCAGCGCGGCCATACATGGTCCGTTTCAGCAGCTTCAGCCGATTGATCTGTTCCTCAACCGGACTGGTGCTCCAAGGTTCAGTGAGTGCTGCCGATACGGCGCCGTGATCACGATCGATATCACGGACGAACGCATCGAGCTCCGTACCTCTGGCATCGTCCAGCCAGTTCTCGAACTCCGGTCTCGGGTCCGCCTTCTACGTCTTCTTTATGAGCGCGGCAAAGTCGGTCGCCAGTTTTCCCGCCTGGGTGAGCCCTGGAGCCAGTTCAGCCAGATGCCTGATGAAGACGCCCTCCTGCGCGTTCATTGTGTCGAGTGACATCGTGAGCCATCGTGCGCAGCGTCGGCTTGACGGCACAGGCCAAGCTGCTGCGCGTCTGACTTCTGCTGCGTGTGGCGGCGGGTCTTCGTGTCGATACCGCGCTACCCAGCGGGCCACAGGCCTTCGGCTGCCTGTGAAACCGCCTTGGCGCAGTTCCCGCCATAACCGGCTTGCGTGGCGACATCCTTCGCGCCAACGGTCTTCGAGAACTGGAATATGCGCGTCCAGTGGCTGGGGCTGCCTGGGCTTGCTATGTGCGGGTGGTCCGCCCGCCTTCAGTTAGCGGCGGACCACGATGGCGATCGCCTCGTTCGACAAGCCACTCAAATGCAACCGGTGCAATTCCTCATGGCGTGCGTGTCGCTGATCCCGTCGTTCTGCTCGCCGCCGCGTTTCCTCCGTGCTATAAGTTGACGGCATTATCTCTTCCGGCGCCAGCCTTTCTCCTTGCACGACGGCCTGTGCTGCCTGACGCACCGCGCGACGATTGCGATCGACGGCTGCCTGCAGCGTGTCTCCGAGGTTGCGTAGCAGGTGCCAGCGGTTGGCAACCTGTAGGGCCGCCGGCGCGCCTCGCCGAGCACCTTTTGCATAAGCCCCGGCACGATCGCGGGCGATCACCTCTACGCCTGGATGTTGATGCAGCCAGTCTGCGACAACCTCAGCGCTGCGCTGGACAATATCAATGACATGCCCACGCTCCAGGTCGCGAATGATCGTGCCATAGCGTTTCCCGCGCCGCCATGCCCAATTATCAATTCCCACCACCCGAGGTGAAGGCTGCTGCTCCAGATCAGTCGCCCTGATCAGGCGTAGCAAAATGTCGCCGCTGATCGGCATGGTAAGAGTTCCAGCTTCACCACCCAGAGCAAACCCGATATGGCGCTGGATGCTTTCCAGACGTGCAGTCCGATGGGCGTTGGGAGACACGATATCAGGCAGCCGTTCAGTGAAGATCCGACGTGGGTAAGCGGTAGTCAGTAAGCGGTGTGCTGAGGCCCTTCTTTCGTAGTGGTCATGGAAGTGGTTGTTTTG
>CAXSEE010000043.1:8259-25459 GCA_964235615.1 uncultured Acetobacteraceae bacterium | reverse complement strand
GCGCCGCGTCCACCCTGGCTCAAGCTGACGATGAGCCCCGGCGTCGGCCTTTCGTAGTTGGCCAGCCCGCTCGCGCGCACCTCGTTGGCAATGAAGTCGAGCCCGTTCCGGCTCATGAAGCCAAACGAGATGGCGCCACGTGGCCAGGGAAGATTTATCTCGAAAAACTCGTCGTTTGGCATTGTCGGCTCCGCCGATTGGTGGTCGCGAACGACCCCTCGTGAAAATTCAACAGGGCCGCCGGTCGAGACCAAGCCGTAGCCTCAGACGATCCTGCCGGCCAGACGCGATTACCCTACCAGGGGGCCTCCTATGGTCGAACCGACTGGCCGGACGCGGCCACGCTTTCCACGAAACGCAGGGCGGCGGCGATGTTGTGCTGCCAACTGGGCTGCACGCGGCCAGCCAGCGCCGCGATCTGCCGGTCCCGCCGCTGCGAGCCGGCGCCGGTGAACTCCTCGATCGCGGCCATCCAGCCGAGGCCGTCCAGCGGGTCCAGATAGGTCGGCACCCCGCCGCCGACCTCCCGGAACACCGGCAGGTCCGAGCAGATCACCGGCACGCCGAGCGCCATCGCCTCGACCAGCGGCAGGCCGTACCCTTCCGCGAACGACGGCAGCAGCAAGGCGCGCGCGCCGGCCACCAGGGCTGTCATCCGATCGTCCGGCAGGCAATTGTGCTCGTCCAGCACGCCCTGCAGGGCAGGGCAGCGCTCGATCAGGTCGACGACGTTCTCGTTCTCCCAGCCGCGCCGTCCGATCAGCACCAGGCGCGGCGCGGCAGCACCGTGGCGCTCCACCAGGCGCCGCCAGAGCGTGAGCAGGAGCAGGTGGTTCTTCCTGCCCTCGATGGTGCCGACGCAGACGAAATAGGGCCGCCCGGAGGATTGTTGCCTTGGCTGCCGCGCGCGTGCCGGGTCCGGAGCGGGATGGCGATGCGGGCCATGCGGCGCCACCTGCACCGGCTGTGGCGGCCGGCCATCCCTGCCCAGATGCGCGAGCAGCGCGCCTCGGACCGCCTCGGACGGGACCAGCGCCCCGTCCGCCAGGGCGGCGACCGTCGCGATGCGGCGGCGATGCCGTGCCGCCTCCTTCGGACGCGCATATTCCGGATAGTCGCTCGGGATGAGGTCGTGGACCATCGGCAGGAAGGCGGCGCCATGCCGCCGCAGGAAGCCCGCGATGGCGGCCGGCTTGGTCAAATGGTGGTGCGACAGCAGCAGATAGACCGGACGGCCGCTGTCGCCATGCGCAGCACCTCGCCGGCCGCCAATCCCAGGCAGCATCAGATGGCGCAGGAGCTGGCGCCGCATCGCCCGCAGCCCGTCCGAGCTCGCGTCGCCCGCGCTCCAGCGGCGGGACAGGCTGGCGATGAAGCGGGCCGCCGCCTGATCCGGCAGCAGCGCGATGCCGCCCAGCGGACGCAGGGCGGCGAAGCTGGTCCGCGCCGGCGCATGCGCCAGCAGATGCTCGGCCCAGGCCAGCTCGACCCGGTCGATGCCGGTGGGCACACCCTCGCCCGCGACCGAGAGCAGCCGGGAGATGTCGAGCATGAGCGGCGGCGCCATATCGAGGCGCCCGATGGCGTTCATGGCGAGCCTCGCGGCTGTGCTGCGGTGGAGCGTCCATGGGCGAGCGCCTTCAGCCGGGCCACCGCCCCCGCTACCAGCGTTTCCAGCGCTTCTTCCGAGAAGAAACCGCCCGAAATCAGGCAGCGCTCGATCAGCACGCGCCGGAAGGCGGCGAACAGCGCCTGATCCGGTGTGCCGGGCTCGGCCCAGAACTCGTCGAGCCGGCCCTGGAAGGTGATCCCCGCCAGGTCATAAACGGCGCGGCCCAGCGTGATGACCGGCACGTTCCACGCCAGCGCCAGCGTGCCGGTGGTGCTGTTGATGGTGATTAGGCCTTTGGCTTTTCGGACCAGCAGCGCGATGTCGCCGATCTCCAGATAGTCCACCCGCGACGCCACTCCATGCCGGGCCGCTTCGGCGGCGACCAGTGCCGCCCAGTCGCGCAGGCCGTTATCGAGCGGATGCTCCTTGATCACCAGACGCAACGAGGGCGGCGCGTGTGCGGCGAACGACGCGATCACCACGCGGATGGCATCGGACACGCCGTCGAACCCGGAATGCAGCCTTACCTGCGCGTCGGCATCGAGTTGCAACGGCAGCATCATGTAGTCCGTATCCGGTGCCTCGAGTGCCGCGAGCAATACCGCACTTCGCCGCGCGGCCTGCTTGCGCCGCGACAGGCGGCGGAGCCAGCCCACCCCTTCGGCGAGGGGATGCCAGGGCCGGTGGTTGCTCCAGTGCGGGAAGCGCCAGCGCATGGCCAGGTCGGCGGCATTATAGGCGACCCCCTCCAGCGCCCGGCGCCGGAACGAGGACGGCATCGGATGGTTCTCCGGGGCTGGCGGCAGCCGCGCCGCCTCCTCGAGATAGGTGCGCGGGTCGCGTGGCAGGCTGGAGTGTCCGTTGACGCCACCGAGTTCGAGCGTCACCCAGTCGGGCCGGATATAGCCCTCCTCGAACACATGCACCGGAATATGCAGCGCCGCGCACAGCGCGATCGCCGCCCGGTGCAGAGGACGGCAGTCGCCGAACAGCAGCACCTCGGTAATGCGCCGCTCGTCGATGATCCGCGCCAGCGCCGCGGGCCAGTCCTCCGGCGTCCCGCGATAGTCGATGGCGCCGGGCAGACGCCAGAACAGCTTGTCGCCGCCGTTGAAATTGACCTTGTGCACGCCGCAGCCGGTCCGGATCAGCGCCTGGCCGGTCCGTCGGAACAATGGGCCCATCAGGCTCTGCAGCAAGAGCACGTTTCGATGACCGTTCGAAGATCCGGGGCGGCCGTTCGAAGACCCGGGATGTTC
The DNA here is from genome assembly GCA_964235615.1 of uncultured Acetobacteraceae bacterium. Classification (GTDB taxonomy): domain Bacteria; phylum Pseudomonadota; class Alphaproteobacteria; order Acetobacterales; family Acetobacteraceae; genus Lichenicoccus. The sequence goes on along the minus strand of CAXSEE010000043.1, from coordinate 22,588 downwards.
GATCATGGTCGCGGCAGCCGGCCCGCGCGCACCCGCGATCCGGACGTCATGCATCGAGGGCGTCCTCGACCGCCAGCGGCCGGAGCGCCTGCCGCCGCCAGGACCCTTGCCTGAGCCGTCCCTGAAGGCGCCTGAGCCGCATCAGCAGGGTCGGCCGCCAGAGATCCGCCATGGCCAATCGATCGACCAGGACCTCCGGGCCGCAGGGCAGCCGGGTGAGTGGATCGATGTAGCGCGGATAGAGGATCAGCGCCGCCGCCGCGAGCTCCTCGACCGCCAGCCGGCGGGTGCGCCGCGCCACCGGGGCCAGATCGGTGGTCAGGCCCCAGCCGGCATAGAATGGCTGGCCGTACGTCACCACGCGCCGCCCCCGCAGCAGCGCCTCGAAGCCGGCGAGCGAGGTGAGCGTATGCACCTCGTCGACGGCGTCGATGAGGCTCGTGATGGAGCCTCCGCGACCAATCCGGTCCGCGACCGCCAGCGCCGCCTCGTCGGGCATGGCGCCCGCGCGGTGGCCTGCATCGACGTCCGGATGCGGGCGATAGACGATGAAGGCGTCGGGGTTGCCTTGCCGGACGCGCCGCAGCAGGTCGAGGTTGCCGCGCACCGGACCGCCGCCCAGCCGTACCGATTGATCGTCCGAGACCTGTCCTGGCACCAGCAGGAGGCGACGGCCGGCCGGCAGCTCCAGTGGCGGCGCCGCGCCGCCGGCGCCGTATTTCGAGACGTTCCCGGCAACCAGGCGGTCGATCAGTTTCCGGGCCCGTGCGCGCAGCGCGTCGTCGAACGCGGTGGCGGCGAGCAGTTGCTCGAGGTCGCTGGGCTGGGCGGGATCGAAATACATGCCGCGCCAGTCGAGAACGACGGAAGCCGGCGGCAGCAGACCGCTGCCAAGCCCGAGCGAGCGGATGAAGCCATCCTCGACGCGGCAGAGCTGCACGCCGGCTGCGTTCGCCGCATCGGCGAGCCCGCGCGGAATTCGTGTCGACCAAACGGCGATAGCACCTTCGCGCGCCTGCGCGGCAGTGATGGCGGCGCGGGCGCGCCTGCGGAACCGCACCGGCGTCTCGGCGGTCGCCAGGAGATCGGCGATGCGGCGGCGCTTCCACAGCGACATGCCGGAGCAGACGGCGATCGCCCGGTTGCAGCACAGGATCCGGCGCCAGTCCTCGAGCAGGCCGACCGCTGCCGCCGCGTCGATCGGGCGGCCGGAAAACGGATCGCGGTAGCGCGTGTGTTCGAGCAGCAATGCCGCGGCGCGTGCTGGGTCCTCGAGCCGCCAGCTGCCGTCACGCTGCCGCTGCATGACCGGATAACCGCGGAGCAGCGCGAGCAGCCCGAACTCGTCCATCCCGGCCAGCCACACCTCCCGCACCCGGTCAAGTAGCGCATGCGGATCGACCGGCTGTGCGGCGAGCAGTGATCCGGCAGCACGCGCCGCTGCCGCCAGCCGCTTCAGACCGTGTGAGAGAGGCGCTTGCGGAAGCACCAGGACCAGGGCTGCCGCCTCCCGCGAAGCCCTCGCCGATCGCCACAATTCCCGAGCCGCGGCAGCCTCGCGTGGCAGCGGGACAAGAACGAGGGCCTGGGAAGCGATGCTGGACAGGCGGGGAGCTGGTGCCCAGAAGCTCCCGCCGACCCGCAGCCGGCACAGGTCGGCCACTGTGGCAGGGTGGCTGCCCTGCCCGGGGCCAGCTAGCGGCGGAATTTGGTCCCAGCTCCGCTCCACCATGCCGAGCATCGGAACGTGCTTTCGGAATGGGGGGATCCGCAGCAGTAGAGGGGCTCTCTCTTGCCCAGCCCGGATGCCTGCTGGTGTTCCGTTCAGAGGCTGCCCTTCTCATGCCAAGCCATCTGGTGGTCGGCTTAACCGCTTATTATTACATCCTTCAACACGCTAGCTTCGTCTTGCCGATGGCACAATGGGTGTTGTCGGCAGATCTCTTTACTCGGCAATATGCAGCAGTGATGCGTGGGATGCGCCGCTATCCGGCAGCACGTGGCGATCGGCCGCTTGCGCCGTTCCTGCCTCAATCTGGAGCAGAACCCGATCCATAGTCCGGTCGCAGATGTCCTGTTCCCGATAGCCATGGTCTTGGCTGCGGAGCTGCTCGACCGGCTGGCCGCCCCTGCGCGCGGCTGGCGTCGCAGCATGGCCAGCCTGCCGCCACGGCAGCTCGGCGTGATGCTGCTGTTCGGCCTCGGCCTTGGCCTGACCGGCAACATCGCCATCGCGGCCATGATGCCGGTGCTCCTGGCGCTGGGATGCGTCACGGCATCCAACGCAAAATACCGTTTGCTCGGCGAGCCCCTGATCTTCACCGACTTCCTGGTGGTCACCGACATGCTGCGTGCCCCGGGCTTCTACCTTAACGCCGTGCCGACGGCGGCGTGGGTGCTGGTCCCGCTGGTCGCCGTCGGGCTGGGCTGGCTGATCCTCGAGGGGCTCACGTTGGACGCATCGACACAGGCGGCCGGCGTGGCACTTGTAGCCGTCTGCGGCGGCGGCCTGATCGGGCTGCCGAACAGCGGCCCCTATCGCCGGTTGGTGACCGTTCCCGATCTCGGGCGCGACGTCCGACGGCACGGGCTGTTTACGACGATGCTGCTCCACGGCATGCGCTGGCGGGCGCAGCGCGATCCCCCGCCCTGCATCAGGCCTGGCCCCAGCGTCTTTACCGAAGTGGAACTGGTGGTGGTGGTGCAGTGCGAGTCGTTTACCGATCCAGCCGATTACGGCGGGCATGACCCGCTGCCCGGCCTCGCCGGGGCGCGGTCGCGCGCCGCGCTGTGGGGCCGGCTCGATGTGAGCGGTTTCGGCGCCTATACGATGCGCACCGAGTATGGCGTCCTGTTCGGGCGCAGCGAAACGCAGCTCGGTTTCCGTTGCTTCAACCCATTCCTCACCGCATCCGGCGAGCGCTCCTACGCCCTGCCGATCCGGCTGCGTCCCCGCTTCTCGCGCGCCGTGTTCCTCCATCCGCATGACTTGCGGTTCTACCAACGGGATCGGCTCATGCCCTCGATCGGCTTCGACACGATCCTGGGCCCGGAAGCATTCCCCGGCCAGGGCGCACGGGAACCGGCGGGGCGCGCTCAGGGTCCGCATGTCGCGGATGCCGTCATGGGCGCGCTGCTGGCAGCGGAGATCGACGCAGCCGACCAGCCGACGCTGCTCTACGCGGTGACGATGGAGAATCACGGTCCGTGGACAACGGCGCGGCTCGAAGGGTGCGACAGCCCGCTTGGCGCCTATCACCACCATCTGCGCAACAGCGACACGATGCTGCAGAAGCTGATCGATCATCTGGACGCGCATGGACGCCCGGCGCTGCTGGCGTTCTTTGGCGACCACAGGCCGGCGATACCGGGCAGCATCGAGCATGGCCAGGAGCGGCATACGCCATTCGTGCTGCTGCGCTTTCCCCGTGATGCCTCGAACCCCGCCGCCGAGGGTTGCGACCTGTCTCCTGCCGAACTCCATCACGCGATCCTGGACCGTTGCGTGCGGACCGCAGGTGGCGAGGGTCCGGTCCGTGCCGCGGTTTCCTAGTCGGGATCGACTGGATGTAGCCCGGGATGCAAAAGCACGAGCTTCTGGACTCCTCGTCGCAATCCGGCATCCGCCTTCAAAAGGCTGGGCTCTGCCCAGACCCGCCAAAGGCCTTGGCCTTTGGAAACCAATCCTATGGATTCTCAAGGCTCCGCCTTGAGCGGGTCCAGGGCAGGGCCTTGGTCTTTCATGGGTCAAGCTCAAGGCCGGTTGGTATGAGGCGATGGCGAAGCCCGCCTGAAGCGGCCACAGGCGCCGGCTTGGCAGTCCCCGAAGACGATCCGCCTCGTTGACAAGTTCCGCATGGAGCCGGCCAAGCCAGCTGCCTTCGAGCGGGTGAAAAAGGCTGTTCACGACGGGTGCTAGAGGATCGGCGCCGATATGATGTCGACAGGATCATGATGCTGCCATGCAGGATCCGGCTGGAGGTCGGGCGAGATCAATCGGACGACGGCGGCGCGGTCGATCTTGCCATTCTGGCCGAGCGGGAAGCTCGCCACCTGCTGGAAGCCGGATACGGCGATTGCGTCCGTGAACTGCTGCCGGCAGGCGTTGCGGACGATGGCCGGGTCCAGCGCAACAGCTCCAGCCGACGTGTAGATCACCCAGATCAGCGGCGTGGCTGTCGTGCCTCCGAGAATGGCGACGCAGGCTTCGACAGGTTTGGCACCGCGGACCGCTTCCTCGATCCCTTCGAGCTCGATCCGGACGCCGATCTCGATCTGGTCCTGGCTCCCCTGGAAAAAGACATCGCCGGTCTCGACTTCCAGTCGCACGCGGTCACCGGTGGCATAGAAGCGACATCGGCGGCCTTCGACCAGGCGCTCCGAGAAACGGTCGGTGCGGCGGCTGTCGACATAGCCCATCGCCACCTGCACCCCTCCCACCGACAGCGTGCCGATGATCTCCAGGCCCCGCTCGGTGAGCAAGCGTTCCTGCTCGTCGATGGCGAAGACGATGTTGGAGAGAGGTCTCCCCAGGGCGATCTGGCGTAATCCCGGATCGTCCGGCACCAGCCAGTTGCCGACCGCGATGGTGGTCTCGGTCGAGCCATATGAATTATAGAGCAGGCGGCCTGGCATCTTCATGTAGAAATGGCGCGCGAGCTGCGGTCTCCAGGCTTCGCCTCCGCACAGGACAGCGCGAAGCATGCTGCTTTCGATGAAACTGTCCATGCGCAAAGCCAGGTAGAGCGACGCCGGCGCGAAACCGACCACCGTTACCCGTTCGTCCCTGATGATGTCGACGATATCGAACAGGGATTCTTTCCGCTGGCGATAGACCAGCAGCATGCAGCCGCTCGCCAGCGCCAGGGTGAACTCCCACACATGCACGTCGAATGCGACCGACGATTTATAGAGAAACCTGTCGTCCGTGGAGACCGACAGCAGGCGCTGCATGCACGCGATCCGGTTCAGCAGCGCCGCGTGCGATATCATGGCGCCTCTGGGATCTCCGCCGCTTCCCGGGGTATGGGCGATATAGCAGGGTCGGTCACCAGGCAACGAACTTCGTTTGTTATCGATACGAAAATAGAAATACAGGACCGTATCGATGCCTTCGATCCGGTCGCCCATCCGGTAGTTGGAAAGATCGAGCAGCCGATCAGTGATGATTACATCGAGTTCGCATCGTGCCGCGATGGCTGCAACCTCGGACGGCGGATGCTCCACGGCAATCGGCACGTAGACGGCATTGTTCTTCCAGATTGCCAGGGTGGCGATCACCGACGAGATCGTGCGGGACATCCACAGCCCGGCTCGCTCGTGGCCAGGCTGCCAGGGTATGCGTGCGACCTCGGCCGTGAACTCGGCCCGGTCGAGCATCAGGGATCCGCATCGAATGCAAGGCGTATCGACATCCTTGCCGAGGCTGTGTTCGATGACGTCCCAGATCGTCACCTCCGGAACCGGCTCGACGGGTCCGGCAAGCAGCCAGAGCCCGTCCTCGGCTTGTCGTGCCTGGACCGTCATGTCTTCAAGCTCTCGATCCGAAGCGATCCGTCGCGAAGAGGAGCTATGTGAACAAGAAGCTTCGAAATGCGGTCCTGGCTGTTCAATATAAGGTCCCGTCATTTCGCGGCTTGCAATGCATGTGCGATGTCGGATGCGTTCCGAAGTCCGGTCCGCAGAAGGAGTATCCGCATATTTGTTAGTGAATGCGTCGGTAAATTATTACTACAACGGTTATATGATGGTAAGGCTATTGATACAGCCAACGCGTTAATAAGAAGGTATTATTAGAGATCCGAGCAAATTTGCGTAAATTGCCTCCGAAGGGGCGTGGCTCGACACTATAAATACAAGACGAACTCTCCTATCGATCGCGTTGATCGAAATGAAGCCGAGACAATATAACTTAATAACAAGTGGCGCGCACTCAGCTGGTCCCGTCCGGCGTGAAGCCGAATATGCTGCCATAGAAAGCAAGTTCCAGTTCCAGCACCTGCCGGATAGTTTCCTCACGTCGGAAGCCGTGCGCCTCGCCTTCAAATTCGTGCAGGCTGACCCGGATGCCGCGGTCTTGCAGGGCCTTGGCCATCAGGCGGCTCTGGGCGACCGGCACCACCTTGTCTTCCACGCCGTGGAAGAAGATCACCGGGCAGCGCAGCGCGTCGAGATGGTTGACCGGCGAGCGGGCATCGTAGATCGCGGCATCTTCCGGCAGCCTGCCGATCAGCCGGTCGAGATAACGGGACTCGAACTTGTGCGTATCCGCGGCCAGGCTGCGGAGTTCGCCGATGCCGTACAGGCAGGCTGCGGCGGAGAACAGGCTCGACCGGGTCAGGGCGGCCAGCACCGTGAAGCCGCCGGCGCTGCCGCCGCGTATGGCGATGCGCGCAGGGTCGGCGCGTCCGGTCTCGATCAGGTGCATGCACGCCGCGATGCAGTCGTCGACGTCGACTATTCCCCATTTCCCGTCGAGCCGACGCCGGTAGGGGCGTCCGAAGCCGCTGGATCCGCCATAGTTCACGTCCACCACGGCGATGCCGCGGCTGGTCCACCACTGGATGCGCAGGGACAGCGCGTCGCTGGTCATCCCGGTCGGGCCACCATGCGCCATCACCACCAGAGGCGGAAGCTCACCCGCTGGTATAGCATAGCCGTGGTGGGTCGGAGGATAGCAGAAGGCGTGGCCGAGGCTGCCGTCGGGCGTCTCGAAGCGGATCGTCTCGGCGATGGCGATGTCGTCCGCCCGCAGCTCGAAGGCATAGGCCAGCGCGAGGACGTCGCCTTTGCCAGCTTGGTCGAAGGGTGCCGTCATCACCGCGGCCGGTCGATCCCCTGACGCCGTGAGCCAGCCCAGCCGCGATCCGTCCAGGACCACCGGACACTCCGCGACAGGCCCGATCGGCAACAAATGCTGCACCTCGCCGACGATATGCAGCGGCTGCACGCGGCCCTCCTCCACGGCGGCGGCGATAAGGCTGCCGTCCGGCAGGAACGCGTACGAACGCTGGCCGAACACCCAGGGCGGCAGGCCGACTTCCCGCGACATCGGACAGACCGGCACCGCGCCCTCTTCCGGCAGTCGATAGAGGTTCCACCAGCCGCTGCGGTCGGAGCACACATGCAGCGTCCCGTCCGGCGCGAATTGCGGCTGCAGCAGCGCCTCGTCACCCGCCCGGCCGGCAAGACAGCGCGCTTCGGACAAGGTGATGCCGGCTTGCTGGTCGATCGCGACCGCGGCGCGGTGCAGCCTGGTCGCGTCCCAGGGCATGTTCGGATGGTCCCACTCGATCCAGGCCAGATGGCGGCCGTCCGGGGACAGTCGCGGGCTGGAGAGAAAGTCAGGCCCGCGCACCAGCACGTCGCCCTCGTTGGTGGATGCATCCAGCACTGCCGCCAGATCGAAGGCAACGATCGCCGCCTCCGGCTGGCTGGCGGCGGCGTCGCGATGATCCTTACGCGCCGTGACGTCGCGATGATCCTCACGCACCGCAAGCAGGTAGCGCCGGTCGGGCGTGAAGCAGAAGTCGGCAAAGCGCAGCCCGGCCACGCGGCTGATCGCGCGCGGTGCCTGGTCCCCGCCAAGCGGATCGGGCTCGATCAGCCAGACCGACCCGTCGGGACGGTGGCTGAAGCCGATGCGCGCCCCCGACACCGCGTAGGCGCCGCCGCCATATTCGTGCACGCGGGAGCCGACATCGAACGGCGCCGGGGTCAGATCCTTCGTCTCGCCCCGCTGCCGGCGGCACAGCACCGTGCGGCCGGCCTCCGACGGCCGGCTTTCCAGCCAGAGCAGGTCGGCGCCATCCCCGCGCAACGTCGACAGACCGACCGTCTTGCCGGCCACCAGGGCGGCGCTGACCTCCGACGGCCAGCTTCCGCATGGGGCTTCGATACGTTTGTCCGTGCTTGGAGGGGTCATGGTTGTTGTCCTGTGTGGAGCCACGACAGCTTGACAGAAAAGGGTCCCGCGCGGTTCCTGAACCGCAAGACGGGCGGGCCGTCGGTCGTCCGGTCGAGAAAGATGTTCCTTATCCACCATCTCGACCATCTCCTGCAGCATTACGGCTATGGCGTCATCGGGCTGATCGTCATGCTCGAGAGCATGGGCGCACCGTTGCCGGGCGAAAGCCTGATCATCGGCACGGCCATCTATTGCGCCACCACGCACCGGCTGAATATCGTCTGGGTGCTGGCCGTGGCGATCCTGGGCGCCATCATGGGTGACAATTTCGGCTATCTGATCGGCCGCTCGGTCGGCTTCCGCGTGCTGAAGCGGTACGGCAGGCACATCGGGTTGAACGACCAGCGGCTCAAGGTCGGCCGCTATCTGTTCCGCCGCCACGGCGGCAAGGTGGTGTTCTTCGGTCGCTTCATCGCCGTGCTGCGCACCTTCGTCGCCCTGCTGGCCGGGGCCAACCGCATGCCCTGGCACAGTTTCCTGATCTGTAACGCCCTGGGTGCGATCGGCTGGGCTGGCGGCTACGGGCTGGCGGCCTATCTGCTCGGCAAGCAGGCCCAGCGCATCTCCGGGCCGGTCGGCATCACTGTCGGCATCGCGGCAGGGATCGCGGTGATCGCGGCGATCGTGTTCCTCAAGCGCAACGAGAAACGCCTGACCCAGGAGGCGGAGCAGGCGGCCAACCAGCAGGGCGCCTGAGTGCCCGTTCGAGAATGCGCTGCGACGGCCATCCAACGCGGCTTTCCTGCGCGTCGGTGCTCACGGCCCATAAGGCCGCGCTACTCCGATGCTCGAAAACCCACGCCGGGCGGCGCAAAGCGCGCCTCTGGCTCGCCGTAGCGCATTCTCGAACGGGCACTGTCAAGGCTGGTTCGTCGGCGGCCGGTATGTCACGGTGCCGAACGCCGTGGCAGCGATTAGACAAGTCAACGACAAGAAGCGGAGGATTGCCTGATGCGTGTTCTCATTCTCGGCGCGGCAGGGATGCTGGGCCGGAAACTGGCCGAACGCCTGGCGCAGGACGGCGCCGTCGCGGGCCAGGCGGTGACCCACCTGGACCTCGTCGACGTAATTGTCCCGACTGCTCCGGTCGGCTTCACCGGCGAGACCAGCGGCACTGCCGCCGACCTGTCGTCGCCGGAGGTGGCGGCGTCGCTGCTCAAGACCCGGCCGGACCTGATCTACCACCTCGCCGCCATCGTCTCCGGAGAGGCCGAGGCGGACCTCGCGAAAGGCTACCGGGTCAACCTGGACGGCACCCGGCTGCTGCTGGAAGGCATACGTGCGGAGGCGGGCGGCGGCTGGGTGCCGCGGTTCGTGTTCGCCTCGTCGCTGGCGGTGTTCGGCGGTGATTTTCCGGCGGTGATCGGCGACGACTACGCGCTCACGCCGCAGACCAGCTACGGCACCCAGAAGGCGATGGGCGAGCTGCTGCTCGCCGACTATAGCCGGCGCGGGTTCGTCCGCGGTGTCGGGCTGCGCCTGCCGACGATCTGCGTGCGTCCGGGCAAGCCGAACCGGGCGGCGTCGAGCTTCTTCTCCGGGATCATCCGCGAGCCGCTGGTCGGCATGGAGGCGATCCTGCCGGTCACCGACGACGTGCGCCACTGGATGACCAGCCCGCGCTCGGCGGTGCATTTCCTCACCCATGCCGCGTCGCTCGACCAGGCCAGCCTGGAGGGCCGTCCCAACCTGTCGATGCCCGGCCTGTCGGTGACCGTCGGCGAGCAGATCGCCGCCCTGAAATCGGTGGCGGGCGAGCAGGCGGTGGCGCTGATACGGCGCGAGCCCGACCCGGCCATACAGCGCATGGTGGGCGGCTGGGCGCAGGCGTTCGACGCCCGGCGCGCGCAGGCTCTCGGGTTCCACTCCGAGACGAGCTTCGAGGAGATCATCCACGCGCACGTCGAGGACGAACTCGGTGGCAACAAGGGAGCAGCGGCATGACCACGACGCGCTACAACCGCAGCAACTGGCCGATCGCGGCGGCCATGATCCAGTATCCGAACATCCTCAAGGACGGCAGCAGCGTCCAGGACCAGTCCGCGGAGCAATGGGCGAAGACGCTGGAGGATGTCAGCGACGCCAACTTCACCGAGCTCGACCCGACCGATAGCTGGCTGCGCATCGCCGATCTCGAACCGTCCCGGCTGGACGAGTTCATGGCGGTGGTGGCCGAGGCCGGCCTGTCCATTCCGGCCATCTCCACGGCGCGCCGCAGCGTCATCGACGACAAGTTCGGCGACGAATATCTCGCCTACAACCATCGCGTCATCGACACCGCGGCGAAGATCGGCGCCAGGGCGGTGTCGTTCGGGCTGTTCGAGGCGCTGCATCCGGCACAGAAGGAGGCGCTCTGGTTCTGGACCGCGCAGGGGGCGCTCAATCCACCGGATGACCCGGCGGTGTGGAACAAGGCGGTCAGCCGCATACGCGAGCTCGGCAAGCATGGCGCCGAGCTCGGTCTCGAGGTGGCGCTGGAGATGTACGAGGACACCTATCTCGGCACGGCGGACAGCGCGGTGCGCTTCACCACCGACGTCGACCTGCCCAACGTCAAGATCAATGCCGACATCGGCAACCTGATCCGCCTGCACCGGCCGGTCGAGCATTGGCTGAAGATGATCGAGAAGGTGGCGCCCTTCGCCGGCTACTGGCACGCGAAGAACTATTTCCGCACCGAGGATGCCACCAGCGGCATGGTGGTGACCGGGCCGCTGCCGCTCGAACTCGGCACCATCAACTATCGCACCGCGACCCGCATCATGATCGAGCATGGCTTCAACAGCGCCTTCCTGCTCGAGCATTACGGCGGCGACGGGCTGAGCGTGAGTGCGCTCAACCGCGAGTATCTGCGCCGCATCCTGCCTCGTTGAGGGAAATCGTCGCATGACCCATGTCCTGGATGATCCCGAGACGTTCGCGGCAACCGCGCTGGCCGGCTTCTGTGCTACGCATTCTGCCACTCATCGTGCCGTGCGCGGCGGCGTGCTGCGGGCCGGCGCTACCGCTGACGGCAAGGTCGCCCTGGTCGTCGGTGGCGGCAGCGGACATTATCCGGCCTTTCTCGGCTATGTCGGTCCGGGGCTCGCCGATGCGGCGGTGGCGGGAGACGTGTTCGCCTCGCCGGCCACCCGCGCGGTCCGTCATGTGGCCAAGCTCGCGGATCGTGGCGGCGGGATCGTGCTGGGCTTCGGCAACTACGCCGGCGACGTGCTCAACTTCAGCCTGGCCGCGGAACTGCTGCGCACGGACGGGATCGACGTGCGGGTGCTGGCCATCACCGACGACATCGCCAGCGCGTCCGGCTCGGAGCCCGAGCGACGGCGCGGCATCGCCGGCAACCTGGTGGTGTTCAAGGTCGCTGGCGCCGCGGCGGAGGCCGGGCAGTCGCTGGACCAGGTGGAGCATGTCGCGCGTCACGCCAACGCACGCACGCGCTCGTTGGGCGTGGCGTTCGACGGCTGCGTGTTGCCCGGTGCCGAAGCACAGCTCTTCACGGTGCCGGAGGGGCGGATCGCGATCGGGCTCGGCATCCACGGCGAACCCGGCACCGAGGAACGGCCGGCGATGCGCGCGACCGAGCTCGCCGAGCTGCTGGTGACCGCGCTGTTGAGGGAAGCACCCGACGGCGCCGGCAGCAGGGTCGCGGCGGTGCTGAACGGGCTCGGCAGCACCAAGTGGGAGGAATTATTCGTGCTCTGGGCGGCGATCTCGGAGCGGTTAAAGGCTCATGGCCTCGAAGTCGTGGCGCCGGAGGTGGGCGAGTTCGTCACCAGCCTCGACATGGCGGGCTGCTCGCTGAGCCTGACCTGGCTCGACGAGACATTGGAGCCGCTCTGGCTGGCCGAGTGCGATACCCCCGCATTGCGTCGGGGCGCCATCTCCGTAACCCAGCCGGCGCCGGCTTTCGAGGAAGATGAGACCCTGCCCGCGCTGACGGCGTCGAAAGATCCGGATGCGGCGAGGGCAGGGGCCAGGGTCGCGCAAGGCATCAATGCCATTGCTCGGGCGATGGCCGCAGCGGAAGCCGAGCTTGGCCGGCTGGATGCGGTCGCGGGCGACGGCGACCATGGCCAGGGGATGGCTCGCGGCTCCGCGTCGGCGGCCGAGGCGGTGCGGGATGCGGCGTCGATCGGAGCCGGGCCAGCCAGCGTGCTGGCGGCTGCGGGCGAGGCCTGGGCGGCACGGGCAGGAGGCACCTCAGGAGCCTTGTGGGGGGTTGGACTGGTCGCCGCGGCGCGCATGCTCGCCGACGATGCCCCCGCGCGCGCCGACGCCGTGGCGCGTGCCGCCATGGCAGCCCTGGAGGGGATCACCCGGCTCGGGGGTGCCAAACCCGGCGACAAGACACTGGTCGACGCGCTGGAACCCTTCGCGACGACGCTTCAGCAGGAGGTCGGACGCGGCCAACCGCTCGGCGAGGCGTGGCAGGCGGCGGCCGAGGCGGCAACCCGGTCCGCAGAAGCCACGGCGCAGATGCTGCCTCGCCTTGGCCGGGCACGGCCCTTGGCCGAACGTAGCAAGGGGCACGCGGACCCCGGCGCCACCTCGTTGGCGCTATGCCTGCGCGCCGTCATTGGGTAGCGGAGGTCACTCCCGGATCGGCGAGGGTCCCAGCTCTTCCAGCAACTGTCCCATGCGGGCGTAGGCGTTGTTGCGATAGGCGACGATCTTCGCCAGTTGCTCGGGGCTGAACTTGCCGCTGAACCCCTCTCCGGACTTGGTGCCGAACTTGCCTTCGCCGACCAGCTTCTTGAGCAGTTCCGGCGTTGCCAGACGGCTGCCGTAGGCATCTTCGAAGGTCTTGAAGCAGTTGGCATAGACGTCGAGCCCGGCCATGTCGGCGATCGCGAACGGGCCGAAGAACGCCAGCCGGAAGCCGAACGTGGTGCTGACGATGGTATCGACGTCCTCCGCCGAGGCGATGCCCTCTTCGACGATCGACATCGCTTCCTTCAGCAGCACGTACTGCAGGCGGTTGAGCACGAAGCCGGGGGTGTCGGCGACTTCGGCGCTGCGATGCCCGGCGCGTATCAGCATCTCCTTGACGATCGGGATGACCGCCGGATCGGTCTCGGTGCCGGACACCAGCTCCACGCCTGGGATGAACGGGGCGGGGTTGCTGAAATGCACCGTGAGGAAGCGGGCGGGATGGGTCACCGCCGGCGCCAGCGTATGCACCGGCAAGGTGGAGGTGTTGGTGCCGATGATCGCGTCCGGCCGGGCCGCGGCGCTGATGCGGCGGAGCACGTCGTGCTTGACCGCCGGCACTTCGAACACCGCCTCCTCGATGAAGTCGACATCGGCTACCGCCTGCTCGATCGAGGCGGCGACATGCAGGTTCTTGCCGATGAGGTCGGCGGCGCCGGCGGGGAACAGGCCCTGCTGCTCGAACTGTGCCGCCTCGGTCAGCAGGCGCGCGTGGGCTGCCTCGGTCGCCGCCGACGAGGCATCGGCCAGCGTGACCTGCATGCCGGCCAGTGCCAGGACCTGTGCGATGCCGCCGCCCATGTATCCGGCCCCGACGACCGCGACCGTGTTGATCTTATGGAACATTGGCTCTGATCCTGATGCTGCTTCACCGTGCTGCAGACCAGTATGGGGCATCTCCGGTGCTTCGTCACATCAGCAGGCCGCATCATGATCCGCGCAGACGCTCGTGCAAGACGTACGATGCGCTGCGGCCGCCGGCTTCTTGCCGATGCAGGACGCCTTTGTTCAGGAGGTCATCGATGTCCCGCAGCGCGGTATCCTGCGAGCATTGCGTGATCCTGGCCCACTTCGAACTGGTGAGCTTGCCCTCGAAGCCGTCCAGAAGCTTGCCCAGCATCAGGCGTTGCCGGGTGTTGAGGGAGATCTCGTTATGGATCTGCCAGAACCGGGCTCTACCCATGCCTGTCGCCAGCAGGCTGTCCGCCCGCTCGAAGGCACGATCCAGACAGGCCAGGAACCAGCCCAGCCAGGCCGTGATGTCCAGATTTCCCCGCTGCGTCGCCTCAAGCGTCCGATAGCAGGTGCTGCGTTCAGCCTGGATCTGGGCCGACATGCTGTAGAAGCGCTGGGACACGCCTTCCGAGTGGGCGAGCGCCATGTGCGCATCTCGACGTCGAGCCGTTCGGAAGCGGGTGCTTCGAAATGGACGCGCGCTCGTCCCATCGGTCCCGAGACCAGCTGCATGGGATCGCTCGGCAGGCGTTCCGCGGTCAGCCTGCCCTCGTAGTTCCGGGCAGCGTCGAGCGTCATCTCGACGACGCCATCGACATGACGGTCGGCGGGGATCAGGCCGGCGATATCCATGCCCAAACGCCGTGCGATCGAGGAGCGCACCTGCTTCGGTCGAGCCGTTCCCCCTCGATGGCACTG